>JAFXQT010000010.1 GCA_017526905.1 Bacteroidaceae bacterium | reverse complement strand
GGCTGGTAACTTGCATGCTATAGGATAGCGTGCCTTTAGGTACGCGATATTATTTGCGGTCGCGTACCTAAAGGCACGCTTTCCTCTCTGCATTCCGTACCAGCCATAGGAATGGCTGGCTACCAATGTCAAGCCCCTCTGGGGCTTTGCTGCGCTACATCTCATCACTTGCGAAACTTGATTCACTTTTCACTTTCTCACTTTTCACTTTCTCACTTTCTCACAGCACCATTATGGGGTTCGTGCAAACGGTGGTGTGATACACCGGCAACGATGGTGCTACGCCGAGAATGACCTGCTCAAATATCTCGCGTGTGAACTGCTCGCTCTCGTAGTGGCCCAGCACTGCAATCTGGATTTGCTGTTCGTGGCCGAACCACACGTGGTAATGCATCTCGCCAGTGAGGAAGGCATCGGCCTCGGCACGGATGGCATCCGGCAGGAGGAAGTCGCCCGCGCCGCCACAGATGGCCACGCTCTGGATGTTGCGCTCCAAAAGTTGATTGTGTCGCAGCGCCTCCACGCCAAACGCCTGTTTGACACGCTGCAGGAACGCGAGCGAGTCCTCCGGCGCAGGCAGATAGCCCAGCACACCACTGCCGCAGCGCACAGTCCGGGTGCCCACCGTCAGTGTGCGGGGACAGATAAACTGCACATCAATCAGCCCCAACTTCTCGGCGATGCGGAAGTTGACACCGTCCTCGGCATTGTCCAGGTTCGTATGGGCAGAATAGATACAGATGTCGTTCTGTATGGCCAGGCGCAGGCAACGCTCTACCAGGGTGGCATCGGTAACCGTCTTCAGCCCGTGGAAGAGCAGCGGATGGTGGCTCACCACCAGATTGCACCCCAGATCGATGGCTTCCTGAAGCACCTCTTCGGTCACGTCTAAACACAACAAAGCCCCTGAAACCTCCGCCGTTGTCAGTCCGCATTGCAGGCCGGCATTATCATAGCTCTCCTGCAAGGGCAACGGCGCGAAACGTTCAAGGGCGCAGATGATTTCTTGAATCTTCACGCGACAAATTGCTTTAATTCGGGCGCAAAGGTAAGGAAAAGTTTGGAACTAAGCGCTTAATGCTTAAAGTTTTTTCCTTTTTTCTCGCATTTTTGCGCTTTTTTACCCCAAACAGTGCATGGTTGGCCACAAAATGGTTATCTTTGCGCAACGCATCGAAGCCAATAACGCGGCTGCCGATGACATCAACACTAACATTCTGAACACATACCCATCACATGAAGATTCTCAGCTCATACATTTTCCGCGCCTTATGCGCCATGCTCGTCGGTTTCCTGCTGGTTAGCAACCCTGAGACCATGACCACCGTGCTGGTTCAAATCATCGGCGGCCTGTTCACGTTCTCAGGCGTGGTGGCCATCATCGGTTACTTTGTGAACAGCCACCAACGGCAGAAGATGCTTCGTGCCGCCGAGGAAGCAGGCGAGCCCATCCCTCCGGGTTCCATGCTGGTGCCGATGTTTCCCGTGGTGGGTATCGGCAGCCTCGCCTTTGGCGTATTCCTGCTGCTGATGCCCAACCAGTTTGTGAACATCCTGATGTATGTGCTGGGCGGACTCATGGTTCTGGCCGGCGGCAGCCAATGCCTGTCACTCATCAGCTACCGCAAGGTGGTGCCGCTGACGTGGTCGGTATTCGTGTTGCCACTGCTCATCTTAGCCGCCGGCATTTATGTGGTGTGCCAGCCACTGGAGAGCGCTTCCCTACCCTTCACAATCCTGGGCATAGCCTGCATCTGCTATGGTGTCACCGAGTTCTTCAACGGCCTGCGTTTGCATCGCTACCAGAAGCGGCTTGCCAAGCAACAGGCCGAAGCTGCTGCGGCCGCCGTCGCGCGCGAAACGATGGAGGCTTCTATGCGCGACGCCGAGGATGCCACCTACGAAGAGGTTGAGCCAGAAGAATAGTCCTTCAGCCTCATTTTCCGCCCTTCACCCGGATCTTTCCATTGCTGATGTACACACCGCCAGAAGGCCTGTCGGTGCGCTGACCGCTGAGCGTATAGCAGTTGTCGTTGGCCTTTGCGCCACGGATCCTGCCGACCGCTGTGGGGGTCGCTGCTGCCGATAGCGTCACACTGATGTTGCTCTCTCCAACCCTCAAGAAGGAACGCAGTTCGGCTTCCGAAAGCCCTTCGATCCGGCCCAGCCGGGTGTAGCTCCAGGAATTCGAGCCATAGAAAAGACAAATGTTACTACCGTTGTAGAGGACCACATCGCCAGGCTGTGCTTTGATCTGCTCATTGCTCGTGGGCAGCGAAAAGCCCAGCGGTCCCCAAATCTCGAAGCCGCCACTGGAATTGAGCGTCACGGTGAGGGGGCCGTCCTGCAGTTTCGCTGCCAGCGCACGGGCTGCTTGGTTTTGGGCAAGTGCGACACGTTGTGTCTGCCCGTTGATAGTGATATTCATTTCCTTGCTCTCTGCTGTTGCTGATTGGAAGTTTTGTTTGGCCAGCCACTCGGAAACAAGCGTGGCCGTGTTGCTGCGGTTACGGTCGTTGATCCAGAGCGCCTCGCCCATCCACGTGGCATCTGGCACCAAACGCCGGCTGTCGGCCACCACCTGACTGATACTGCTGCTGGCGCTGGACACGATGAGGCCGACATGCTTGCCGGCCATCTGAGGACCGTAGTTGAAAAGGAAGGTCTGCATGATGGCCGCCATCTGGCTCCACCACAACGGCGTAACGATGATGATGTTCTGATAATCGTCCAGCGAGGTGGATACCGGGTCGATGGCCGGATAGCTGCTTGCCTGGTCGGGGGCAGCCTTGATGGCATTGAGCAGTTGTGTGCCCAACGCGTAGCCGTTGGCCTCATAGCGTTGTCCCTTCTGAGCCGGTTGGATTTCCAGCACATCGGCCGCCAGTTGGCTGGTCAGCGTGCCGACGATGCTGCGGCAGTTGCCCGTGTAGCTGTAATAGGCCACCAGCGTCTTTCCCGTGTTGGCAGGAGGTTGCGCACTCGCCCGTCCCACTTCCTCACTGCTGCACGCTGCCATCACGGCTGAAAACATTAAAAGAAAAAGTCTCTTTCCCATAATCATTACTTTCTGTTGAATACGGCCGCAAAGGTAGGGCATTGGCACGCGTGTTCCACTACCCATATTACTGATTCTTCGACCATTTTTACGGATAGAGGCCAACAGACAAATTCTTTGCCCCACTTTTTTTGCCGGAAGAAGATTAATGTCTATCTTTGCAGCACAATATCTAAAGATGAAGCTATGAAACTCAAAACTACCTTTTATCTTCTGAGCCTCGCTGCCATGCTCACTGCCTGCTCAAACGGCGACGAACTCAACGACATGGCCACCCCGCCCACCCAAAAGGGACAGGTCAAGCAGCTGGCACCCAACAATGAACTGTTTGCGCGGCGCAATGGCGAGAAACTGCTGACGGGCGCTTACACAGACCCCGAAGACTACAATCACTACTACAACGACCCCGCCGTTGCAGAGCATGTAAACAAGCTGATGTGCGAAGCCGACACGAACATGGCTGCCAGCCTGAACAGCGTAGAGATCACCGATGAGCACCTGGCCGAGGTGAAGGCGTTTGTTGAGGGCTCTATCCTTTCCGCCGAGAAAACGCAGTATGCCAAAATGTTGGCTATACTGAAGTGGATTCACACCAACATCAAATACGACTACAAGGACCAGGATGCCTACAGCGTGTTCAAGAACCGCGTGGCCGTGTGCCAGGGCTACTCCAACCTGATGGTGGCCATGCTGCACACACAAGGCATCAAAGCCACCGTGGCTACGGGCTTCCTGGCCAACACCGGCGGACATGCCTGGGTCTATGCCCTGGCCGATGGGGTCTGGTATGTAGCCGACCCCACCAACCGCACCAATGTGTACAGGATGAAGGCCGACCTGAGCCAGTATAAAGCCACCCTTCAGCCCTGGAACATCGACATGCCGCTGGCGCAGGACGACCGATTCGTGTATGACTTCCGCGACAAGCATTTCAACATACGCCAGGTTCTCACCGACGAAGAGCAGGTGAGCGTGCCCTTCGGAGCACTCGGCTATCGCATCACGGCCTTCGACCCCATCGACGGCATCAACGAGCATGTGCGAGAGCTCTACCTAAGCCTCAACATTTATAGCATCGGCCAGTATGTACAAGGACTGAAGCAGCATGGCTCGAACCTGCTCAACGTATATGTGCTGAACGAGGAGAACCACAACATCAACGAGTATGACGGATGCGTTTACAGCATCAAATACATCACCACAGGCAAGAAGACCACCTTCCTGAAACTGCTCTATGCACCCGGCAACAAGACCGAGATCAAGTTCGCGCCCATCGCCAAGATTACCAGCAAGCTGATAGAAGGCTTGCCCAATGTCGAGGTGATTCATTTCGACGAGACCACGCTGGAGTTTCAGGATTATGCCCTCACGGGCTGTCCCAACCTTAAGGAGATTCACATCAACCAAAATGCAAAAGTAAGCAGCAAAGCTTTCGACGACTTGCCCGCCGGCTGTAGCATCGTTCGTTACGATCCCGCCCAAACCGGCATCAGACCTATTTTGGCAGATTAAGAAACACATACTACACTATGCACACACTACACTCGTTCCGACGGTTGAGCGCCGCCGCATTGGCATTTCTCCTGACTCTTGGCACCGTCCAGGCCGAAGAAGACATGGCCACCTTCCGCACATGGGCAACAACGCCTCCCATGGGCTGGAACTCATGGGATTGCTATTTCTCCTCCGTCACCGAGAAGGAGGTGCTGCAAAACGCGCAGTACCTGGTGGATAACGACCTTGTCCGCCACGGATGGCAGTACGTGGTCATAGACATACGCTGGTACTGCAACCACCCCTCCTTAGGCGGTGGGTGGTACAACCAAAACGGCAATCAAGACTACGTGCTGGATGAGTACGGCCGCTACCTGCCCTCGCCCACGCGCTTCCCCTCCTGCATGGTCGATGGAAAGAACCAAGGCTTCAAGGCGCTGGCCGACAAGCTGCATGCCATGGGCCTGAAGTTCGGCATTCACCTGATGCGAGGCGTGCCCAAAGTGGTTGTAGGCAGCAACTACAAGCTCAAAGGAAGCGAGCACACCCCCTGGACACAGGTGTACAACGGCACCACGTCCCCATGCGGCTGGCTGGGCGACAACCAACGCGTGCGCGATAATGAATATGGTCAGCTCTACTATAACAGCATCATGGATCTCTATGCCGAATGGGGCGTGGACTTCCTGAAAATCGACGACCTCTCCCGACCCTTCTACACCGACGAGGTTCGGATGATCCGACGTGCCATCGACCAGACGGGCCGCCCCATCGTGCTCTCCCTGAGCCCGGGAAAGACGGCCTTCGACAAGGCACAGGACTGCCTGGAGAACGCCAATATGTGGCGCATGATGGACGACTTATGGGACAACTGGAGCGCCGTGGACGCCGTGTTCCCCGAGGCTAACTTCTGGAGCAACGTCACACGCCCCGGCAACTATGCCGACTGCGACATGCTGCCCTTGGGCCACATCGCTGCCACCATTGCCGACCCTGGCTACTGCAACGCCGACCCCGGCCACTGGACACAACTGACACAGAACGAGCAGCGCACCATGATGACCTTGTGGGGCATTTGCCACTCGCCCCTCTTCTTCGGCGGCGAAATGACCAAGAACGACGCCTTCACGCTCTCGCTCCTGAACAACGAGGAATACCACCAGATGCATAAGTACGGACAGGACGCACACCAGGTGCTGGCCGACGAGGACAACGGGCACACCGTTTGGACCTCCACCGACCCGGCCACGGGCAACCGCTACCTGGCACTGTTCCAGCGCGACAACACGCGGTGGATTGTCGGGCAGAAGGCGCTGTACCGCTCCGAGACCGTGGCCTACACCACCGACGGGCACGCCGTCAGCGTGGATATACCCTGGCCTGAAGGCAGCAAGACCCTGGTGCTGGTGGTCGATGACGGCGGCGACAACTACAACTACGACCATGCCGACTGGATCAATCCCACGCTGCTGCTGCGCGACGGCACCGAGGTGGCACTGACGGGCCAGTACAAGACCCGCGACTACACCAAGTCCTACTTCAACCGTGTGCGCGAGAACGCCAACGTGGACCACGGCGGCAAGATGAAGGTGCTGGGGCAGACCTACGACCGCGGCTTCTCGACCGATGCCAACGCCGCCATCTTCTTCCAGATTCCCACCGACATGGACGTGGTGCGTTTCCGCGCCATGGCCGCAGCCGACGACTCCGGTATCAACCAAGCAGGTGCCACCACCAGCATCCGTTTCTTCGTGTTCGACCAAAACCCGTTGGCTGCCGAACAGGACAACGCAGCCGCCCGTTCGGGGCTCATCTCGCGCAACGGCACCAAATCCAAGACATTGGAGGCTGACATCGAAGGGGCCACTCAGCTGCAAATCGTGGTGAGCAACTGGGGCGACGGCTTTGCCTACGACCGCGCCGACCTGATCGACCCCGTTCTGATCGACGCCGAAGGCAACGAAGTGTCGCTCACCACCCTCACCGCTTCGTCCTACACCTCTGAGTGGGGCTCGCTGCATGTGAACCGCAACGTAGAGAACGGGCCGCTGCGCGTGGAGGGAAAGACCTACAACACCGGTCTCGGCCTGAATGCCCAATGCACACTGGTTTACGACCTGCCCGAAGGACACACCTACAAGACCTTCCGCGCCCTATGCGGCTACGATTCCAGTTGCGACACCGACAACACGTCCGCCAGCGGCACAACCATGGAGTTCATTATCAACGTGACCAAGGACGAAGTATATACCTTCGACCTCACCACGTTAGGCTACAAGGCCGACGAGGCCGTGCCTGTGTATGACATCTGGGAACATTCCGACCTGGGCACCGCCACGGGCGTGATCAGCACCAATGTGCCCAGCCACGGTGTACGCCTGCTGCGCCTGGGCAATAAGAAGGCCGACCCTGCCGATGGCATTGGCACGGTACAAGCCCCCGACGAAAAGCATGCCGCCGCCAACACTGGGCAGGGACAGCCTGGCATCTACGACCTGTCTGGCCGCCAAGTGAGCAGCGACAGTGCAAACAACCTGCCCAAAGGATTGTACGTAGTAAAAGGAAAGTCGGTTTTAGTACGCTAAGCAACCGACTCTCCAAAGCGTTTTTGAACCCGAATGCGCCTCACTGGCCCACCTTGATGGCCACAGCCTTAAGCTGCTGCCATCCGGCGCGGTCGGTGAGGCGTATCATGAAATGATAATCGCCCAGGCGCGTGTTGCGGGTCACGAGCTGCTGGGGATTGTCCTTCGACGGGAGCGTTATCTCCTTGGGAATGGGTATTTTCACTTGTGCCACGTAGGAGCGCAGGCCCTGCGGTATGGCGTAGCTTTGATTGAACACCCAGGCTGTGTCGGGCAGTTGGCGCTCAGGTTCGATGCCCTGACACTCGTCCTCGTCGCTGTTGCTTTCTGTGCTGTGGCTGTGGTGGTCGAAGTTGCCGTGAATCTCGATGTTGTAGTTGCCCAGCTCCGTATCGTCCTCAAAGTGATAACAGACGTAAATGGTGTCGCCAGGCTGATACACCTGGCAGTTGATGGGATTCTCCGTCACGCCCCGATTGTTGATGTCGGGCTTCGCCATGTCTTTTTCATCGTCGCTGCCGCAGGCATTGAGGCCGAGGGCAGTTGTGCACATTAGAGCCACTATGAGGCTCTGGAAGATATTCTTTTTCATGATGTTTTAATGCTTTTTAGTGTGTTGTTATTTATGGGGAGAAAGTGCGTTGGCGGCACTTCTTTCTCAAAACTCCAACCCCACCTTCACCGAGATGTTGCGCCCCGGTTCGGGCACATCAATCAGACGGTAGTAGCTGGTGTGATCGTAGTAGCGTCGGTTCAGCAGGTTGTCCGCGTGCAACGCCACATTGAGCCTCATCCTGTCCGACAGGCCGAAGTCCTTTCCGGCCGAGAGGTTCAGCGTCCAATAGCCGTCGGTAGGCATTTCCGGGGGCACTATTTCGTGCTGGCTGCCCACCACATGGGCGTTCAGCCCCACAAAGCCCTTGCCTTTTGCATCGAACAGATATTTCACCCCTGCATCGGTGCTCCAGGGCGTGGAGAAGGGCAAGGTATAGCCTTTCTTCAGGCCCGACTGCTGGCGTGCATAGAGGTATTCGCCCTGGAGGTGGGCCTCCCAGTGCCGCCCAACATGGCAGGTAGCTTCGGCCTCGAAGCCCCAACGCAGCACACGCGCTTGCGTGTAGTGGTATAGCTGCAAGCCTTCCACATAGTCGGAGGTTGGATTCAGATAGATATAGTTGGGAAAGTAGTTCACGTAGGGTTCCAGCTGCACTTCCAAGACCACACCGCCGCAGCGGGAAGCGAGGGGTCGGGAGGTCCAACTGAAGGTGGCGTCCAGCTGATAGGACTGCTCCGGGTCGAGCTCGGCATTGCCACGTTCGTAGCGGAAGATGTGATAGTTAACGCCATCGGCCCCCAGTTCCTTGGGTATAGGCACGCGGAACGACTTGCCCACGTTGGCCTTCACTACCCACTGCCCCACGCTGTAATTCACACCGGCCGACCACGTAAAACTGGTGAAGTGGCGCCGTTGGTCGGCCGAGCGCTGCAGGTACACCCGTTTGTCGCCCACGGGCGTGGCGAACCAGTCCTCATAGCCGTGTATATGTGTCCGGGCGTAGTCCAGACGCATGCCGGCATTGACAATCAGGTTGTCGCGCACGGTGTAGCGGTCGGTGATGTAAGCGCCAGTGCTGCTCGTCTCGAAGTCGGGGATGATAAAGCCCCAGCCGCTGCGGCGGTTGTGTTGGTGCTCGGTGCTCAGGCCGCCACGCAGGGCATGGTTGGCCACAGCGTAGCGCACGCCGAGCAGGCCCGTATAGGTGCTTTTGTTGAAGCGCCGTTCGCGCGAGTCGGGCGGCGTGGGCATATAGCCGTGGCTGATGGGCTCCGAGCGTTCTTCGCGCAGGTTGTTCTGATAGGCCAGACTCAGTTCGGCCGAGAGGTCGCCTGTACGCCAACTGGTGTGGCTGAGCACCTTCAGGTGGTTCACCCACTGGTGTGGCAGGTCGATGTCGCGCCGCGAGCGGTCATAGTCTATATCGGACAGGCGCACCTCCAGGCCGTGGGCATTGGCAAAGAAGCCGCTCTTGGAGTAGCTGTCCGAAAGGCGCACGTCGGTGTGGAAGTGGTAGCCGGCATAGCCCAGCATCACACTCCCGTCGCGTTCGCAGCCGGCGGTGTTACGCAGGCGCTGGCGGTGCAGCTTGATCCAGTAGGAATAGTACTGGATGCTGTCCGTTGGCACGCGGTAGTCGGCATAGTCTATCAGCGTGGTGTTGGCTCGGTAGAAGAAGTTCCCCTTGCGGCCCTCTACTTTGGCCGAGAGGCCCACCTGCTCGTTGTTGCTGCGGCCGAACAGCTGCACGCTGCCGCTGAATGGCTCCACCGGCACGTGGTTGGTGTACAGGCTGAGCACGCCGCCTATGGCATCGCTGCCGTAGAGCAGGGCTGCCGGGCCCTTGATCACCTCGACACGGTCTATGGCAAACTGGTCTATCTCCAGCCCGTGGTCGTCGCCCCACTGCTGGCCCTCGTGCTTGATGCCGTCCTCCGTCACGGCCAGGCGGTTGAAGCCCAAGCCGCGGATCACGGGCTTGGACTGCCCGCTGCCGATGGCCATGGCCTTCACACCCGGCAGGCCCTCCAGGGTTTGCATCAGGCTGCCGGCAAAGTTATGACCTATATACTCACGCCCCACCTGCACGGACGAGTGCGACGAACGCATCTGGTAGTTGCGCCGCTGCTGACCGCTGACGGTTACGGATTGGAGCGTGACGGTCGAATCATTGACTGCCACCGCCATGAGCGCAGCAGTCAGCAAATTGACTATCATCTATCTGTCTGTTTGAATACGGGCCCCGCCCTGTGGTTCAACGTGGGGCGCAAGCCGAAAAGAAACGGTGTGTGTGTCTAAAAGTATCAAACAGACGGGGGTGCACGGAGGCCCACTATGCTGCGGCGTGCCACGCAAATGTCGCGTTGGCACAACTGAGGCTGGGCCTTGAACACCTTATTATATATAATAATCGTAGCTAATGCTACGGGCAGCATAGGCAGGGTGAGGAACTGGCAGAGAACGCAAGCATGGACAAACACGGTCTGCTGCCCCATGTGGCCGCCACAGTTGTGATGCACGCACTCGTCGCAGGTGTTCTGCGCCAGCATTTCGGAAGGATGCATGTGTAGCGACGCGACAACGAGTATTGGCACATATACTGCCAATAGCACCCACGAGGCCATTAGTCGTTTCACACGCACGTTCATGGCTGCAAATATACGGGCTTCTGCCGAACGCGCCAACTAAATGGCGCTTTTTTTGCCTGGCCGCAGCGTTTTGTTGCCTTGTGTCAGCCTTGCCGAAGGGGGCGTGTCCCTCTATTTTGCCACAAACACCTTGTGCCCGGCGCCGGCGGCATCCCTCACCACATTCACGCCACGCAGCAGCCGTGCCCTGCGCTGTCCGCCCAGGCTATATACAGCTGGCGCCTTGCCCGTGTTCCGGTCCGTTGCATCGGTGCCGCGCACCGCTTCCACGCCTGTGGCAGAGCCCCTGCTCAGCTGGAATTTCTGCTTCACGCCGGCTCCCACGGCCTGCATCTCGAACGAGACGAGCACACGCCCGCTGAAACCGGACGGCTTGTGCCCGGCCACATCAATGGTGAAGTCGTTCAGGTTGTCCACCTCAATCACTTCGTCTGGCTGCCGGCCCGTACCCCACGGCAGTGTCGCCGTGCGTCGTGCCTGGTAGATGCCGCCGTGGTACACCACGGCATGCACATATTGCCCGTCGGTGCACTGATAATCCACACGAATATTGAGGGTCGAGTTGATGTTGCGGCGCTGCACCTTGCCATCGCTTACGCCCTCCACCTTTACGTAGTTCGGCATGCGCTGCACCTCCATGCCCACCAGCGCCTGGCCGGCGGCATCTTTGTTGGAAGAGAGGCGCACCGTCCACGTCTTGGGGTCGAAGAGTGCATAGGCAGCCACGGCCGTGCGCTTGGGGAACCACTGATGCGTGCGTACGATGGTGCCCAGCTTCTGCTGCGGGAAGAGTGTGCCCGCGCCATCGGCAACCAGGCGCACGAAACAAACGCCCCGGCCACGCACCACATCCGCCAGTTGCAATGTCCCGTCGGCCAGTTCCACGCGCTCCGACCGGCTGGCTGTCAGCGTGCCTTTTCGGGTTTCATACCAGCTGTTATGCCCTTCGTCTATATGGTACACTTCGAGCGTGCCGCTCCGGAAGGGGATATCCGTCAGCGTCAGGGCCAGCTGCTGCTCGCCGTCTTGCGTGTTCCACAACACGGCCGTCACGCAGTCGGTCGAGGCCGAGGCCATGCCCTTCACAGCCGTTCCGGTGGTGGTCAGCAGGCAGCGGTCGGCAGGCATCTGGCCGTACAGCTTGAAGGCATTGAACAGCGCCTTCCGGCTGCCGCTGTCACGGTCGATCAGTCCCATCTTGTCGCCCACGAAGAAGCCCGGGTCGATGTACTGGGCCCAGTTCACCTGCGTCAGGTCTGTATAGGACAGCAAGCCGGGCAGGGCATTGAAAAACGTCATGGCCGACTCGGCATGTTCCACCGGCCCGTCCTTCTGGTAGTCGGCCGGTACGTAGGGGGCATACTCCGTCAGCAGCATTTCGGCCTCGTTCCGCCCCAGGTTGTTCAGGGCGCTGCGCATGCCGTCCAGTTGCCACAGGTAGTCCGGCCCGTAGGCGTGTCCGGACAGGAAGTCCAGGGGCAGTTGCTTGGCCTTGACGCGGTCCACCAGCGGCTGGTGCCACCAGTTGAAGGCCCCCGACGGCCCGCCCACCTTGATGTCGGCATTGCCCTTGCGCACGGCCGGGGCAGCCGCCTCGTAGATGGCCAGATAGTCGTCCAAGGTGCCCGTGAAGAAGCCATCCGTCAGGTCGGGCTCGTTCCACACCTCCACATAGCTGTTGGTGTAGCCCTTGCTCTTCCACTCCGAGGCCAGCCGCTCGTTGATGTCGGCCCACGTGCTCAGGTCGGTGGGCGGATCCATGAATCCCTCCCACACCGTGGGGCGCCGCTGCAGGATGGTGGGCGTGTAGCCTTGGCTGATGACCAGCACCGGACAGTATTTCTGGGCGTGCGTCAGCAGGTAGTTCACTTCGGTCAGCGAATAGACGGGTCGTTGCGCCGTTCCCACCACACACGGCTGGCCGTAGAGGTCGTCCTTGCCCATGGCCATTTCATAGCGCATGCTTCGCGCTTCCAGTTCGTTCAGCTTGGGGAAATCGCGGTCCAGCCATTCCCTGGACACCAGCGGCGTCTGGTACAGGCCTATCTTCTTCACCAGCGGAAATTCCTCCCACTGGGAGCAGTCCACGCGCACGGTCACTTGGGCGCTTGCCGTCAGCATGCCGAGCAGCCACCAGGAGGCACAGAGCACAGTTCTTTTCATATTCTGCATCGCATATCAGGTTTTTCCGCGCAAAGATAGCCTTTTTTGCGACATCTTCGCCTACATCCATTACGGATTTTTCAACCAAAACCACTGATTAACGGTTTTTCTTCCTATCTTTGCCCCACCATGGAGAAGATATTAAAGGTAAAACACGTCAACGACTACGCCCGCTACATAGGCGCCCCCGTGTTGCATCCGCTCGTCTCGGTGATCCACTACGACGAGCTGGAGCACTGCCGCCATTCGCTGAACAACTACGATGTCTATGCCATGTTCATCGGCGATGAAACGCTGGAGCAGCTCACCTACGGACTGACCACCTACGACCTGCACCGCCATGCACTGATGTGCGTGGCGCCCGGGCAGATAGGCGGCAAGGCCGACACGGGACAGGAGATACACACCAAAGGATGGGCGCTGCTGTTCGACCCCGAACTGCTGCACGGCACCGATGTGGAGCGCCGCCTGCCCTCCTACACCTACTTCACCTACAACACCAGCGAGGCGCTGCTCATGAGTGACCCGCAGCGGCAGACCATTGTGAACCTGCTGGAGCACATCCGGCAGGAAGCCACCACCGCGGACGATGCCCACAGCCGCCCTATTCTGGTGCATTTGATAGGCTTGGTGCTCGAGCACGTAGCCCGCTTCTACGCCCTCCAGCTGTCCGCTCCATCCAGCGAAAAGGACGACCTCCTGCTCCGCTTCGAAAGCCTGCTGGCAAACTACTACCGCGATGGGCTGCAGCAGAAACTCGGCCTGCCCACCGTGCGCTACTGTGCCCAGGAGCTGTTCCTCTCGCCCAACTACTTCGGCGACCTGATACGCCAGCTCACGGGCGACACCGCCTCGAACATCATTCGCCGTTTCGTCATGCAGCGTGCCAAGGAGCTACTGGCCGGCAGCACTCCCATAGGCCAGGTGGCCGAACAGCTGGGCTTCGACTATCCCCAGCACTTCACGCGCCAGTTCAAGAGCCATTTCGGCATCACCCCCACCCAGTTTGTCAAGGGCAGGAAGTGAGGATACATACAGAGCGAGAGAGGGGGGTGCACCGTTTCCGGCGCACCCCCCCTCTGCATGCTGTTGTCCTGTCGTGCGCGGCTTGGCGCAGCCAGGTGTTTTCAAATGCCGTGTCAGCGGCTACACGCAAAGAATCCGGCTTACGGGATTGAATGCCGACGATGTGTGCCGTGGCGCTGGCGGGAGGCACAAATCTGTGGAAAAATGCAATGATTATCTCTGTAAAAATGCAGAGATTTCTATGGAAAAAAGCAGAGATTATCTCTGTAAAAATGCAGAGATTTCTATGGAAAAAAGCAGAGATTATCTCTGTAAAAATGCAGAGAAAGATGCCGCCCACAAAGAAAAAGAAGAAAAAACGAAAGAAAGCGCCCCCACACCCCCTGCAAAGAAAGAAAAAAACAAAGAAAGAAGAAAGGGTTGTTGCGGTTTTACAACCGCCACACACACCGCGCGCGAGGCTTCGGGAAAAGAACCCGGCGGGGCGGAAGCACAGGGGCAGCAGGGCGCGCGCGCGAGCATGGAGGAGCGCATGCAGGCCTTCGCCGAAAGCATACGGCCATACGTCGGGAAGTACGGCCCCGACATGTGCAACGCCTTCTACCAGTACTGGACCGAGCCAAACCGGACAGGCACCAAGATGCGCTGGGAGCTGGAGCGCACATGGAGCATCGGCGGCAGGCTGGCCAAGTGGAAAACCTACGAGCCGCAGTTTGAGAGCAAGGCACGAAAGGCGGCACCTGTGAACACATCGGCCTATGTGGACAGCGCCCTGCAGAGCATGAGCGAGCGTGAATTGCAGCGCCTGCGGCAAGAGGCCGAAGTGGTGCCGCGCTGGGCCTACAACCTGCTGAAAAAGCACAGACAGCTCAGCGACAACTGTACGGCCACTTATGCGATGGGGTTTGTGCGCCAACTGGCCGTGACGGGCAAGTTGGAAACCACTGAACGAGAGCTGCTTGCCCGCTGGCAGACAAAAAGGCAGCGCGCATTGGAATCTCTGGAAAAATACAGAGAAACGGCCCAAAACGGCACATTTGAGAAGTGAAGTTTTTTGCAGATTGGTGCAAAAAGGCTTGACCGCCCGCCGTTTTCTTCGTAACTTTGCACTGCTTTTTTAGCCAAGCACCCGAGTCCTGCCGTGCACACACAGGTATTGCCCTGTGCACACACGTAGGTTCCCAAGGCAACAGGCGCCTATCGCCATGGGGGGGCTGAGCCGGACGAGCAATAACCGAAATGTTTAACCTCTAAAACATCTGATTACAACTATGGGAGTTATCAAGTATGGCGTTTGCCTGAAGAAGAACCCCGTCAAGGGCACCACCAAGGCCTATGCCGTGATCAACAGCGAGGAGTTCAATTTTACCGACATGGCCGAGCAGGTCACTGCCGAAACCACCGTAACCCGCACCGACTGCGTGGCTGTGATGCGCGCCGTGGTGGACATTGCCAAGCGCGAAATCCTGAAGGGAAACCGCATCGTGCTGGGCGACCTGGGCACTATCTATCCCACCCTGACCTCCAAGGGCCAGGCCAAGGTGGAGGACCTCACCGCCCACTACATCACGCATGTGAACCTGCGCTTCCGCCCCTCGCCCGAGTTCAGCAACGAGGTGCAGAAGGCAACCTTCGAGAAGACGGCCCTGAAGAAGACCATGCGCAAGGCGCTGGCCGACGAGCAAGCAGCCATGGCCGCTAAGCTGGCTGCGCTGGGCGACCAGGGCGACGGCGACGACACCGGCGACACCGGCGACGACACCAATCCGTAAACCATCCCCCCGCCCCGCACCGTAAGGGAGGGGCGGGGGCACCTCGCACACCTAAAGTAACCGAACTATGCATCACGAAAACGAAACAAAGAACAAGCTGCTTGAGCTAATGCTCGAACTGACGGCGCAGAGCTGCTATGAGATGTCCGACCTGGCCGACATAACGCAGTGCTGGTCGCTCATCCGTTTCCGTAAGGTGGTTCCGCTCACGTGGTCGGTGTTTGTGTTGCCGCTGCTCATCCTGGCAGCCGGCATCTATGTAGTTTGCCAGCCCCAGGAGGGTGCCTCGCTGCCGTTCACCATCCTCGGCATTGCCTGCATCTTCTACGGCATCTCCGAGTTCCTCAACGGCTGGCGTCTGCACCGCTATCAGAAGCGGCTGGCCCGGGCCGAGGCCGAAGCGGCGGCTGAGGAGGCACGGAAAGCTGAACTGGAGGCGCAGATGAGCAGGGCCGAGGAAGCTGAATACGAGGAGGTCGGCGACGGCGAAACGGCGTAACGGGCTATTCCGTATATAAGGTAATCTGCACCTCGCACGTTGCGTCGGGATTGGCCACACTGGTAGCTTCGGAGTGGTCTTCAACATGATCCAGCCTTTCGCCGCTCACCCATTTGGTCGTCGAGACGTCGTGATGGCTAAAGCTTCCTTTGGCCGTGATGCCCTTGAATTTCTGATCGTAAAAAATTAATTGGGTGCCATAGGTACTGCAGGGAATGCCCTGGCACTCAAAGCTCAGACGTTTTTCTCTATGGCTTGTTTTCTCCGACGAGCCGTTGCGTTGCACCTCCTATGGGTTCAGTTCATAGCCATGGGTATATCCGGTGTATTGAGACACGTAGTTGTAGTCCTCCACGGTTTCCATCGTTGCTTTGACTAATCTCATGGAAGCATCAGAAAGGTCGAGCACCAGCGTAAATGCCATGTCGATAGTTCTCCTTTCAGAAGAAGACCCGCCCGAGGTGTAGGCGATGGAGGTGAAGTCCGGCTCCGTTGTGCTCGCCTCGTCCTTCAACACGTCGTGATAGGAACCTGTGATGGTGACGAGGTCATCGTGGCGGGTGGCCGTGCAGGGTACAGGCTCGCCACCGTCAACATTTGTGCCTTGAACCACGAGGTTGAAATAACTATAGCCGGTAGGGACGTCGGTCTGGCTCTTCTCGTAAGGTGTGCCGTCATTATTGATTCCCCAGTCTTTAGAGGTTGTCAAGGCCGGGTAGTCCACTTTTGCCCTCACTCCCTTGATGTTGAGGGCCTGATTGCCCTGCCTGATATGCAGGGTATCGGAAACAATGATTGAATCGACCTGGGCCGTCAGTATGACATCAGCACCCCTGCCGAAAACGGTCTCATTGCCTTTCAGGTTGAGGGTGAGGGTGTCCTGCCGCTCGCCGGTACCTTGGTTGGACACTTCTGCCTTCAGCCACTTTTCAACCGGTGCTCCGCCGGTCTTGACAACCGTCACCTGAACCTGATTGCTGTTGGTGCTGAACGGGATTTCTATCTTCTGACTGTCCGTGTCTGCCTTCACGCTGTCAACCGACAGCTTCAGCACAGGCGGTATGGTCACCTTGGTATAGACTTTGTCGTCGTTGACCGGCAGTTTAACCCCGAACATCTGAACGTATGGCCCCACATTATAGGTGCCTGCCTCCAGTTTTGTCAGTTGGGTGGAGAACTCGTTGTATTGGTGCGTATAGCTGTAGTCGGTTGTGTTTTGCACCTCGGCTATGGGCGTATCCCACTTGTCCTTGGGATAGACTCCGATTCCTATGGTTGACCCCATCACCACTTGTCGGCGCGGATAGATGGTGGTTGAGAGCACGCGGTCGGTAACATTGTAGTCCACCTTGGTCTTCAGGAATTCGGGCAGCAGGTACAGGGAATACTCTCCCCACTTCTTGGTGTCGCTCCAGAGCGTCCGCTCTTCTTTTGTCTGTCCCACGCGCCACTTGTATTTGAGTTCGCGGTCTATGCAGACGGGTGTCAGCGCCACCCGTGAGTCCTTCAGTGCGCCGTAACTGCCGCTGGCCAGTGCGCCGCTGGCACTCAGGTTGAGCTCGGCTTCCAATTTCGGCCCGAAATATACTTCCAGCCCAATGCCTGCATGAAGCAGTTTCGAGAGCCAACTGTTGGTGTTCAGTCCCAGCTGTGCCATGACGCCAGCTTGAACATAACCGTTGAACACCACGCCTGCATCAATCCAGCTGAAGTCGCTCTCCACATTGTCCTCAGTGCCGTCGCCGTCTTGATTACCCCAATCGAACCACATTATCCGCGGGTCCTCGGTATCGATGGTGATGGTTTGCGAAACACCGAACGAGAACTTGGGCAACTGAATCGATGCATCGATGCTGCCGCCGTGACGGAAGAAGCCCTTGGGGAGGGGATCCACTTCGAACAAGGGGAATATGGCCGGGAATTTGATGCCGCCAAGCACGCCAAGCGGCGTATTGATAGGAATGACATTGCCACCCGAAATCTGGGCATGGACGCTTGCACCTGCCGACAGCGATTCGGAGAAGATAAGCTTCATGAAGAAGCGCTTTGAGAAGACACCCGTGACGGCAAATGTGGCCTGCGCCTTAACTTGAATGCCAGCATCAATACCGATGGTTAGGCCGTTGCCCCAGTCGTATTGCAGGCGTCCGCTCCAATTGATGACGTTCAGCGAGAGGTTTCCGCTGATATCCTTACGGTCGTTGACTCGCAAGCGGCCATTCTCGTCAAAGCCAGCCACACGGCGGTGCACCTTGCCCTCATCATCAACGCCGATCTGTTCAACCGTGATGAACTGGTCGAAGATGTCGGCCCAGTCGCTGATGGAATCGAGGCTGCAATCCACCGTTCCGGTAGACCATCGCTGCACATGCTTCACCTTACCCATGAACCCGTCCTTGCCATATTTCTCCTGGTCGAAGCTAACCAGTACATCGCCCACCTCGGGAATCATTTCTTTGGGCGTGCCCTTTTCGAAACGCATATTCATATAACTAATACTCGCGTAGTCTGCCATCCCCGTGGCATCCATGTCCTTCAGACGAGGATTGAAGCGGATTTCGGGCTGTACGAAGCCGATGCTATCGATGGCGGCAAGGGGGATGCGGTAGAGGGAGTCGGCGGTCTCAATCTCCTGAATGACATAGATGTCGTGCTCCACCGAGTCGAGGTCCACTTTCGAGTAGCCCATACGTATGACTTGGTCGTAGAAGAAACCGTTGAAGTCGCCGTCGTTGCGATACACGTAGAAGGCCTCCTGAGCCATGAGGAAAGACCCACCCCCTGCCCTACCTATAAGGGAGGGAGCGATTACCTGTGCAAATGCCAAGGCAACGGCTATAAATAACTTATATGTTGCTTTCATAATGAGAACTTTTAATTAAAGTGACTACTCCCCTCCCTAACAGGGGAGGGGTTGGGGGAGAGGCTTTTCTATTTCTTCATAAACTTATAGGATGCGTCGCCAATCTTCACCACATACAGCCCTGCGGGCAGTCCTTTGAGTGATACCACGGAGGTCTTGCCCGTCTCGGTCTTCTGCGTGCGGAGCAGTTTGCCGTCGGGCGCATAGAGTTGCATCTGTGTGCCGGGAGCGAGGCCGTCGAAGGCCATTTGGTCGTTGCCCTGCGAGAAGCGCACTTCACCGGGCTTCACCTTCGGCGCGTTGATGGCCGTCATCGTGCCTTCGTAGGTGTAGCGGATCACGTCGGCGATGGGATAGCTGATGCTGACCTTAGCGGTGGAGAGCATCAACATGCCGTTGTTGAAGCGCGTCTCCGGCTCGTCCGTCAGGTCATGATACACCTTCTGTCCGTTCTTCAGCCACACCACCAAACGCTGGGTGGCATCGTCGGCCTGAGCGGTCAAAGGCAGGGCCGCCATCAAGGCCAAGAGTAATAATAGTTTCTTCATAGTAGAATGTTTCTGGTTGTTATTGCTGGGGCAAAGATAGTAAAGGTAGCCGAAAGAGGACTGCCAAAAACGGAAAATCGACTGCCAAAACACGTTTTGGCAGTCGATTCAGTGGTTTGGGATGGCTTTTGTGGGGGATTTTGGGGCTTTGGCCTTCATTCTGCAACGCTCTTGATGGCCTCCAGCACCGCCACGGCCTGGGCCACGGTGCCGACGCCCCGCACCAGCATGGAGCGGCGGCCGTTGGTCTCGTCCAGCTGGCAGTCGGCCGGGTGCAGGCTGAAGTAGCTGATGATCTGCCCGAAGGCATCGCTCTGGAAGAAGGGGCTGCCCTCGTCCTTGACGAAATAGAGGCGCATGCGCTTGTTCTTCAGCACGATGCGTTCGGAGCCGAAGTATTTGCCCAGCCGGCGCAGCTTGACCACGCGAATCAGCTCCTCGCCCTCGGGCGGGATGGGGCCGAAGCGGTCTATCATGCGCTGGCTGAAAGCCTCCACGGCCTGGTCGCTCTCCAGCCCGTCCAGCTCGCGGTAGAGCAGCATGCGCTCGGTGGAGCCGGGCACATACGTGTCGGGGAAGTACATCTGCAGGTCGCTGTCCAGCAGGCACTCGTCCACAAAGTCCTCGCCCGTGACGGTCTCGCCCTCGGCCATCTGCTGCACAAAGAGCTGCTTGAACTCGTCGTTCTTCAGTTCCTTGACGGCCTCGGACAGGATCTTCTGGTAGGTCTCGTAGCCCAGGTCGGCAATGAAGCCGCTCTGCTCGGCGCCCAGCAGGTTGCCGGCGCCGCGTATGTCCAGGTCCTGCATGGCTATGTTGATGCCGCTGCCCAGGTCGGAGAAGTTCTCGATGGCCTGCAGGCGTCGGCGCGACTCCTGCGGCAGGCTCTCCAAGGGCGGGGCCAGAAGGTAGCAGAAGGCCTTCTTGTTGGAGCGGCCCACACGGCCGCGCATCTGGTGCAGGTCGCTCAGGCCGAAGTTCTGTGCCGAGCAGATGATGATGGTGTTGGCGTTGGGTATGTCCAGGCCGCTCTCGATGATGGTGGTGGAGATGAGCACGTCGTAGTCGTAGGCGGCAAAGTCCATCATAATATGCTCCAGCTGTTCGGGCGGCATCTGTCCGTGGCCCACGGCCACGCGGGCGTCGGGCACGTACTTGCGCACCAGCAGTTCCAGCTCGGTGAGGCCGGCGATGCGGTTGTTCACGATGAACACCTGCCCACCGCGACTCATTTCAAAATTGATGGCCTCGGCAATGACTTCGGCCGAGAAGGTGTGTACCTCCGTCTGGATGGGGTAGCGGTTGGGCGGCGGGGTTTGGATGACGCTGAGGTCGCGCGCCCCCATCAGCGAGAACTGCAGGGTGCGCGGTATGGGTGTGGCGGTGAGAGTGAGGGTATCGACGTTGACCTTCATCTGCCGCAGGCGTTCCTTGGTGGCCACGCCGAACTTCTGCTCCTCGTCGATGATGAGCAGGCCCAGGTCCTTGAACTGCACGTTCTTGCCGATGAGCTTGTGCGTGCCCACCAGGATGTCTATCTTGCCCTCGGCCAGGTCGGCCAGCAGCTCGCGCGTCTGCTTGGCGGTTCGGGCCCGCGTCAGGTAGTCCACGCGCACGGGCAGGTCCTTGAGGCGGTCGGAGAAGGTGCGATAATGCTGAAAGGCCAGCACGGTGGTGGGCACCATCACGGCGGTCTGCTTGCCATCCGCAGCGGCCTTGAAGGCGGCCCGCACGGCCACTTCGGTCTTGCCGAAGCCCACATCGCCGCACACCAGGCGATCCATGGGGCGGGCACGTTCCATGTCGGCCTTCACGTCGTTGGTGGCTTTGAGCTGGTCGGGCGTGTCCTCGTAGAGGAAGCTGGCCTCCAATTCGTGCTGCAAGTAGCTGTCGGGGCTGAACTTGAAGCCACGCTCCTCCCTGCGCCGGCTGTAGAGCAGGATTAGGTCGCGGGCTATATCCTTGATTTTGGCTTTGGTGCGTTCCTTCATGCGCTCCCAGGCGCCTGTGCCCAGACGGCTGATGCGCGGCGGCTCGCCCTCCTTGCCCTTGTACTTGGACACCTTGTGCAGGGCGTGTATGCTCACAAACACCACATCGTCGTGCTCGTAGGTGATGCGTATCATCTCCTGCATGGTGCCATCGGCCTGCGGCACCCGCACCAGGCCGCCGAAGCGGCCGATGCCGTGGTCCACATGCACCACGTAGTCGCCCACCTCAAACTCCTTCAGTTCCTTCAGCGACAGGGCCACCTTGCCGCTGCGCGCGCGGTCGCTGCGCAGGTTGAACTTGTGGAAGCGGTCGAATATCTGGTGATCGGTGAACAGGCACACCTTCAGCGTGTGGTCGGTAAAGCCGCCATGGATGGTCTTGTTTACGGGGTTGAAGGAGAGCAATCCCGCCTGCCTGCCGCCCGGACGGCTTCCCTTCCCTGCCGGCAGATTGGAGGCTGCCTCCTTGCTTTGGGGCATATCCTCCAGGATGGCTTTGAGGCGCTCGGTCAGTTTCTGCGAGTCGGCCAATATATATAAGGTGTAGCCTTGGGCCTGATAGTCGGCCATGGTCTTGGCCACCAGGTCGAAGTTCTTGTGGAAGAGGGGTTGGGCGGTGGTTTCAAAATGGATGGTGGTGGTGCGGCCGCTGTTTCCCACTGGCATCCCTGCCGAGAGCTCCACGCGGCGCAGGCGTTGCAGCCCCTGCGCCACCACGTCGGCCGGCACCAGCTGCTGCTCGCGTTTCAGTTCCAGTTCCTTCTGCCGGGCCTCGCGCTGGTTCTGTGCCGCCTCCTCGATCAGGGCCTGTGCCGAAAAGCCCTCGTCCCACACCGCGGCGATGCGGCCAGTCACATAGTCCAGGTCGCGGCACACCAGCATGGTGTCCTGAGGCAGCACCTCGGTCATTGGCACATTGTCGGCATCGGTCTGCGCCATCTCCGGCACCAGCGTTATCTGTTCCAGCTTGCTGCGGCTCAGCTGTGTTTCTATCTCGAAGGTGCGTATGCTGTCCACCTCGTCGCCGAAGAAGTCGATTCGATAGGGGTATTCGCAGGAATAGGAGAACACATCGACCAGCGAACCGCGCACCGCATACTGCCCGGGCTCATAGACGTAGTCGGCACGCTTGAAGCCGAACTCCTGCAACGTCTGCGCCACGAACTCGATGCCCACCTCCTCGCCTACACGTACGGACAGCGTCAGCGCCTCCATCTTCTGCCGCGACGCCACCTTCTCGGCCAGGGCATCGGGGTAGGTGACGATGAGGAATGACGGACGACTAATGTCGAATGACGAATGACTAATGACGAATGACGAATTAGGAATGTCTAATGACGAATTACGAATGACGAATGACGAATGCAATTTACCTGCTGTCTCTGAAGGTAAACCTAATTCGTCATTCGTCATTCGTAATTCGTCATTCGTTCCTCGCTGTTCGTCATTCGTTCCTCGCTGTTCGTCATTCGCAAGTCCTGATTCGTCATTCGTCATTCGTAATTCGTCATTCGCCATCCTCGCCATCCTCGCCAGCACCTCGGTGCGCAGGATTTCGGAGGCGGCATCGCGCTGGCCGAACTTGACCGCACGGCGGTAGGAAGAGGGGAAGAAGAGGACCTGCTGCTCGCCCAACAGCGCCACCAGGTCGTTGTAGAAATAGCCGGCCTCCTCGGCATCCGACAGGACAAACAGCAAGGGCGGGGCCGACGCAGCCATGGCCGCAAAGGCCAGCGGGGCCGAACTGGCCTGCAAGCCCGACACACGCACCAACGGCGCCTGGCCTGAACCGACGGCACGAGCCAGCGCCTTGACCTGCGGGTGGCGCGCATACATCTTCAGAAGTTCCTTAATATCCACTGGCTTCTTTTTCTTTTTGGGGGTGCAAAGGTAAGGAAACTGCGGGAAAGAGCACACCCCTGAACGGAAAAAATTGTTAAAACAAAGCGAAATATGCAGCCGCGCGCCACACTTTACAAAAAGATGCTTACCTTTGCGGCACAGTCTAACCCCAAAAACATTCTGATTATGATTCTGACAACCACGCCCACCATCGAAGGGCACCCCGTGAGAGAGTACAAAGGCATCGTGACCGGCGAGACCATCATCGGCGCCAACGTGTTTAAGGATTTCATGGCCGGCCTGACCGACTTCTTCGGCGGTCGCAGCAGCACCTACGAGAAAGTGCTCATCGAGGCCAAGGACACCGCCATGAACGAACTGATGCAACGTGCCATGGCCATCGGCGCCAATGCCGTGGTGGGCATCGACATCGACTACGAGACCATCGGTGCCAACAGCTCCATGCTGATGGTCACCACCAGCGGCACCGCCGTTGTGGTCTGACACGACAGCACACCTCCCCCACCCCGAAGCGGTTGGCACAAAGCCCCGCAGCGGCAGGTTTCTCTTTACTCAAGTTTCGGAAGTTGTAAACAGCCGATGCCAAGGCATCGCTTGCGAAACTTGAAGCAAGAGCCCACTTTAAAAAGTAGCGTTTAGGTTAAACATTTGCTCTGAAGTAGATAATCTGAGTTTCAATACTGACCAGACAGATTTTTCTACGACGAGCATCAAATATTCGCAAAAGACCT
>JAFXQT010000098.1 GCA_017526905.1 Bacteroidaceae bacterium | reverse complement strand
TTAATAAATTCTCTATGAATTATCTTTGTTTGCTCTTGCCTCTTTCCGGCATCTTTTGTTCCAAGTCCTTGGGACGTTCTTGAAGTGTCAAGCGTCGCAAGCGCCGAGCGGCCCGCTACGCCCCGGCGGCCTTGAAACAAAGTCTGTTCGGAAATAGCCTAAGAGCTATTCAAAGCTAATTTATAGAACCCACCTTAATTCGCGTAATTCGTGGTCTTGAAAATGCATTTAATCCGTGGCTTCAGAACTTCAACGTTACGCTGCCCATGGCCGTAAAGCCGGCAGCGGGAATGAAGCCGATTTGGTAGTAGCGGTTGTCGGCGGGGTGGCCGTAGCTGTCGCAGATGGCCGAATACACCCAGCCGCTGGCGGCATAGCGGTGGTTGAACAGGTTGCTCAGGTTGGCACCCAGCACCACTTCGCGCAGGCCCAGACGGCGTTGGCAGGGCAGCGTGTATTGCAGGCGCAGGCTTGAAGTGGAGAAGGCGGGCAGTGAGCGGTCCTTGCAGGCTGTGTTGTCCAGGAACTGACGGCTCACGTAGTTGGTGTGCCACGTGGCTTCCAGCCCCTTCCAGTGGGCATTCACGAAACCGTTCAGAATGGCCGAGGGCGAGAAGGCCAGCGTGCTCTTGTCATAGTGGATGGTGCGTGTGCCCAGGTCCCAGTCCTCCACCACCTCGTCAAAGTCGGTGATGCGGTTTTGGCTCAGGGCGGCGTTAGCCTCAATCGAGAGCCATGAAGTCAGGTTTACGCCAGCCGTCAGTTCGGCTCCCAGGCGGTAGCTGCTCTTGATGTTAGTGGTCAGTTTCTCGCCTATGTCGCTCTCCATGCCCGTTTGTACAAACTGGTTGGTGTAGTACATCGCATAGAGACCGATGCCTGCGTGCCAGCGGGCGGAGGTGTAGCTGTAGCCTGTTTCATAGTCGAACACCCACTCGGCCTTGGGGGCAGGGTAGGAGCCATTGTCGGTGAAGTTGTTGCGCTCGGGCTCGCGGTGGCTGATGGCTTCTGAGAAGTAGAAGTCGTGCCCATCGCGATGCCAACTGATGCCGGCCTTGGGGTTCAGGAAATGGTAATGACGGTCTATGTCCAGCCGCTGGTTGTAGTAGCTGCTGCCCTCCTCGTAGAATTTGTCGTTGATGCCGTCCGTGCGGTAGCCCACGTGGCGGTACTGCACGTCGCCGAACACGGTCCATTCCGGTTCCACTTGGTAGGACACCTTGACAAAGAGGCTATGGTCATCCTTTGTGGCGTCGCTGTCATAATAGGTGTAACGCCCGCCCTTCAGGATGCTCTGTGCCAGTTGGCTATTGCTGGTATAGGTGAGATGGCCGAAGTGGTTGCCTTGGAAGCGTTGCAGCGACAGACCGCCAATCACGTCCCACGGACCGGCGTGGTAGTTGGCGTTCCAAATGAGGCCGTAGGTGTGCTGTTCCAACCCTTTGCGGCGAACGAAATCGGCTTTCTTCACCTCCGAGCCGTCGGAAAGGACAAGGTTGCTCAGGCCAAACTTCTTCAGTTTGTTCTGCGGGCGGAACTCCTCATAGTAGCCGTAGCCGTAGGTGTAGTGCAGCGAGGCGGTGGTGCTCCAGCTTGGACTGATGCGCCAGGCCATGGACAGGATATTGTGGTCCTGTGTGAAGTTGTCGGTGGTGCGTGGCCACAGCGATCCGTCGGCCATTTGGTAGCGTGCGGTCTGGTAGTTACCCTGTGCATCGCAAGCGAAGTTGCCTTCAGCATCGTACACCAGCTGTTCGTAGAGCGAGTTGAATCGTCCCAGCCCGCGTGCGTACATATCTTTATAGGTTTTGATGCCCGTTTGGGCGCCGTAGGTGCCGTCCATCAGGCTGAGGTCGTTGTCGCCGGCCGTCACGCCGTTCCATGCTTGGCCTGTGTGCTCGTAGTTGCCTATGTTTTTGTAGCGGAGGGTGAAGTTGTCCGATGCTGTCCAGGTCAGTCCGCCGTAGAATGAGCCTGAGCGACCTTTGGTGCCGTGCAGGAAGCCGTCGGTGGTGGTTTGGTGCCAGGCACCGTCAATGATGAGGTGGTCGAACAGCGTGCCGGTGGAGGCCGATGCGCCGTAGTTCATAGTGTTGTACGAGCCGTAGCTGTAGTTGAGTTCGGCGCGTGGGGTGGGCGAGGGGGTGGCGCTCGACAGGGCTATGGTGCCGCCGAAGGCGCCGTCGCCGTTGGTCGAAGTACCCACGCCGCGTTGCACTTGCACAGAGCCCAAGAGCGAGGCATACGAGTTCATGTTGGCCCAGAAAACACATTGGTCCTCGGGCGAGTTAAGGGGCACGCCATCAAGCGTCACGTTGATGCGCGAGTCGCCGGCACCGCGTATGCGCATATAACTGGTGCCGGTGCCCAGCCCGTTCTCACCCCAGGCCAGCACGCCGGGCGTCTGTGACAGGAGGAACGGCAGTTCGCGCCCTGTGCGCGAGTGCGCCTGCAGGTCCTTGTACTTAATGTTGGTCACGGCGTAAGGGGCGTTCTTCTGGGTGCGCACGCCGCTCACTACGATTTCTTGCATCTGTGCCATGCGCAGCGAGTCCTGCGTGGTTTGGGCCACAGTGGTAGTTGCCACCGCGCTCAGCGCGGCAGTCACGGCAATAAGTATTGCCGACGAGCATGTTTTATTATTCATATTCAGCGTAAAAAGGTTCTTTTGTTCCTACGGCAGAATTACCTGCTTCAGGTTCGAGGGTATATTCTCAGCAGACCAAATTGGCCTGCACCCCTAAAAGGTTGGCGCAAAGGTACGTTATTCGGCTTACATGGCCAAATAAAAACGTGTTTTTTATTGTTCCTTTGCGCCTCTCAGCTCATTTCTGAGCTCATTCGCTCCATGCGTGTTTAGAATGTATAAGAACGCTGAAAAATAGATGCTCGCTTGCTTGCTCGCACGCGCGTGTACTATAATATAGTGTGGGGGTACAGATGGCTCACGCCTTCTTTTTCCGCCTGTCCTTAACTACCAGATAGACGATGAAAAGGGCGAAGAGCCCGAGCATGGCCAGACCGAGTTCATGACTGTAGCGTGTAACGGTGGCTTCCAACTCGCTCTCTGGAACGACCGAGGCAAGCGAGTAGCCGATGGCGGCCAGGATAATGTGCCACACGCCGGCACCCAGTGTGGTGTAAAGCAGGAAACGGCCATAGGGCATGCGGGCCATGCCTGCGGGGATGCTGATGAGATGGCGGATGCCAGGCACCAGGCGCCCGATGAGTGTGGCCGAGGCGCCGTGGTCGGTAAAGTAGCGCTCGGTTTTCTGCACCTTTTCTTGGTTCAGCAGGCATAGGTGGCCCAATGTGCTGTTGGCAAAGGCGTAGATGGCAGGCCTACCCAGGTAGCGGCCGGCCAGGTAGTTGATAGTGGCACCCACGTCGGCACCCAGGGTGGCAAAGAGAACGATGAGCAGCACGTTGAGGTCCTCGCTCGAGGCAGCACGATAGGCAGCCGGAGCCACAACCAACTCGGAGGGGACTGGAATAACCGTGCTTTCCAGAAGCATCAGGAACCAAATGGTGTAGTAATTAAGATGTGCAAGGCACCAGGTGATAAATGACATAAGAGTGAAAAGTGAAAGAGTGAAAAGTGAAAGAGTGAAAAGTGAAGAGTGAAAAGTGTAAAATAATAGTTACTTAGAACTTACTGCTGGGCCACTGTGCCCGGCGGTTCCCCGCCGGGTGAGGAATAAAGCGAAAAAAGGGTTACCTAAAAGTTTCTGTTTGGCCGCTGTGCCTGGCAGTTCACAGCGGTGCCTTATATGTTTGAGCGATAGCAGCTGCTGGGGTGTTAGTGGTTAGACGAATTGTTTGCGGAACTCGTTCTTCGAGGCAAGCCGGTGGCGCAGCCAGGCGGCGGCAGCCCAGAAAGGCATGCACAGCTCAAAGACGATGAAGGTGAGACGGTAGGTGCGGCAACCCAGTGTGCGCGCGCTGTTGTTGAACTGGCGTATGCGCACGCTGCTGATGAGCACCATGGCTGCCAGCAGCGCCAGCAGGAACAGGCTGAAGATGACGATTTCTGTAGTGGCGGGTGCCGTGGGGCTGGCAGGAAGAAGGGAGTGGTGCCACAGGTGCCACGGATGCAGGTAGGTGGCATCAGCACGTTGCAGGCTCAGCACCAACATCACGATGCCTGTCAGGAACGGAACAGCCATGCAGAGCGCTTCGAACCAAGGCCACAGCAGGTTCAGGTTGTTGCGCGTGCGGTACAGCCATGTGTGCTGCTGGTGCCGTCGTGTCTCCACGTAGAACATGCGCTCCTGCTGCCACTGTTGGTGCGTGGGCTTGTCCTGCACCACGGCAGCCTGAGGGTCCAGGCAGAGGGCAGTGTTGGCGGGTGTGGACAGCTGGTTTACCAGGAGGTCGCAGGCTCCGCGCCTCAGGTTTTGGGTGGCAGCAAAGCCGCCCTTGTCCATAAACAGGCTCTTGCGTATGGCCATGTTGCAGCCGTCGCCGCGCACGGCGGCATGACCTGACTGCAGGTGGCGGTAGTTGGCCAGATGGTGCCACAGGCGGTAGAAACCGATTTTGTGGTCGAACCACCCATGGTGCCGTTCTTGGTAGCGGCTGAAGCCCATGACGATAGCTGCATCGGTGTGCCGGTGCAGCTGTTCGGCCAGCAGGCTGAGCCAGCGGTTGCTGGCAGGTTCGCAGTTGGCCTCGGACAGCACCACCCATTTGCTGCCGGCGGTGCGAATGCCCAGTGTCAGTCCCAGGCGCTCCAGGCTGATGTCGCGTGCCGAAGCAGGCGTGCTCAGGTGACGCAGGTTTGTGTATTCCAGTTCCATGGCCTTGAGCCACGGGAGGGTCTCGTCGGTCGAGCCTATATCCACAACTATCACTTCGTAAAGGTCGTAGTCTTGCGAGAGGAAGGCTGGCAGGTGGCGCCGCAGGGCACCCACTTGGTTGTGGGTGGTGATGACTACGGTGAGCGGCTCCACCAGCCGCGCTACTGGAATACTTTCTGTTTCGGTCATAATGGATTTTGAGTGTTCAGTTCGTCGGTAGTATATGTGGTTGGCAGCGGGCGGCAGTTATACTGCGAGGCCATTGTTTCGCCGTAGGCGCCGGCACTGCGAATGGCCAGAAGGTCGCCGCGCTGCAGGGGTGGGAGGGGGCAGTCCTTTTGGAACACGTCGGACGACTCGCAGATGGGCCCCACTACATCGTAGGTGAGCTGCTCGTTGCCAGCGGTCCGGCCGAAGAGTTCAATGTGGTGGTGTGCGCCGTAGAGTGCCGGGCGTATCAGTTCGGTCATTCCGGCATCCACTATGGCAAAGCGTTTCACGTGCCCTTCCTTAATATAAAGGACGCGCGTGAGCAACGTGCCCATCTGTCCCACCACGGCGCGGCCCAGCTCGAAGTGCACCTCCTGTCCGGGGTGCAGTTTCAGCAGGCGGGCGTAGGTGTCGAAATAGGTGTCGAACGCAGGCACGGGGTGCTGGTGGGGCGTTTCATAGTCGATGCCGAGGCCGCCGCCCACGTTGATGATGCGCACGCCTGTGATGCCCTCGTCGGCCAGCCGTTCCTGCAACTGGTTGATGCGGCGGGCCAGGGCGGCAAAGTCGTCCATGTCCAGGATTTGGCTGCCGATGTGGAAGTGCAGGCCCGCGAAATGGATGTTGTCCATTTGTAGGGCGGCGCTGATCACAGCCTCCATGTCGCTCATGGCAATGCCGAACTTGTTCTCGGCCAGTCCTGTGGTGATGTTGGCGTGCGTGTGTGCCCCCACATCGGGGTTTATACGGAAGCAGATGTTGGCGCGGCGGCGCATCCGACCGGCTATTTGGTTGATGATTTCCAACTCGGGGATGCTCTCCACGTTGAACAGCCCGATGCCGGCCTCCAGCCCCAGCTCTATCTCCCAGTCGGCTTTGCCCACGCCGGCATAGACGATGCTTTGGGCAGGGAAACCGGCTTGCAGGGCGGCACGGATCTCGCCGCCACTCACGCAGTCGGCGCCCAGGCCTGCCTGTGCTATGCGGCGCAGGACGATGGGGTTGGCATTAGCCTTGACAGCATAGTGTATGTGGTAGTTTTCGTGCCCGGCTGTGGCGGCACGGATGGCCTGCAGGGTGGTGTCGAGCAGGTGCATGTCGTAAACATAGCACGGGGTGTGGATGTCGTGTTGTGGTGTGTGTGCCATAGTGAATGCAGCTGTGGGTCAGTCGAACAGCGTGTTGCTCAGGGCCTGGAGTGTGCGCTTCTTGTCGGAAGCATTCACCAGGAAGGAGATGTTGTGGTTGGAGCCGCCGTAGCTGATCATTCGTACGGGAATTTCCTGCAGGGCGTTGCAGGCGCGAGTCTCGAAGCCTACGTTCTGGGTGGCCAGGTCGCCAACCACGCACACGATGCACATCTGCTCCTCGATGGTCACGGTGCCGTATTTCTTCAGTTCGTCCTTGATGGCCTGCAGGTTGCTGGTGTTGTCGATGGTTACGCTCACTCCCACTTCCGACGTGCATATCATATCAATGCTGGTCTTGTAGGTCTCGAATATCTCGAACACCTTGCGCAGGAAACCGTGGGCCAGCAGCATGCGCGAGCTTTGAATGCCGATGCAGGTGATGTTGTCCTTGGCAGCCACGGCTTTGATGGTGCCACGCTGCATCTCGTTGTTGATGATGGTGCCTGGGGCGTGCGGGTCCATGGTGTTGAGCAGGCGCACAGGCACGCCGGCAAATTTGGCGGGCTGGATGCATGTGGGGTGCAGTATTTTGGCGCCGAAGTAGGCCAGCTCGGCAGCCTCTTCGAAATAGAGCTGACGCACGGGCTCGGTGTGTTCCACCACGCGCGGGTCGTTGTTGTGCATGCCGTCGATGTCCGTCCAGATCTGGATTTCGTCGGCATGGATGGCAGCGCCGATGAGGCAGGCGGTGTAGTCGGAGCCGCCGCGCAGCAGGTTGTCAATCTCGCCGTAGGCATTGCGGCAGATGAAGCCTTGGGTGATATAGATGTCGTAGCCCGGGTTGGCTTCCAGCTGTGCTGTGGTGCGTTCGCGGATATAGTTGAAGTCGGGTTCGGCATTCTTGTCCGTGCGGATCATGTCCAGGGCGGAGAGCAGGATGGCGTTCACGCCCTGCTCCAGCAGGTAGTTGGTGACCATGTTGGTCGAGATGATTTCGCCCTGTGCCAGGATGGCTTTCTCCTCGAACGATGTGAAGAGGCTTTTTGTGAACGAGCGCAGGTAGTTGAACTCTTCCTTGAGGAAGATGGTGGTGCGCTCGCGCCATTCATCGGTCTGGTAGAGTTCGGTCACGTGTGCCAGATACTTCTGTTCCAGTTGCCCGATGAGGCTGTAGGCGCCTTCGGGGTTCTTCTTGTAGAGATAGTCGGAGATTTCGACGAGCGTATTGGTGGTGCCGCTCATGGCTGAGAGCACAACGAGCTTGGGTTGTCCGTCGGATGTGATGAGTGCCGAAACGTCCTTCATGCGTTGAGGCGTGCCTACGCTGGTGCCTCCGAATTTCAGTACTTTCATAATGCTTATGTGCTGTGTGTTTGTTGGTTATTCTTGTATGTTGTTATCGTTTACGAGGGTGGCCGTGGGGATATCATCGGTGCCGCCTTCGGCATTGGCGGGGTTTGCCGCCGTGGCTGGCGTGGCGTGTGCCGCTGCTCCGTCCTGACCGATGCGCTTCAGGGTGTGCCCGCTGCATTGGTACACGACGCCAGGGAACTGGCCGATAAGAGCGTTGTTGTGGGTGGCCATGATAACGGCCGTGCCCTCCTGTGCCAGTTTGTAGAGTATGGCTGTGGTGTGGATGCCGCTCTCGGCGTCCTGGTTGCCGGTGGCCTCGTCGGCCAGGATTAGTTTTGGCGAGTTGAGTATGGCCCGGGCTATGCACACACGCTGCTGCTCGCCGCCAGAAAGCTCATAGGGCATGGCATTCAGCTTCTCTTCCAGGCCTACCAACTGCAACACCTCCAGGATGCGTTGCTGGCGGGCCCCCTTCTGCTTCCAGCCGGTGGCGCGCAGCACGAAGTCGAGGTTGCGCTCCACGTTGCGGTCGGTGAGCAGGCGGAAGTCCTGAAACACGATGCCCAGCTCTTTGCGCAGGGCCGGCAGGTGCCTGCGCTTGATGCGGCGCATGTCCCGTCCCAGCACTTCGGCTTTGCCGCTGGCTATGTCCAGCTCGCCATAGATGGTTTTGAGCAGCGATGTCTTGCCGGAACCAACCACGCCGGTGAGATAGACGAACTGTCCTTCCTGCACCTGGAAGTCGATGTCGGTGAGTATGGTGTGTTCGCCCCGCAGGATGGAGGCATCTTTATAGTCGATAATCATAGGTATGGAGTGTTCTGAATGTTAGTATTCCGGTTGTAGGCAGGGCCTTTGCTTACCCTCGGTGCTTTGTGCTTTTTCAGTGTTTATGCCAGTTTGGGTCGTGCCGCTGTATCAGTTCGGCGGCCATCTGCTCAATGCGGAGCCCCTTTGAGGTGAGCAGAACCAGCAAGTGGTAGAGCATGTCGGAGCCTTCGTAGATGAGGCGCTCGTTGGTGCCGTTGGTGGCCTCGATGACCAGCTCCAAGGCTTCCTCGCCCACTTTCTGGGCCATGCGATTCAGCCCGTCCTTGAAGAGGCTGGTGGTGTATGAACCTTCCGGCATCTCACGGTGGCGCTGTTCGATGAAGTCCTGCAATTCCGACAGGAAAAGTAGCGGGTTCCGGGTGTTTTCCTCGGCCCAGCAGGTGTCGGTGCCGGTGTGGCACACGGGGCCGTCGGGGTGTACACGAATGAGCAGCGTGTCCTGGTCGCAATCCAACTTGATGCTTACCACGTGCAGCAGATTGCCGCTGGTTTCGCCTTTGGTCCACAGGCACTGGCGTGTGCGGCTGTAGAAGGTGACGAGCCCTGTGCTCACAGTCTTGTCGTAGGCCTCTTGGTTCATGTAGCCGAGCATCAGCACCTGACGCGTGTCGGCATCTTGGATGATGGCGGGCACCAGGCCGCCTGCTTTACTGAAATCTATTTCCATTGTTGTTGGGGTTATTGTCGTTTGTGTCTGTGGGCTATTGTCGCACGGCGATGTGCTCTTTGCTGAGGTATGCTTTCAGTTCAGGAATCCGGATCTCGCCGAAGTGGAACACCGAGGCAGCCAGTGCGGCATCGGCATGCCCCTGCACGAAGGCATCGCGGAAATGCTCCATGCTGCCGGCACCGCCAGAGGCAATCACCGGTATGGACAGGCGGTCGGCCAGCTGGCGCAGTGCGTCGTTGGCAAAGCCGGTCTTGGCACCGTCGTGGTTCATCGATGTGAAAAGGATTTCGCCAGCGCCTCGCTCCTGTGCCTCGTAGGCCCAGTCTTGCAGCGTACGGTCGGTGGGCATGCGGCCGCCATTGAGGTAGCACATCCAGCGCCCGTCGGCTTCCAGCCGTGCATCGATAGCACACACGCACACTTGCGAGCCAAAGTGGCTGACGATCTCGCCGATGAGTTCCGGGCGCCGCAATGCCGCGCTGTTCACACTCACCTTGTCGGCACCGGCATTGAGCAGCCGATCCACGTCGGACAGGGCGCTGATGCCGCCACCCACGGTAAAGGGGATGGTCAGTTCGGCGGCCACGCGTGTGACCATATCGGCGAATGTCTTCCGGCCTTCGTGCGAGGCCGTAATGTCCAGAAACACCAACTCGTCGGCACCCTGTTCGCTGTAGGCCTTGCCCAGTTCCACGGGGTCGCCGGCCTGGCGCAGGTTTACAAAGTGCGTGCCCTTCACCGTTTGGCCGTCCTTCACGTCGAGGCATGGTATGATACGTTTCGCAAGCATGTTAAATGTTATTTATAAGTGGACATCTCTTATCTTTTATCTTTTATCTCTTATCTCTACTCTCTACTCTCTTCAGCTTTCCTTCTTCAATCTCCAGCTCGTCCAGTTTGATGCGTCCTTCGTAGATGGCTTTCCCGAACACTACGGCCGGGATGCCGGCTGCATCCAAGGCATAGAGATCGTTGGTGCTGCTGATGCCGCCGCTGGCAATGAGCTGGCAGTTGGGATAGGCTTGCATGACTTGCTGGTAGAGTGGGGTGGCAGGTCCTTGCAGCATGCCGTCCTTGGCTATGTCGGTGCAAAGCACGTGGCGCACACCTTGACTGATGTAGCGCTCCAGGAAGGGCAGCAGTTCCAGTGTGCTCTCCTCTTTCCACCCGTTGATGCTGATGCGCCCTTCGCGCACGTCGGCGCCCAAGATAAGGCGGTCGGTGCCATATTGCTCCAGCCACTTGATGAAGCGCTCAGGCTGTGTCACGGCGATACTGCCCACCGTGGCCATGGCTGCGCCGCTCTCAAAGGCGATGTGCAGGTCCTCGTCGCTCTTGATGCCGCCGCCGAAGTCCACCACCAGCTGCGTGGCCGTGGCGATACGTTCCAGCACATGGTGGTTCACAACATGGTGGGAGCGTGCGCCGTCCAGGTCCACCACATGTAAGCGGCGGAATCCGAGTGCTTCGAACTGACGGGCCAGCTCCACAGGGTCGGCCGCGTACTCTTTCTTTGTTGTATAGTCGCCTTTGGTCAGACGGACACAGCGGCCGTTGATAAGGTCGATGGCTGGAATCAGGGTGATCATTTTAATGACGAATGACGAATGATGAATGACGCGCTTGGTCCGAAGGGACACTTTGCTCTGCGAAGAATGACGGAGGTTGTTCAGTCTTGCTCAATCTCCAAGAATCGTCGCAGTATTTGCTCGCCCACCTTGCCGCTCTTCTCGGGGTGGAACTGTGTGGCATAGAAGTTGTCCTTCTGCAAGGCGGCGCTGAACGGCAGGATATAGTCGCAGGTGGCAGCCGTGAACTCGCACACGGGCACATAGAAGCTGTGCACGAAATAGACGAAACTGCCGCTGGGCACGGCATCGCGAATGAATCCGTCGGTGGCCTCCAGCTGGTTCCATCCCATGTGGGGCACCTTGAACTCGTGCTGCTGGGGACGGAAGCGTTTCACATCGACGGGAAAGATACCCAGGCAGTCGGTATCGCCCTCCTCCGAGTGGCGGCACATCAGCTGCTGGCCGATGCAGATGCCCAGCACCGGCTGGCGCAAGTCGCAAATCACACGGTCCAAGCCGGTTGCTTGCAGATAGGTCATTGCCTGACGGGCTTCTCCCTGGCCGGGAAACAGCACGCGGTCGGCGGTGCGCAGCTGCTCTGCATCGTCGGTCAGCACGGGATCCACGCCGAGACGTTTTAGGGCATTCACCACCGAGTAGATATTGCCGGCGTTATACTTTACGATAGCTATCTTCATGTCCTGTTTTTGTGTTTTGGGCGCAAAGGTACATAAAATTTCGTGCGTGCGCGTGTATGTGTTGCATTTTTTCCGTTTTTTTCAGGAAAACACCGCACATGTCACCGTGCACGCACGCCTCAGCCCCGCATCACCCCTCGTTTGTCAGGCTGAGCAGCCATTGCTGGGCACGTTCCAGGAACGTTCTTACAGCCGAGCCTTTGGTGCCAGCCAGCGGTTCCCCTTCGGCAGCTGAGCTTCCGGCTGCAACACTTGCTTGCCCCTGTCCTGTGGTTTTGCCCTCATCGCTGCCCATATCGTCTCCTTGTTCCTCGGCGGCATCGGCCTCTTGTCCTTCGTCGGTCAGGCTTCCCAATGCCGCTTTGGTGCCTTGGTCGGCAGGTTCTTGGGCACCCTCCTCTCCGTGCAGGTGGTCCGTTGCCTGCTGCGCTGCTTCCGTTGCTTGGCCGTTGTCCTTTTTATAGAGTTGGTCCATCAGGTCGGTGTAGTAGGCCTCGTCCTTCGTTTCTTGCTCCGGCGTGTGCTGAGGCTTGTCCTCCTTCTCGCCCGCCGCCAGAATGATGATCTTTGCGTCCTGCCCCAGCGTCTCGTCTTTCGATGTGCCGAAAATCATGTCGATGTCCGCGTCGAGTGTCTTCATGAAGTCGTAGATTTGCTGTGTCTCGCGGATGCGCATCGGCGCTTCACTGCTGGTATATACGTCGATCAGGATGCGCTTGGCGCGGACGATGTCGTTGCCGTAGAGCAGGGGCGAGGACAAGGCATCGACAAACGCCTTGGCCAGCCTGTTCTCGCCGCTTGCACGGCCGGCAGCCATGATGGCCCATCCGCCGTTGCGCAGCGTCGTTTCCACGTCGCGGAAGTCCACGTTGATGCAGCCGGGGCTGTAGGTGGTAATCAGTTCGGAGATGCTCTTGGCCGCGTCCTTCACTATATTGTCAGCCTCCTTGAACGCCTCTTCCCACGAGAAGTCGGCCTGCTGGTCCAGCGCCAGCAGGTTTTCGTTGTTCACGATGAGCAGTGCGTCCACGTTGCGGCGCATTTCCTCCACGCCCCGCAACGCCTTCAGGATCTTTTTCCGCTGCTCCAGTGCGAAGGGGATGGTCACGATGCCGATGGTCAGCAGTCCCATCTCCCGTGCCACGCGTGCCACTACGGGGGCGGCTCCGGTGCCTGTTCCGCCGCCCATCGAGGCCGTCACGAACACCATCTTCGTGCCGTCGTTCAGCAACGCGCGGATCTGGTCCACGCTCTCCTCGGCGTCCTTGCGCCCGATGTCCGGATTGCCGCCCACGCCGAGCCCTTCCGTGCCCAGTTGCAACTTCACCGGAACAGGACAATACTGCAGTTGTTGGCTGTCGGTGTTGCAGGCTGCAAACGTCACATTTTCGATGCCGTCCTGCCACATGTTGCTCACCGCATTGCAGCCACCTCCGCCCACGCCTACAACCTTGATAATACCCACTGATTTGTCCTTCGGCAGGTTGAAAGTAATGCCTGTAGCACCACTCTTACCCGAATCTATAGCACGCTCATCCTTACGGGCGTGCCCCGTTTCGTTAAAACTTTTCATAAACTATTCTACTCCTTGAAAATGATGATTCGTGGACAAAGTTAGCGTAAATTCCAAAAGCCTCCAAGCATTTCCCTCATTTATTTTTTGCGACATTATTTTTGCCTTTCGACCATGCTTTTCCTTGAAGGTGGCGAGGCGTTTTTTTTCTTCGCCTCGCTATGTTCATTACACAATAAGAAGGAGGCGTGTCAAAATGCACAGTCAGTCGCCCCTTGGGCGAGAAATCTTGCAAATTTGTCCAAATCTAACGAATCAAGGCATTGGTATACACGATGAAAGATTTGAATCAATTTCTTGCTTAGGCAAGCGTCACCCTGCGGGATGCCGAGCGGTAAGATTTCTGCGCGAGCGCACTTTCTTTATTTTGACACACCTCCCTGTCAAGTTTTGTTGTGTGTGCTGAAAAGGGCGTTATTATTTCTTTTTCATCAGGTCGAAGATACTTGGCGGATTGGCCAGTCCGCGCTTCTGCCATTTCTCCCGCACCTCTCCCCATTTGCGGTCTTGCTTGGATGGCGCATTCAAGAACAGCCGGATAATAGCCATCTGCCGCGGTTGATCCAACGCTTGGTATCTCCGTTTCAGTTCCTTCCGGGTCAGCTTCAGATAGTCGCCTTTCAGCTCGGCAAGCATCCTCCCCAGTTCCTCTGTGGCCGCATTCCTGATCTTCGCCTCTCCCTGGTTCCGTTGCTCCTGGAGCAGTAGCCTCGAAGCCTCCATCCTCACCTCATCCTTGCGCCCAACCCACCTTGATGTCAGCAGCCTCACCAGCTCTTCACGAGTCAATCCTTGCAGCCTCTGCATGCAAGCATCCACGGCCACAATGTTCCAGCTCCCGTAGTGTGCTTTCTTGCACTCATGCAGGATAAATTCATAGTTAGTCATGTTGCAATCTTGTTTTTGTTGTACGACTGCAAAAATACAGCCTCCAAAGGTGCTGTCCAAACAAAAACAAATCGCAAGGCTTGCGGAAATGTAAATCCGCAGCCATCCGCCAAGTCAGGGAGTAGTACTTGCTAAGGCCGCTGCTCCCAAGCAACGAGGCTCCTTTCCAGCGCTATTTTCTTGGGTTCGCTGCGCTGGCCATCAATGTAGTAGTACTTTGCCAGGTGATTGTCAAACTGCCCCACGAACGCGCCGCGGATGCGTGCACATTTCTCGTTGATGGAGTTCAGCAGCGGATTAGTCACATCCTCTATACTCTTCCTTGCCCTGTCGGTCAGCCCGTTTGGCTTTAGCTTCAGGTAGATCTCGGTCAGTTCGTCTCGGTAATCGGGCAGTTCCTTAAAACGGATGCCATCGGGGTGGTTCAGGAAGAGCAGATAGACGGCCTTCACCAGCGGCTCCATCTTGATTTCCATGTCGTGATAGTCGGGCAGTAGCAGGCGGAAGTCCTTCGTTATCACCAGGCGGCTCAACTTCACCTCAGGACGGATTAATTCCTCAAGGATATGCGCTGCCACTCCTCGCTGTCTGAGAATCTTCACCCGTTCGCGAATCTCCTCCAACAAGTCATTGACGTCTTCACGCCACACTTGCGAATTGAAGTGGTCGTCGGCATAATCCTCAGCCTCATCGCCCGCAAAATCCTGAACAGTGCAATCAAAGTATGGCATAAGCCAATACACTTCATCATACAACCTCCGCCTGATCGTTTCCAACTGCTCATCCAGATTCCGCTCGCTTGGCGGCAACAACTCATAATAGTGGCAGATATAGGTGTCCACATAGTGGTCAGTCCGTGTATCATTTGCCTGACAGAAATAGAGCCCATGCCTCATCCGCTCCCTATCCTCGGGATGCACGAGAAAGCGAAACATATAATCATTCCCAAAGCTCAGGTCTGCTTTCGGCATACTTTTGGCGCTTGGATTTCTGTATTTCTGAACCTCTTCATCTTTCAGAGCCTTATAAACCGAAGGGATATAGACCATCTTGAACCCCATTGGAGCAGCCCACTGATTGAGCTCTTCAATATGATGTTCAAATAGCTCCTCCAATTCCCGACATTGCTCATTGGCCACATAGATAAGCGAATGTGCGCTGCCCTCTATATAGGCGTTACATTCGAACATATTGTCATGTTTCAACGCCAACCGCGGACATTTAGCACGTTCAACAGGATCTTCCGGCCACCCATGTAGTTCCTTGTCAATTCTTCTTTCCTTTGCCTTTTTCAAGCCCTCCCACCTCTCGTACTTCTTCTGGTTCCACCACTTATTCCAAGCCAATTTCCATCCTATCCTACGGATATCAATGAACCAACTAACAAGGTAATAGATGAAAATGAATGGTGCTGCAATAACCACCAATACCGCACCAATGAAGTATGCGATACCTATCACGACAGCCTTCGTCACTGTAATGATGAACAAATAAGCCTTCAAAAGCCACAACACCCTCTTCATACTTCATAGTTCAAATAACCGTTATACTTTCTGTTGCATTAGTCTCAATTACCTTGATATCTGTGACTTACCGTCTATTTGTATTATGGAAAATAGCTTTTGCCCTAATGACTGTGCAAAGATAACCACGAACCCGCACTCCTGCAACAAATTCCACCAAAAGCCATCCGTTTGCACGGATTATTAAGTAATTGAGTCCATGGACTCAGTCAAGGATTTTGCAAATAATATACCAAAACCGGTATAAAATTCGGTCGCAATGTCTCTTTAATGCCGGTTCTCTGACCTAAGGTACTGAATCAGGTCTTTGGGGAAATTGGTTTCGATGATGGTGAAGCCTTCGGCAATCAGCCATCCCCATCCTTCGGAGGGACGGAGGAAAATGGAGGTGTTGTCGTCATGCCCGGCGGTGTGTCCTGGCCATGTGGCGGCAACAAAGGCGCGGCTGCCGGATTGCAGTACGTGCGGCAGCAGACGGTATGACTGTGAATCGGTCGTGGCCATGCGAAACTGGAATGCGACGGGGTGAAGCCGTTCTATATATTCGTCTACGTATGCCGGCAGTCCTGGTATGCGGTCTTCAATGACAGGGCAATATATTACGCTGTCAAGGGCGGTGCCGAAGACACGCCTGGCT
>JAFXQT010000097.1 GCA_017526905.1 Bacteroidaceae bacterium | reverse complement strand
CCCCGTTTTTGACCCTTCATCAATCACTAAATCACCTATAAATCACCCCATAGATCACTCCTAATCGCCTGGTACTCAATACTAGTGATTGAGTGATTGATATTTTTAAGGAATTTAATAGAGTATAAATCCTAGTTCAAGTTTTGCAAGCGATGCCGTAGGCATCAGATATTGGTTCTTCGAAGTGTCGAAGCGACCCAAGGTCGAGCGGCCAGCCATTCTATGGCTGGTAACTTGCATGCTATAGGATAGCGTGCCTTAAGTCTGCACGGCGCTTACTCCAGCTCCAGCACCAGCGCCTCGCGGGGGGCGAGCTGGATGTCCTCAGAGAGGTCGAAGTGGCGGCCGGTGGGTATGTCGGTGGCCCGGGTGCTGGTGGCCGAACCCTGGGTGTCGAGCAGTTCGGCAAAGCGGGCCACTTCGAAGGCGGCGGGCTTAGAGGTGCCGTTTATCACGGTGATGACCGTGTTGCGGTGCCAGCGGCGCGCCATGACATACACCCCCTTCCAGGGGCAGAACTGTGTGGTGTAGCCACGCACGATGGTCTCGTTGCCCTTACGCCAATGCAGCAAGTGGCTCAGCCACTGGAACATGTCCTGCTGGGCCTCGGTGCGGCCGGCAGCGGTGAAGCAGTCCTTGGCATCGCCGGGGAAGCCGCCGGGGAAGTCGCAGCGCACCAGGCCGTCGGTCACCTCCTTGGTGCCGTCCATGAGCAACTCGGTGCCATAGTATATCTGCGGTATGCGCGGGGCGGTGAGCAGCAGGGCCAGAGCGCTCTTCAACTTGTCCACGGCATAGGGGCCCTGGGCGGTGCCCAGGAAGCGGTCGGTGTCGTGGTTATCCACAAAAGCCATGATGTGCTGTGGGTCCTGGTACAGGTAATCGTACACAAAACTGTTGTACAGACGGTTGTAGCCGTCGAACCAGCCGTCGGTTTCCTCGTTCTTGGCACGTGCCAGTTTGTCGAAGAAACTGAAGTCCATCACCGTCTTCAGATAGGAGTTCTGCTCGCTGAGGCGCGAGTCCTTCTGCCACGAGGCGGTGTAGGCGGGCTCGGTGACCCACGTCTCGCCCACCACGTTGAAGTTGGGGTACTCCGTGTCCAGCCGCTTCATCCAGCGCGACATGCCGGCGGCGTCGGCATAGGGGTAGGTGTCCATGCGGATGCCGTCGATGCCGGCCGTCTCAATCCACCAAATGGAGTTCTGAATGAGATACTGCATGACGTGCGGGTTGCGGTGGTTCAGGTCGGGCATGGTGGGTACGAACCAGCCGTCCACGGTCTCGGCCTTGTCCACCTCCGAGGCATAGGGATCGCGCACGGACGTGAGCTTGTAGCTGGTGAGGATGTAGGACAAGGGAGAACTGTTCTCTGCAGGGGCCGCGGAGGTGGCCGGTGCCTCTTTCAGATTCAGCCAGTCGTGACTGGGCAGGTCGGCCACCCAGGGGTGCTCCAGGCCGCAGTGGTTGAATATCATGTCCATCACCACCTTCAGGCCGCGGGCGTGGGCCTCGTCGATGAGTTGGCGGTACTGTTGGTTGGTGCCGAAACGGGGATCCACCCGGTAGTAGTCGGTGGTGGCATAGCCATGGTAGGTGCTGGCGGTGCCCTGGTCGGGCGAGTTATTCTCCAGCACGGGCGTGAACCACAACGCCGTTACGCCCAGCTCGTTGAAATAGTCCAGATGCCGCCGTATGCCCTCCAGGTCGCCGCCATGGCGCAGCGAAGGCTCTTGGCGGTTCTCAGTGTAGGCATTCAGGCCGGGCACTTGTGCGGGGTGGTTGGGACCTTGTGCAAAGCGGTCGGGCATGAGCATGTACAACACGTCGGAGCAGTCGAAGCCCACGCGCTCGGCACCCGTTTTCTCGCGTTGGTGCAGCTGATAGCGGACGATGGTCTTGTCGTCGGTGCCGGGACGGCAGAAGGCGATGGGCAGCTCGCCGGCCTGAGCATCTTTCAGGTTCAGATAAACAAGCAGGTAGTTGGGCGAGTCGAGTCGCACCACAGAATCGATCCGGGCCCCATCCACGTGTACCTCGGCCTCGGCAATACCGGGGCCGTACACCATGAGTTGCAAGGTGGGGTCCTGCATGCCCACGAACCAGTCGGTCGGGTCAATGCGCGACACCTCCACAGCACCGTTGCCTTCGGTAGTGAACACTTTGTCAGAGGGTTGGCAAGCGCCGAAGATAGTCGGGATCATGGCTAAGAGAAATGCTTTAATGTTCTTCATATTCGGGGTGGGTATTTAGGAAACCTTTCACTTGGCTATCAGGCTGATGGCAAAGCCGCCGCCCGGTGCCTGGGTGAGGCGGAGCGTGTCGCCGGCCTTTACGGTTCGGTGCTGAACGGTGTAGGCTTTTGGGTTGTGCTCGTAGTGAGCGTCCTTGGCATCGGCATAGATGGTGCATTCGTATTTGCGCCCTTTGTCCAGGAAGTCCAGCTTCAGCGTGGTGCGGTGGCCGTTCTCGTCGCATTTACCGCCCACGAACCAGTTGTCGGTGCCCTTCGCTTTGCGTGCCACCGTGATGTAGTCGGCCGGTTCGGCCTCGAGGTAGCGGGAGTCGTCCCAGTCGCACGCCACGTCGCGGATGAACTGGAAGGCGGGTGCCAGATCGGGACGCTCGTAGTGCTCAGGCAGGTCGGCAGCCATCTGCAGCGGGCTGTACATGGTGAGGTACAGCGCCAGCTGCCCAGCCACGGTGGTGCGCACCCACGAGGTGTTCTGGCTCCAGGTGCTCAGCTGCGTTTCGAGGATGCCGGGTGTGTAGTCCATAGGCCCGCCCTGCAGACGTGTGAAAGGCAGGATACAGGTATGGTCGGGGCGGTTGCCGCCGAAGGCCTCATACTCGGTGCCACGGGCGCTCTCGTTGCCCACCAGGTTGGGATAAGTGCGGCACAGGCCGGTGGGGCGCACCGCCTCGTGGGCATTGACCATGATGTGGTGGCGTGCCGCCTCCTGGATGCAGTAGAGGTAGTGGTTGTTCATGGACTGCGAGTAGTGGTGGTCGCCACGCGGGATGATGTCGCCCACGTAGCCGCTCTTCACGGCATCGTAGCCATAGCGGTTCATCAGCGTGTAGGCCGCTTCCAGGTGGCGTTCGTAGTTCTGTGTGCTGCTCGATGTCTCGTGGTGCATCATCAGCCGCACGCCCCGCTGGTGGGCATAGTCGTTCAGAGCCTTGAGGTCGAAGTCGGGATAGGGCGTCTGGAAGTCGAACACATCGCGTTTCCACATGTTGGCCCAGTCCTCCCAGCCCACGTTCCAGCCCTCCACAAGCACCTCCTGCAGGCCGTTGCGTGCAGCAAAGTCGATGTAGCGCCGCACCTTCTCATTGTTGGCGGCATGGCGGCCGTGGGGCGTGGCGTGGCTGTAGTCGAAGGTAGCCAGTTTGACACTGGGCTGGTCGTCGGTGTAATGCCAGTTGCTCTTGCCCACAATCATCTCCCACCACACGCCGCAGTACTTGGTGGGATGAATCCACGACACGTCGTCCAGGGCGCAAGGCTCGTTCAGGTTCAGAATTAGGTTAGACGAGAGCATGTCGCGGGCATCGTCAGACACGATCACCGTGCGCCAAGGGCTCTGGCACGGAGTCTGCATGGCCCCCTTCAGACCGGTGGCATCGGGGGTGAGGTGGCTAACGAATGTGTAGGGAGCCGGCAGCGGGAAGCGCGAGGGGGCCGGTGCCGGGGTGTAAGCATTGCTGCTGCCCTGCAGCTGAGTGGTCAGGGCGCGGGTCTGTTCATCGACCAGCTCCAGGTGCATGGTGGCATAGTCGATACAGGCCGCCTCGTGCAGGTTGATGTAGAGGCCGTCGGCAGTGCGCATTTGCAAGGACGTCTGCACGCCTGTGGGCGAGAAGACGGCCACTGAGGAGTTGCCCCAGTTCACGGCATCGTGGAAGCGCGCGCGGATCTCGGACAGTCGCGACTCCTGCGTCATCTGTTCCTGCGTGTCGTAGTCGCCCGGCAGCCACCACGCGGTGTGGTCGCCCGCCATGCGGAACTCGGTGCGCTCGTCCTGAATGAGGAAATACACCAGTTCCTTCTGCTGCGGGAACTCGTAGCGGAAACCCAACCCGTCGTCGAAGAGACGGAAGCGGACTATCATCTGCCGCCCCGTGGCGGGTTGGCGCAGCGTAACGGCCAGTTCGTTGTAATGGTTGCGTATGTCGCGGGTCTCGCCCCACACGGGCTGCCAGGTCTCGTCGAACGAGCTGGTCTGGCTGCCGGCCACCTCAAAGCCGTCCATCAGGTCGGTCTCGTCCAGACCCCGGCTGGCATGCTTGTCGCGGGCCAACTCCAGGCCCAGGTGCGAGGGCAGGATCACAGGCCGCCCCTTATAGGTGAGCGCATACTGCGGCCGCGTGCCATCCATGTCGAAACTGAGGGTGAGCTGGCCAGAGGGCGAGGAAAGGGTGGTTTGGGCGCTGAGCGGAGCGCCTTGGAGGGCCATGGTGAAAGCCCACAGCATGAAGAAAGCCTTGCGAAGCATAGTTCTCGGTTTCGTTAAAGTTATCGTTAAAGTTAGTAAGCATCACCTCAGCATGACCAGCGACTGCACGCGCCCCATGAAGGAGGCGTTCTTGATGAGCTGCTCGATGGGCACATGCATGCGGTAGCGCCAGTAGTGACGTGGATTGGCGGGCACGTTCACACGCTCGGCTTCGGCATTGGGCAGGCGCAGCTGCTCGTCGATGGCCATCCAGTCCTGAATGCTGATCACACAGATCATGCTGGGGCACTGCAGGTGGCGGCGGATGATGTCCATGGCCAGCATGCCGCCCATGGGGTGCGGTGCGCGCCCGTCGCGGTGCAGCACATTAGTCCAGTAGTCCTGTGTGCGCTCGTGGTTCTCGTCCCACCACATGCGCAGGGTGGGCGTGTCGTGGCTGGAGATGGTGCATACGCTGCGATAGGGGTTCTGGTCCAGACGGCCGAAACGCAGGCCGGGAGCCTTGGGCATGGACTCCAGCTCGAGGCTGAGCATCTGCAGCTGGTTCATGACCCATGCCACGCAGTCGGGCACCATGCCCAGGTCCTCGGCACAGCATAGCATGTCGGTAGCCCCCACCAGGCGCGGCAGCTTCTTCATGGCCTGCTCATACCAGAACTGGTTGTTGCGACGGTAGAAGTAGTCGTCGTACAGGCAGTTGAAGGCCTGCTGCTCCCAGTTGCTCAGGCGCGAGTAAGCCTCGGTCTTCTGGGCGGCGATGCGGGGATGGTACAGTTCGGCATTGCGGTGGTCGCGCAGGAAGAGGGTGTTGGCCAGTTCGGCCTCGGAGGCTTCCGGCCTGCCGGCCTCAGGCACAGGCGGCAACACCGATGCAGGCAGGCCAGCCCGCAGGATCTCGCCGGCCGAGAGTGCCAGTGCGGGCGAGAACTGCCCCAGCAGGCCACTCTTGAAGGGCATGGGAATCTCCCAGATGCGGAAGAAGCCCAGCACATGATCTATGCGGTAGGCATCGAAATAGCGAGCCATGTTGCGGAAGCGTCGTTCCCACCACTGGCAGCCGTCGCGCAGCATCTCGTCCCAGTTGTAGGTGGGGAAACCCCAGTTCTGCCCGTCCTCGGCAAAGTCGTCGGGCGGTGCACCGGCCTGTCCGTCCATGTGGAAGTAGCGCGGCTCCATCCACACGTCGCAGCCGTAGCGGCTCACACCGATGGGGATGTCGCCCTTCAGCAACACACCTTTGCGCCGGGCATGGTCGTGGGCGGCCTTCATCTGGCTGTCCAGCACAAACTGCACGTAGTACCAGAAGGACACTTCCTTGTAGGCTTTGGTGCGCGGGTTGCTCAGGGCCTGGCGGTCGGCCTCGTTCCATGTGACATGCCCCTGCCACTGAGAGAAATCGGCTGTGCCGTGGGTATCGCGCAGATGGCAGTATTGGGCATAGGGCACCAGCCACAGCTGGGTCTCGGCAAAGAAAGCCTTGAAGGCATCCGACGCCAACGCCTGCCGGCCTTCCTGCTCAAAGAGCAAGTGCAGGTACTCCAACTTGGCCTGGTTCACAGCCTCGTAGTCGATCTGTGGCAGGTCGTTCAGGCGCGCCTGGAGGTCGGCGAACCGCTTGCGCGCCGCGGCATCCTTCAGCTTGGGCAGGGCACTGAGGTCGGCATACTGCGGGTGCAGGGCAAACACGCTGATGCACGAGTAGGGATAGGAATCGGTCCAGGTGTGGGTGGTGGTGGTGTCGTTGATGGGCAGGATCTGCAGCAGGCGCTGCCCCGTCTGTGCCACCCAGTCCACCATCAGACGCAGGTCGCCGAAATCGCCCACGCCGAAAGAGTGCTTGCTGCGCAGCGAGAACACGGGCACCAGCGTGCCTGCTATGCGGCAGTCGGTCCAGCTGTCGTTGCGCTCTATGTTCATGCGCTTGGAGGAATCCACGGTGAATCGGTGGCTGCCGAAGGGATACTCGCGCCGTGTCTGCCGCCCATTCTCCTCCACATGATAATAATAGCTGATGGTGGCGTCGGGCAGTTCGGGCTCGGCGCTCCACACCACACCGTCGGTGGTGGTCATGGGCACTTGCACCGCTTCATGGCCTTCGGCTGAATAGTTAAGATAGAGGTTCTCGCCCCAATGGGTGCGATACTCGATATTGAATCTGACTTTCATCGATACTATATTTTATATTGTTTTATGCCTTTTGCTTGTTTTGGATAAACGCCACGCTTATGCTGCCCAACACCAGCAGCACGCCTGCCACGATCATCATGTGTGTCTGCGTACCGCCCACCAGGTGGAACACTGTGCCGCCCAGGGCGGCTGCCACGATCTGAGGCAGGCAGATGGCACAGTTGAACAGGCCCAGATAGGCACCCATGTGGCCATAGCCTTCGAGGGCATTGGTGACAAAGGTGAACGGACAGGCCAGCATGGCTGCCCACGCGCACCCTATCAGCACGAAGGGGACAATCTGCAGGTAGCGGTCGGGGCAGAAAGGAATGAGCGCGAAGCCCAACCCACCCAGCAGCAGACTGACGGCATAGGCCATCTTGAAACTGGGGAAACGCGGAATGGCCACGGCCCACAGCACGCTGGCTACAGCCTGGATGGCATAGAGCACGCCCGTCCAGTTGCCGGCTTCCTGGTAGGCGGCCGTCTTCGAATCGGCCGTGTCCCACACCGTGAGCGATACGGCGTCCGTCACGTACGACCACATGTAAAGGAATGCAGCCCAGCAGAAGAACTGCACAAGGCTGACGCGCCAGAAGTTGGCCGGAGCCTTCTTTAGCAGTGCAAGCCAAGAGCCACTGCCGGCAGCAACTGTATCGGACCCGGTGGCGGCTTCGCCATTATACTGCGCATAGGTGCGAGGATCCCACTCGCGCACATGGCTCACCGTGTAGAGCACACAGATAATGAGGATGGCCGCGCCGATGTAGAAGGACCAGATGACCGAGTCGGGCACCACGCCTTCGGGAGCCACGTTCTGCACGCCGAGCCACGTGAAGAGGAAGGGGAAGATGAAGCCAACCACCGAGCCGGCATTGCACAGGAACGACTGGATGCTGTAGGCCGTGCCCTTCTGCTGCTCGTTTACCATGTCGCCCACCAGCATCTTGAACGGTTGCATGGCCATGTTGAGCGAGGTGTCGAGAAGCATCAAGGCAAAAAGGCCGAAGATAAGGGCCACGCCCACGCTCATGCCGAACGAACCGGCATTGGGCAACAGGCACATCACAGCCACGGCCACGGCTGCACCCACGAAGAGGTAGGGGATGCGACGGCCGAAGCGTGTCCAGGTACGGTCGCTCAGCGAGCCCACAATGGGCTGTACCAGCATGCCCATCAGCGGGGGCAGGATCCAGAAGAAACTAAGGTCGTGAGGGTCGGCCCCCAAGGTGCGGAAGATACGTGAGATGTTGGCGCTCTGCAACGCATAGGCTATCTGCACGCCGAAGAACCCAAAGCTCAGGTTCCACAATTTCCAAAAGGATAAGTCAGGTTTTTGCATATTGGTTTTGGTTTTATGTCTTTACGGCCTAGTCACACCTTTAGCCCAATAGGAGGCAACGGAGGGAAGGCAGCCCACCCTCAGCCCCTCCTTAGGGTGGGGAGCTCGTTCGAGCCAGTGTTAGCTCGCGTGGGCAGGGGTAATGGTGGATTGTGGCATATCCCGATAGTTCTTATAGCTTCAATTCTTATAGTTTCAATTCTTATTACTTCCTCTTATTTTTCACTTTTCACTTTTTCATTTTTCACTTTTCACTTTTCATTTTTCACTCTCCCCTCGTGGTGCCCCGCACGATGAGGCGTGTCTTGACTACACGCCGTTCCACCTTGTCGGGCGGGATGCGCTGCTCCACGTGGGCCACCAGCACATCCACAGCCTCGCGCCCCACTTTGTCGCCACGCTGTTCCACAGTGGTGAGCATGGGTTCGCACGCGATGGCACGTTCGCCATTGGTGAAGCCACAGATGGACACATCTGCCGGCACGTGGAAGCCCAGGCGTTTGGCCGTGTAGAGGATACCGATGGCGGTGTCGTCGTTTACGGCAAAGAAGGCGTCCGGGCGGTCGGCACGTTGCAGCACCTCGGGCGTAAGCAACTCGGCATCGGCACGGTTGTCGCACTCAAACTTCAGCGAGTCGTCGGCATGCAACCCGTGTTGTGCCAAGGCATCGCGGTAGCCGTTGTAGCGGTTCTTGGAGATCTCCAGCTGCATGGGCGAACCATAGAAGGCCACCCGGCGGCACCCTGTATCGACAAGATGCGACACGGCCACGAAAGCACCATGATAATCGTCCACCACCACGCGGCTGGTGTTCAGTCCAGTGCAGATGCGGTCGTAGAACACCAGCGGCACGCCTGCCTGCTGCAGGTGCAGGAAGTGGTCGTAGCAGCGGGTGTCCTTGGCCTGCGACACGATGACACCGCACACACGGTTCTTGAGGAACGACTGGCATATCCGCACCTCGCGCTCATAGCTCTCGTCGCTCTGGGCCACCATGATGCGGTAGCCCTGACGACTGGCCTCGTCCTCGATGCCGCTCAGAATGGTGCTGAAGTAGTAGTGCGCTATCTGCGGCATGATGACCCCGATGACACGCTGTGGGGCGCGGCGACTCAGACGTAAGGAACCGGCCAGTTCGTTGGGAAAATAATTATGTTCGCGCGCATACGCACGAATCTTCTCGACCTGCTCCTCGCTGATGCGCCCGGTGCCCTGCAGCGCCCGCGAGACTGTGGTCACGCTGACGCCCAATGCCGCGGCGATATCACGCATGGTTATGGTGGTACTTCCACTCATCTGTTCTGCTTTTGACTGCAAACTTATCCTTTTTCCTTTTTCATAACGCCACACAGCAAGCCCAAAGTATAGGAGATGCCGCGCAAACGATTGCGCACCCAAACTTGTTGATTTATGTCAACAGGGCATACTGCTTTCGGCAAAGCGTGCCTACATTTGCAGCACCATTCGCAGTGGCTACAGACGTTCCGGCCAATGCGAACAGATGATTAGCTAAACAACTCAACCTTAAATTATTCTAAAAACCTAAAGTATGATGAAACAGGAAAGATTCAGGATCCCACTTCGGATTCTTGCCCTCGTATGCGGGCTTTTCATCTCTCTTGGAGTCTTTGCCCAGATCCAGGTCAAAGGCCACGTCAAGGATGATACCGGCGAACCCGTGATGGGTGCGACGGTGCGTGTCATCGGCCAGGAAGGCGGAACCACATCCGACTTCGACGGCAACTTCTCCATCCAGGCACCGCAAGGCAGCCAGATTACCATCTCATTCATGGGATTCAAGACGGTTACCATGGCCGCTCGCCCTCAACTCAACGTCACCCTCGTCGAGGATGCCAAAGTGCTCGAGGACGTGGTGGTGATTGGTTACGGTGTGGCCAAGAAGAACGACTTGACCGGCGCCGTGACGGCCATCAAGCCCGATGAAAAGAACCACGGACTCATCGTGAATGCACAAGACATGATTCAAGGCAAGATTGCCGGCGTGAACGTGACCAACGGCGGCGGTATGCCCGGCGGCGGAGCCGAAATCCGCATCCGTGGCGGTTCCTCGCTCCACGCCAGCAACTCACCGCTCATCGTCATCGACGGACTGGCGCTGGACAACCAAGGCGTGAAAGGCCTGGCCAACCCGCTGTCCATGGTCAACCCGCAGGACATTGAGAGCTTCACCGTGCTGAAGGACGCATCGGCCACCGCCATCTATGGTAGCCGAGGCTCGAACGGTGTCATCATCATCACCACCAAGAAGGGCCAGAAAGGCCAGAAGGCACACGTGAGCTACAACGGCAACATCTCCGTGTCCACCAAGACCAAGACCCTGGATGTGCTCGATGCCCAGGAGTATCGCGACTTCATCAACACCTACTACGGTGCCGGATCGGCTGCCGCCAACCTGTTGGGCAATGCCGACACCGACTGGCAGAAGGAGATCTACCGCACCGTGATCAACACGGACCACAACGTCACCGTGTCGGGCGGCATGAAGCACATGCCCTACCGCTTCACCGTGGGCTACACCGACCAGGAAGGTATCCTGAAGACATCCAACTTCCAGCGCACCACGGCCAGCCTGGCCCTGAACCCCTCGCTGCTGGACGACCACCTCACCTTCAACATCAATGGTAAGTTCATGTTTGCACACAACCAGTATGCCAACACCGACGCCATTAACGATGCCGTGCGCATGGATCCCACGCAGCCTGTCAACTTCGGCACACGCGGTGACAACTACAACGGCTACTTTGCATGGACGGCCGACGGCTCGGCCTATAAGGACCCCGCCTACCCCACCATTCAGAACACCTACGCCGGATCGAACCCCGTGGCACGCCTGAACGAGAAGTACGACCGCGCCAACTCGTTCGACTACATGGGCAACGTGGAGGTGGACTATAAGATTCACGGCTTCGAGGACCTGCGCCTGCACATGAACTTCTCCGGCGACTGGGGCAACGGTAAGCAAAAGACCACCTTCCAGCCCTGGGGTCCCCCCAACTTCTACTATGGCAACGACGGCTTCTCCAAGGAGCACAAGTACAACCTTATCTACTCGGCCTACGCTCAGTACTACAAGGACTTCAACGACAACCACCACTTCGACATCATGGCCGGTTACGAATGGAGCCACAAGAAGTATTGGGGCAACTCGGAATACACAGGCTGGTACCCCGCCACAAGCCAGCTGACCGACGAAACCACCGGCGCTGCACTGGCCGGAACGAAGTACAAGCCCAGCATCGGCGAGTGGAAGCAGGAGAACTACCTGGTCAGCTTCTACGGCCGCGCCAACTACATCGCACTGAACCGCTACATGCTCACCGCTACCGTGCGCCGCGACGGCTCCAGCCGCTTCAAGGAGCACTGGGCAACATTCCCCTCGTTCGCCTTCGGCTGGAAGATCAATGAAGAAAACTTCCTGAAGGACGCAACTTGGATGGACGAACTGAAGCTGCGCCTGGGCTGGGGTATGACTGGACAGCAGGACGGCATCGGCAACTACAACTACTTCGCTTCGTACAACGTGAACATCAACAACACCGACGGACGCTACCCCATCACGGGCGTGAACCCCACCGGTCTGCTGTATCGCCCCGATGCCTACAACGAGGATCTGAAGTGGGAAACCACCACTACCTACAACGCCGGTCTGGACTTCAGCCTGTTCAAGCAGCGCCTGTCTGGTAGCATCGACTACTACTACCGCAAGACCACCGACCTGATTAACACAGCCTACGTCTCGGCAGGTTCGAACTTCCGCAACCAAGTGCTCACCAACATCGGCTCGCTGAAGAACCAGGGTGTCGAAGTGATGCTGACCGCACGTCCCATCGTGAGCAAGGACTGGCTGTGGGAGATCACAGGCAACTTCACCTATAACCAAAACGAGATTACTGAACTGACGGGCGAATCGTCCATCGTCATGACCGGCGGCATCTCCTCCGGTACGGGCAACCAGGTTCAGGCACAGGCCGTGGGCCATCCCGCCAACTCGTTCTACGTGTTCCAGCAGGTGTACGACCAGAATGGCCTGCCCGTGGAAGGCTGCTTCGTGGATCGCGACGGCGACGGCAAGATCAGCGAAAACGACCGCTACTTCTACAAGAGCCCGCACGCCCCCTACACAGCCGGCCTGAGCACACGCCTGCAGTACAAGAGCTGGGATCTGGGCATTGGCCTGCGCGCCAGCTTCAACAACTACATCTACTGGGACAAGCAGGCAGGCTATGCCAACACGGCCAAGCGCTACGACAGCTCGTTCAACTACCTGCAGACCAGCATTCCTTCTGCCATCGCCAATAACTGGTCCACCTACGACTATGTGGTGTCCGACTACTTCGTGCACAACGCTTCGTTCCTGAAGTGCGACAACATCACCCTGGGCTACTCGTTCAAGACACGCGACAACTTCCTCAACGGCCGCGCCTACCTGAGCGCCACCAACGTGTTCACCGTGACCAAGTACGACGGTGCAGACCCGGAAGTGTTCGGCGGTATCGACAACTCCATTTATCCGCGCCCCTTCACCATCCAGGCCGGCGTAGCTCTCGATTTCTAACGTAGTGCTAACCTTAAAAGACAAGTATCTATGAACCTCAAACAATTCAAATATATGCTTCCTGCCGCAGCCATAGCGCTGACCGCAGGACTGAGCTCGTGCGTGGGAGACTTGGATGTGACGCCTATCGACCCCAGCACCACGATGACCCCCGATGAGGCCGGGCTCTACACCAAATGCTATGCCAACATGGCAATGGCCGGCAACAGCGGCGCCAACGGCGACTGCGACATCGACGGTCTGGACGGCGGCACCACCGGTTTCGTGCGCCAGCTGTGGAACGCCAACGAGTTGGTTACCGACGAGAGCATCTGCTGCTGGGGCGACCCGGGCATACCGCAGTTCAACTTCAACCAGTGGGATGCCTCACACCCCATGCTGCAGGGCTTCTACTACCGCCTGTACGCAGGCATCACCTACTGCAACCACTATCTTGACGTGTGCGCCGGCATCGATGCCACCCGCGAGGCCGAGGTCCGCTTCCTGCGTGCCCTCTACTATTACTACCTGATGGACTGCTTCGGCAACGTGCCTTTCACCACCGCGCTCTCTACCGAAAGTCCCGACCAGATTCAGCGGGCCGACCTCTTCGCTTGGATCGAGGACGAAGTGAAGGACTGCATGGGCAACATGTTACAGCCCGCCGCACGCACCAGCGCCGACACCGGCTATGGCCGGGCCGACCAGGACGCAGCCAACCTGCTGCTGGCCCGCATGTACCTGAATGCCGAAGTTTATACCGGCAAGGCTCGCTGGGCCGATGCCAAGACCTATGCCGAGAAGGTCATCAATGGCCCGCACAAGCTGTGGACCACTGGCAAGAATGGCTGGAGCGCCTACCAGATGCTCTTCATGGGTGACAACGGCGAGAACGGCGCTTCGCAGGAAGCCATCCTGCCGCTGCTGCAGGACGGCGCGACCACCACATCCTGGGGTACCACTCTCTTCCTGATGGCTTCCTGCTGGAAGGACGACATGGACACCAACGGCGACTACGGCACCAAGGAGAACTGGGCCGGCAACCGCGCACGAAGCCAGTTCATCAAGAAGTTCTTCCCCAACGGCAACGCGCCTGAAGCTACCATCGCCGACATGGCCGCCGCTGCCGGCGACAACCGCGCCCTGTTCTACGGCATCGACCGCCAACTGGTGGTGACCAACCCCAGCGAGTTCACCTCCGGCTACTCCGTGGGCAAGTTCCGCAACACCTACTCCACCGGTGCCAGCGGCCACAACTCGCAGTTCATTGATGCCGACTTCTTCCTGATGCGAGCCGCCGAGGCCTACTTGATTGCTGCCGAGGCCGACCTGCGCGAGGATGGCGACCTGTCCGATACCGGCCTGGGCTATGTGAACGCTCTGCGCAGCCGTGCCGGCGCCAAGGAAGTGTCCAAGGACAACTGCACGCTGGACTACATCCTGGACGAACGCTCACGTGAACTCTACTACGAGGGCTTCCGCCGCACCGACCTGGTACGCTACGGCTACTTCGGCGGCGAACACAGCGGCGACAGCAAGGCTCTGTGGGAGTGGAAAGGCGGCGTGCAGAACGGACAGGGCTTCGAAGCCTTCCGCAACATCTACGCCATCCCTGCCGAGGACATCAACGCCAACCCCAAGCTGAAGCAGAACCCCGGCTACTAACAGGCAAGAGAAACAACGCAACAACGTGATAACGAAATAACGCAAACTCTCATGAAAAAGATACTTTCATACGCGATGCTGCTGCTCTGCGGCACATTCGCCTTCACAGCGTGCTCGGACGACAACGAGTCCAACCCCACACTCGTCCAGCCCACCGCGTTCAGCCTCTTCCAACCTGCCATAGGCACGGCCAACGTGGACCTGGAAAAGTCGCAAAGCGTCACGCTGACATGGACCATCCCTACATTTACCGACTTCGGGGCACCGGTCGTGCCCACCTACGTGGTTCAGGTATCGCCCTCAGGCTCGTTCACAAAGGAGTTTGACCGCGAAGCCAAGGACAACACCGGGGCCGATTACATCAGCCTGGAGCAGACCTTCAACAGCTCCAACGCAACCGTCAACTGCGAGGGCCTGGACCAGGCACTGCAGCAGCTGCTGGGTTGGGAAGGGGCCGAGGACGTGCCCGCCACACTCCCCGTCACCATCCGCGCCATCGCAAGCATCCGCGATGCATCCTTCCGCGACTACTACCCCATCACCTCCAGCAACACAGTGGTGCTGAACACGGTGCCCTACTTCATCGTCAACGTGCCGCCAGTGGTGTGGTACATGGTGGGTAACAACATCGGCAGCGCCTCATGGAGCAACGATGCCACCAGCGTAGGCACCGGCCTTATTCCGCTGCTGCCGTTGGCCGACGAGGAGTATGACAAGACCACCGGCACAGGCGTCATCTCATACACCGGCTTCATGACCGCCGGTACACAGTTCAAGTTCGTGCTCACGCCGGGCGAATGGGGCACAGGCGACACCAGCGCCAAGCCGCGTCTGCAACTGCACTACCAGGATGTGGAGGAGCCCGATGCAGCGCTCATCTCCGACGAGGATGGCGACAACCACAACATCGGCATCAAGGCCGATGGCTACTACACCATCAGCCTCGACACGAAGAGCCTGAAGATCAAGGTTGAAGCCTATGACAAGGCACCCAAGACCTTCAGCACAATGAGCATGCCTGGCGGCTACAACAACTGGGGTATGGACGACCACATGACAGCATGTGAGACACTCAATGGCGAAAACCACATGTGGGTGGCTCAGTTCAACCCGACTGAGGACGGCGAAGTGAAGTTCGCTGCCAACGATGACTGGGCCGACAACTGGGGCGCCGAAACCTTCCCCTATGGCAACGGCACCAACGGCGGACCCAACATTCCTTATGTGGCCGGCTCCTACACCGTATTCCTCAACGACATCACAGGCCAATACTTCTTTATTGCTAACCCAACTACTGAAGAATAAACAGCTATGAAAAAGATATTGTTCATCGCAGCGGCAGCCCTTTTTGGGCTGACCGCCTGCACCGACGACTATAAGGACTGGACACCGCAGACCCAGCCCACGCAGCCCGCTACCGTGTCCTTCGGGGACGGCAGCGTAACGGCTGCACCGGTCATCGACCTGAATGCGCTGGCCGAGGGGCAGACGCTGGTACAAGTGGCCACCATCGTGGCACCAACGGCTTCCAACGAGAGTTACGCCCCCATCTATACCCTTAACGTGGGCGAGGTCAGCTACCCGCTCACCGCGCAGGGCGAGATGGTTGCAGCCGACCTCCAGGAACTCATCGCGCAGACCTTCGGCCGCAAGCCCGTGCAGCGCCAACTTGACGCCACCATCAGCATGTGGGTGACCAACGGCGCCACCGCCATCAAGACAGCCACCTCTGGCATCTTCCAGCTGAAGGCCATTCCCCAGGCACCTGTCATCGACAGCGCCTACTACCTTACCGGTACCTTGAACAACTGGAACAACAGCGATAACACCTACAAGCTGACCAACGACGGCACCGACCCTTACGAGAACCCCGTGTTCACCATGCGCATTCCCGCGCCAGCCGACGGCAGCAACGTCGAGTTCAAGATGACACCTGAGAGCGGCCTGGGCGGCGACTGGAGCAAGTGCCTCACCGCCGGTGCCGAAGAGGGCCGCTTCGACTACGACAACAAGGGCGGCAACCTGATCATCACAGCCGTGCCCGATGCCCGCTACTACGACGTAACCTTCAACATGCTGGACCAGACATGGAGCGCCGTGGCCCTGCCGCCCATTGAGCAGGCTTACTACCTGGTGGGCACGCCCAACGGCTGGGACATCAACAGCACCGCCATCGCCTTCAGCAACGGCGGCGGTGACCCCTACGAGCACCCTGTGTTCTCTGCACTGGTGCCTGCACCGGCCGATGGCAGCGGACTTGAGTTCAAGATTGCGCCCCAAAGCGGCGTGGGCGACTGGAACAAGTGTCTGGTCAGCGCTGACGAGAAGGGCAAGTTCAACTTCAACAACAAGGGTGGCAACTTCGTGGTAGCCGCAGTGCCCAGCGCCATTTCCTACCTCATCACCCTGAACCTGATGGAGCAGACGTGGACCGTAGCCCCCGTGCTGCCCATGTTCTACATGGTGGGCGGCCTGAATGGTTGGAACGAAGCCGGCGCACGCAAGAGCATTCTCTACAAGGAGTCCGACGGACAGATGAGCTACACCTCAAAGTTCACCGCCGCATGGGATCTGAAGCTCTGGAACAAGAACGATGTAGGCAACTGGGATGTGGCCTACGGCAGCAAGGAGGATGGCAGCCACGATGCCGCAGGCCCGCTGGTGAACAGCGGCGCCGGTGCCATCTCATCGCCCACTGCCGAGTTCTATACTTTCACCCTGAACCTCAGCGACATGACCTACACTTGGACCAAGCTGGACAACCAGGCTCCCACCGAGTATGAGGCCATGGGCGTAATCGGCGATTTCAACAGCTGGAGCGGCGATGTCGAGATGGAGCAGGTTACGCCGCACAACTGGTACGCCGAAGCCACGGTTACCGACGGCGGCCTGAAGTTCCGCGCCAACCACGGCTGGGACATCAACTGGGGTGCCGACTTTGCAGTAAACGCCTCCAACTTCTCCACCACCGGCATTGGCGGCGGTGCCAACATCAGCGTGCCCGCCGGCACCTACGACTTCTATCTGAACGACATCACCGGCCAGTTTGCCATCGTAGCGAAGTAAACCGAGCCGCCTACAGCTTCGGCCCACAAGTGCAAGGACTTCATGCCACAAGTCCATGCACTTAGGGGCCGAAGCCGTAGCACTTCATCACATCGCCCTTAGGGCTTCATCCCACTGCCCTGAGGGCCTTTCCATTCACACACCAATCACACCTACATGAAACGACTGCCTCTTTCACTTTTGGCCACGCTGTTTGCTGCCCTGCTGGTGGCCTGCGGCGACGACGAGCCCACACCCACGCCCCAACCCGAGCCCACTCCCACCGACACCGTGGCCCCCACGCCCCAGCCTGAACCCGAGCCAACGCCTGCCACCGTGCAGGGCTGGCCTGCCCAGTACGGCGGCGTGATGCTGCAGGGCTTCTACTGGGACGGCTTCGGCGACGCCCAGTGGACCCGTCTCGAAGCACAGGCTGACGAACTGGCCCCCTATTTCTCGCTCGTCTGGGTGCCGCAGAGCGGCTACTGCGGCGGCACCTCCATGGGCTATGACGACCTGTACTGGTTTGACAACTACAACAGTTCCTTCGGCACCGAAGCCGAACTGCGCTCCATGATACAGGCCTTCCGGCAGAAGGGCATCGGTACCATTGCCGATGTGGTCATCAACCATCGCCGCAACGTATCGAACTGGGTGGACTTCCCCCGCGAAACATACAAGGGCACCACCTATGAGATGCGCTCGACCGACATCTGTGCCAACGACGACGGCGGCCAGACCCGCACATGGGCCTCACAGAACGGCTACAGCCTCAGCACGGCCAACGACACCGGCGAGGGCTGGGACGGCATGCGCGACCTGGACCACACCTCCGAAAACGTGCAGACCATTGTCAAGGCCTACCTTGACTTCCTGCTCAACGACCTGGGCTACACCGGCTTCCGCTACGACATGGTGAAGGGCTACCACGGCCGCTACACCAAGCTCTACAACGAGAGTGCACAGCCTCAGTTCAGCGTGGGCGAATGCTGGGACGGCACCAACACCATCAAGAACTGGATTGAGGCCACCGAGCGCACCAGCGCCGCATTCGACTTCCAGTTCCGCTACACCGTGCGCAATGCCGTGAACACTCAGAACTGGGCACGCCTGGGTCAGCAGAACGACGGCAACTGGCCCCTCGTCAGCAACACCTACAACGGCGGCGCCTACCGCCAGTGGGCCGTCACCTTTGTCGAGAACCACGACACCGAGTACCGCTCGGCCTCGTCGCCGCAGGATCCCATCCGCCGCGACACCCTGGCCGCCAACGCCTACCTGCTGGCCATGCCCGGTACCCCCTGCGTGTTCCTGAAGCACTGGAAAGCCTACAAGTACGACATCGCACGCATGATTCAGGCACGCCAGTTGTGCGGCATACAGAACACCAGCACCACCACCCTGCTGCGCACGAACGCAGCCTACTACGCCGCCACCGTGAACGGCACCAAGGGCAACCTGATTGTGTGGTTGGGCGACCAGAGCCAGGCTGCCACCGAGATAGGCAGCGGCTACACACGCATTCTCAGCGGCCACCACTACAGCTACTGGGTGCAGAGTTCGCTGGCTGAAGCCTGGAAGGCTGTGCCCGAACCCGCCTTCAAGGAGCAGAGTGTGCCGAAGCACGACATCACCATCCATCTGAAAGATCCCGGATGGCAACAGGTGTGGTTCTACGCCTGGGACGGCAACATGTACATCGACGACTCCTGGCCCGGACAATGCGTCACAGCCACCAAGACCATCGACGGCGTGAAATACTACTACCGCACCTTCAACGTATCGGCCGAAGCCAGCTACGCCATGAACGTGATCTTCAACATCGGCTCGTCCGACGGGCAGACAGTGGACATCACCGGCATCACATCCGACCGCTACTACGAAATCAACTCCACTACCAACAAGTTCACGGTAAAGGATATCACCTCAGCCGTGGTCAAATAGACGCAAATCGTCCGTTCACGCAAGAAAAAAGTCCAAGATGGCCGCCCATCTTGGACTTTTTTTATACCTTTGCCGCCTGCAAGGACTTCACCCCCCGTCAAATCCAAACATCAATGAAACACTTCTCTGTCCTCATCTTACTGTTCATAGCCCTCGGCCTGCCCACCGCTTTTGCCCAGGGCACCACCCCTACCCGCCTGCTGGGTGCCGACCTGTCCATGCTGCCCGCCTATGAGCAGGCAGGAGCCGTCTATCGCGACGCGTCTGGGGCCGTGCAATCGGACCCGCTTCGCTTCTTCCGCGACGTGGCCGGCATCCGCTGTGTGCGCGTGCGCCTCTTCGTAGATCCAAGCGGCGAAACCGGCGTGTGCCAGGACCTGCAATATGTGCAGCAGTTCGGCCGCCGCATCAAGGAGGCTGGCATGCAGTTGATGCTCGACTTTCACTACAGCGACACCTGGGCCGACCCCGACAAGCAGTACATCCCCCGCGGCTGGCCCACCGAGGCCACCGCATTACAGCAGCGCCTGTACACCTACACCACCCAGAGCCTCAAGGCGCTGGTGGCCGCCGGCGTCACACCCGACTACATCCAGCTGGGCAACGAGATCAGCTACGGCATGTGCAGCATGACGGCCACTTACAACGCCAACACCAAAGCGTGGAGCAACGTGCAGCGCCTGTACCCCTGCTACACCTCGGCCCATGCCAACTGGCGCACGCTGGTGGGCATGCTTCAACAGTGTGCCAAGGCCTGCCGCGAGCAGTGCCCGCAGGCACGCCTCATCATCCACACCGAGCGAGCGGCCGATGCCTACATGACCGATGACATCTACGAGCGCCTCAACGAGGTTGACTACGACATCATCGGGCTGAGTTACTACCCCTTCTGGCACAACGGCCTCAGCACGTTGGCCACCACCCTCAACAAGCTGCAAGTGCAGAAAGGTACCAAGGAGGTGATGATTGTCGAAACGGCCTACAACAACGCCTGGTACCCCTCGGGCCAGGGCATCTATAACTTCCAGAGCACCTGGGCCGCCTCGCCCGCCGGGCAGAAGGCCTTCGTGCAGGATCTCATCACCGAACTGCTGAAGCACTCGAACGTGACTGGTCTCTTCTATTGGATGCCCGAGGAGAACCCGGCGGGCAACCACGTGTATGAGCCATGGCTGAACCGCGGTCTTTTTGCCAACGGCCAAGCCAGCTTAGGTCAGGGCAATGCCAACTGCGCCCTGCCGGCACTGACGGCCCTGCGCCGGTTCACCGAGGGGCAGCCCGACGGCATCAAAGACATCCCCGTGGTAACTGCACCCAGGACATCTGCCTCAGGATCTGCCCACACCGCCACACCAGCCTTCGACCTGTCAGGCCGACGCATCGGCTCTGCTCACCGCGGGCTGACCATCAGCCGCGGCCGTAAATACGTGCACTGAACTCACAACCCAACCCACAAACACACCACACCACATGATACTGTATTCCTCGTTTCAGCTCCTGCTGTGGGTCATGGCCGTGCTGGGCCTCATCGTGTTCTTCAGTCTCTACTTCGTCACTGCCGGCTACGGCCAGTTCCGCACCCGTCAGTGGGGACCGAGCATCGACAACCGCGTGGCCTGGATACTGATGGAGGCACCGGCCTTCCTCACCATGCTGGGCGTGTGGTGCCATGCCGGCTGCCCGCAGCAGCTACCCGCGATGTTGCTGTTCGGACTGTTCATGCTGCACTATGCCCAGCGCAGTTTCGTCTTCCCTTTCCTGATGCAGGGTCGCAGCCAGATGCCCGTGACCATTATGCTCATGGGCGTGCTGTTTAACATAGCCAACGGACTCATCCAGGGCGGCGGTCTGTTTTGGTTTCCCAACCCCGACTATGCCCAGGGCACGTCCTATCTGGCCGAGCCACACACCGTGGCAGGTCTGCTGCTGTTTGCCACGGGCATGGGCATCAACCTGCATTCCGACCACGTGATCCGCCACCTGCGCCAACCTGGCGACACGCGCCACTACCTGCCCCAACGAGGCATGTACCGCTATGTGACCAGTGCCAACTACCTGGGCGAGTTACTGGAATGGACAGGCTTTGCCATAGCTGCCGCCACCCCCGCTGCCTGGGTGTTTGTGTGGTGGACGGCGGCCAACCTGGTGCCCCGCTCGCACGCCATCCACCGTAAATACCGTGCTGAGTTTGGCGATGCCGCTGTGGGCCGCCGGCGGCGCATCATCCCCTTTGTCTATTAAAAGCCCCCTCAACCCCATGAACAAGATATTCGAACAGGCCCACATCGGGCCCCTCACCCTGCGCAACCGCACCATCCGCAGTGCCGCCTTCGAGAGCATGTGCCCCGGACATGAGCCCTCGCAGCAACTGTATGACTACCACACCAGTGTGGCCCGCGGCGGCATCGGCATGACCACAGTGGCCTATGCTGCCGTAACGGAGAGCGGCCTCAGTTTCGACCGCCAACTGGTGATGCGCCCCGACATCGTGCCCGGTCTGCGCCGCCTCACCGACGGCATCCATGCCGAAGGGGCTGCCGCCGGCATCCAGCTGGGCCACTGCGGCAACATGAGCCACCGCGCCATCTGCGGCTGCACCCCCGTGGGGGCCAGCACCGGCTTCAACCTCTACTCGCCCACCTTCGTACGTGGGCTGCGAGCCGACGAATTGCCCGGCTTGGCCAAAGCCTTCGGCCGCGCCACACGGCTGGCCATGGAGGCCGGCTTCGACAGCGTCGAGATACACTGTGGCCACGGTTACCTTATAGACCAGTTCATCAACCCCTACTTCAACCACCGCCACGATGCCTACGGAGGCTCGCTCGAGAACCGCATGCGCTTCATGCAGATGTGCGTTGGCGAAGCTCTCGAGGCGGCTGCCGGACGCATAGCCGTGGTGTGCAAGATGAACATGCGCGACGGCCTAAAGCATGGCATCGGCCCCGAAGACACCAGCCTGCCCGTGGCACGCACACTGCAGGCTATGGGCGTCGACGCCCTGGTGCTGAGCGGCGGACTGGTCAGCGCCACACCCATGTATGTGATGCGCGGCGAACTACCGCTCACCACCATGACCCACTACATGGACAAGTGGTGGCTCAAATACGGCATCCGCATGGGCCAGCCTATCGTGAAGCAGGTGCTCACCCGCCCCGTGCCCTACCGCGAGGCTTTCTTCCTGGACGATGCGCTGAAGTTCCGCCAGGCACTGCCAGACATGACGCTCATCTACGTGGGCGGTCTGGTGTCGGGCGACAAGATCAACGAGGTGCTGGGCCACGACTTCGAGGCCGTGCAGATGGCACGTGCAGTGCTGCGCGAGCCTGACTTCGTGAACCAACTGCGTGCCAACCCCCACTACCGCAGCCAGTGCCGCCACTCCAACTACTGCATAGGACGCATGTACACCTTGGACATGCGCTGCCACCAATGCATGCAGGGCGAGCCACTGCCAAAAAGCATACAGCGCGAGATTGCGCGCATAGAAAAAGAGCAGAATGGATAAGAAACTTGCCATCATAACCGGTGCCGACACCGGAATGGGTCTGGAAGAGACCCGAGCCATGGCACAAGCCGGCTACCACGTCATCATGGCCTGCTACTGCCCCATCAACGCCGAACCCGTGTGCCAACAGTTCATCCACGAAACCGGCAACACGGACATCGAAGTCATCGGCATCGACCTGGCCAACCTGGCCAGCGTGCGCACCTTTGCCGACAAGGTGAAAAGCCGCTTCAATCACCTGGACCGGCTGATGAACAACGCCGGCACCATCGAGACGGGACTGCACATCACCGTGGACGGGCTGGAGCGCACCGTCAGCGTGAACTACGTGGGTCCCTACCTACTCACTCGCCTGCTGCTGCCCCTGATGAGCCGTGGCTCGCGCATCGTGAACATGTCCTCGCTGGTGTTCCCCTGGGGCAGCCTGAGCTTCCCCGACTTCTTCAGGCGCGGTCGGAAAGGCTCGTTTTGGCGCATCCCCATCTACGACAACACAAAGCTGGCCATCACCCTCTTCACCTTCGACCTGGCCGAGCGCCTGCGCCCGCAGGGTATCACCGTCAACGCCGCCGACCCGGGCATCGTGTCCACCAACATCATCCGCATGCAGATGTTCTTCGACCCCATCACCGACCTCTGCTTCCGTCCCTTCATACGTACCCCACGCCAAGGGGCCGACACCGCCATTCACCTGCTGCTGGACGAGGACAAGGCCACCCAGACCGGCACCTTCAACCGCTCCAACCACATCTACCCCGTGCGCACCAAGTTCACCCAGCACGCCAAGATGCAGCAACTGTGGCAGGAAACCGAAGCCATTGTCAAGCCCTTCCTGGGATAATGATGAATGACGAATGAT
>JAFXQT010000096.1 GCA_017526905.1 Bacteroidaceae bacterium | reverse complement strand
TCCTTGATGCCGCCCACAGGCAGCACCTTGCCGCGCAGCGTGATCTCGCCTGTCATGGCCAGGTTGCCGCGCACTTTGCGCTGCGTCAGTGCCGAGGCCAGGCTGGTGGCCATGGTGATACCGGCCGAAGGCCCGTCCTTGGGCACGGCCCCTTCGGGCACATGCAGGTGTATGTTGTAGTTGTCGAAGATGCGCATATCGATGCCCAGACTGTCGGCGTGTGCCTTGATGAACTCCAGTGCCAGCACGGCCGACTCCTTCATGACGTCGCCCAGGTTGCCGGTGATGGTCAGCTTCTGCCCGCGCCCTTTCGAGAGGCTGGTCTCGATGAACAGGATCTCGCCGCCCACGCTGGTCCAGGCCAAGCCTGTAACCACGCCGGCAAAGCCGTTGCCCTGGTAGGAGTCGCGCACGAACTTGGGCTTGCCCAGTATTTGCTCGATGTCGGCAGGCTTGATGTTGTAGGCAGGGAAGCTCATTGCGCGTTCATAGTGTAGCACCATTTTGCGGAAGAAGCTGTTCAGTTCCTTCTCCAGGCCGCGCACGCCACTCTCCCGTGTGTAGTTTTCGATGAGATATTCCAGCCCGGCCTTGCTGAACTTGATGTCCCGGCGTGTTTCGATGCCGCAGTTCTCCTTGGCCTTTGGCACGAGATGCCGCCTGGCTATTTCTATCTTCTCCTCGGTGATATAGCTGCTCACCTCGATCAGTTCCATGCGGTCCAGCAGCGGGCGGGGTATGGTTCCTACGTTGTTGGCGGTGGCGATGAACATGACCTTGGATAGGTCATAGTCCAGGTCGAGGTAGTTGTCGTGGAAGGCCTGGTTCTGTTCGGGGTCGAGCACTTCGAGCAGTGCGCTGGCCGGGTCGCCATGCACGGCGGTTTGTGTCACTTTGTCTATTTCGTCCAGCACGAACACGGGGTTGTCGGTGCCCGCCTTGATGATGTCCTTGATGATACGACCTGGCATGGCCCCGATGTAGGTGCGGCGGTGTCCGCGAATCTCGGCCTCGTCGTGCAGTCCGCCGAGCGATGCCCTGACGTACTTGCGCTTCAGGGCTGCAGCAATGCTCTTGCACAGGCTGGTCTTGCCCACGCCGGGAGGGCCGTACAGGCAGATGATGGTTGGCTTGAGGTTGGCGCCGCGCATCTTGCGCACGGCCAGGTGTTCCAGTATCCGTTCCTTCACCTCCTCCATGCCGTAGTGGTCACGGTCCAGCACGCGTTGGGCATTCTTCAGGTCCAGGTTGTCCTTCGAGAACTTGTTCCAAGGCAGTTGCAGCAGCGTTTGCAGGTAGTTGAACAGTATGTTGTAGTCGGGGCTTTGCTGTGGGATGCGTTCCAACTTCTGTATCTCCCGTTCGAAGACCTTCATGGCTTCCTCGCTCATGTTCAGCTGTGAGGCCTTGAAGCGCATCTCGGTGATGTCGTTGTCGGTGTCCTGTCCCAGCTGGTCCTGGATGTTGCGCAGTTCCTGTTGCAGGAAGTAGTCACGTTGCTGCTTGTCCAGGTCCACCTGTGTTTTCTGCGTTATCTCCTTGCGGATGCGTGCATACTGAATCTCGCTGCTGATGGCTTCCAGCAGCATCGAGCCTCGTTCCAGTGGGCTTTGCGTTTGCAGCATCTTCATCTTTTCCTCGGTGGGCAGTTGCAAGTTCGCAGCCATGATGTTCACGTAGAAGGGCGTTGCCTTCATGCTGTTCAAGGCATAGAGGGGCTCGGTGGGCATGTCGGTGAGGGAGGCATATTCCTGCAGGCGCTCATGAATGGTGTCCTTCAGCACCTTGTACACCTTGCCCTTTGTCTCGGCCTCGTTCTCTGGGCGCTCGGTCACCGACACTTCGGTGTGGTTGTTCTTTTCGTGAGCGTCAATCACGTTCACGGTCATCATGCCTTGAATGATGGCAGTGGTGTTGCCGTCGGGCATTTCGAGCACTTTCAGCACACGCGACAGCACCCCAACGTCAAAGTAGTCGCCTTTGGTTGGGTAGTCCACTTCTGGGTTTATCTGTGTCAAGGCCACCAGCAAACTTTCCTTCTCATAGGCCCGCTTCACCACCGAGAGCGAACTGGAGCGTCCCACGGTGATGGGCATCACTACGCCCGGGAACAGGACCAGGTGGCGCAGAAACAAGACAGGCACGAAATCAGGAATGGACAATTCCTTGGGCATGCTGCTGTCCAATTCGTAGTCGGCAATTAAAGCAAATGGAGTATTGTTATCTGACATTTTGAGGCTATCTATGTTGAAACGGCTGCAAAGGTACGGGTAAACAAGCGAAAAAACAAATTTATTTCCGTTTTTTGCAAGCTCAGTGCAGATAGAAGTCGCTGCACAGGCGGCTGTAGGCTTCGCTGCGGCTGTTGCCGTCCTGAAGAATGAGTTGTTCGGTCGCGGCAGGCTGCAGGGTGTGGGTGTAGGCAGCCAGAATGCGTTTTGCCGGTTTGCGGGAGGTGGTGTGCACGTCGCAGCGGCGCAGCAGATGCAGCCCGTTGTCCAGACAAAGGTCGTGGAAGGTGGCAAAAGCGGTGGCCGGCAGGATCACCGAGAAGATGCCGTCTGGCGCCAGCAGGCGTGCGGCGGCAGCGGCCAGTTCGGCAAAGCTGAGCTGCAGGGTGTGGCGTGCGGTGGTGCGTCGTGCTTCGGGGGGCAGGAGCGATTCCTCGAAATAGGGCGGGTTGCACAGGATGGCCTGATAGGTGTTGCCTTCAAACTGCTGCAGTGGGCAGTGGCTGATGCGTATGCGGTGGGCAAAGGGCGATGCTTGAACGTTCTCGGCTGCCTGCCGGGCTGCTTCGGCATCGATGTCGATGCCTGTGAAGTGCATCTGCGGCGCACGTTGGGCCGCCATCAGCGCCAGCAGGCCGGTGCCGGTGCCTATGTCCAGCCCTTGGCCGCTGTCGGGCAGCGGCGCCCATGCCCCCAACAGCACGCCGTCGGTGCCTACTTTCATGGCGCAGTGCTCGTGGCGGACGGTGAACTGCTTGAACTGGAAATAGGGGTTGGACATGTGTGTGCTGCTTGTTACTGCTTGTGCAGGAGGAAGTTGAGGATGCTGAGCATAAGGTGACGGCGCTGGGTGGCATCGGTGATGCTCTCCAGCGGGAAGCCCAGGCTCATAGTGCGGTAGTCTGTACCGGCGTAGGACACGGCAGCCGACTGTCCGCCAGGAGCGTAAGCCACCGAACTGAAAGCGCCGTCGATGGGCGCCAGCATATCGGCCGCCGGCACCATGTAGCTGGTTTCGTTGGGCTGGTTGTAGATGCTGAAGGTGTCGTCCCACGAACTAAGGCTGCCGATGCTGTCGGTGAGCAGTGCGCCTGCATATTCGTATTTCAGCACGGTGCGGGTGAACACGCGCTCGTTGTCGTCGGTCATGTCCGAGCCGATGAAGGCACCGCTGGTCAGTACTGAGCCGCCCAGACGCGTCAGGGTGGCCATGGCCTGGCGCACGGCGGGTGGGAAAGCGCGCACCTGTTTGAGGCTGTAGCCGTCGGCCTTGTTCAGCCCGCATATCACATCCAGCAGGTCGAAGGTGGCGGGGTCCACGGCATCGCGTTCCAGCGCATCGGCCGTGCACGAGGCTATGTTCAGGGGCAGGCAGGCCATCATGTCTTCGGCATGGCGCACACTCCAGTCCTGCGTGTTGCCGGCAATGATAGTTCCCTCCAGCTCGGAGGCGCTGTAGCCCAGACCGCTACTGTCCTCGCGCCCGATGCCTTTGCGGTCGAAGCACAGCTGGCGGCCGCAGTAGCCGGGCATCCGTGCCATCGGCACCCCGATGTCAGTGAGCATGTCAAAACCTTGTGTCGAGTCGGTCTCCACGGGGTAGGGGCCTGCCAGGCGGTCGAACGCGTCCACCACCAGCACTTTGGGCGCCTGTGCCGAGCTGATGGCAGCGCAGATGGTGGCCGATGGCATGCTTGTGCCGCCGCTGTTCAGGGCTGCCACGCGGAAGGTGTGCAGTACGTCTGTCCGTGCGTGATTTAGCGTGAACGAGGGCTCGTCAACCACGGTGCCGTTGTCCAGGTCGCCGCCCGCCTCACCATGGTACACTACATAGGCGGTCGGGGTGGCCGATGGCTCCAAGGGGTCGTGGGTGGGCGCCCAGGTAAGGCGGATGGTGTGGTTGCGTGCATCGGTATCGGCGGCCAGCTGGCGCACGGGCAACGGCTGCACAATGGCGTCATTGCGCCCGTGGGCAGCGCTGACGAAACGCAGCACGCCCTTGTAGATGGCACGTGCCAGCGTAAACTTGAAGTGCGGGTCGTGCATCTTCATCAGGTCGGCAAAGTTCTGATGCGACAGCATCTCGAAGATGACGGATGGCACCAGCGGCTCGCGGGTCTCGCTGTAGTTGCGGTCGAACATGTGGCGGCGGTTCCACTGCCCGTAGGTGGCGCGCAGGTCGGCATCGGCCTGACTCAGAATCAGGTCGCACAAGTCGCGCGAGGCCAGGCGTTGCATCCCGCCGGGCAGCATGCCCTCGGCAGGAGCGGTGGTATAGATGCCCAGCGAGCCTATGTTGGAGTGGTCGCGCTTGTAGCCGGCGTCGGTGTGCAGAGCCAGGCTCAGCTCAATGGGCACACGCAGGCCGCTGTCGGCCGGCAGGTAGCAGGAGCCGCCGGCCAGATAGTTCAGGGCCAGGCTGCGGGCGTTGATGTCCTCGGCATAGTCGTTGGCTCCCTGCTTGTTGGCATATACCGCATAGGGCATGCCATACCATTGTGTGCTGTAGCGCGCCGCCTCGAGGAAGCGTGGCATGCCGCTCACACGGCACGAGAGGCTGTCGGCACCGCGGGCGATGTTGCCCATGCCGCCGCCGAAGCGAACGGCGTCGGCCGACACCACGCCGCGCTGGCCGCTCTGGTTAGTCAGCAGCACACAGTTGTCGGGACTGCTGCCGGCGGCGAAGTCGAAGGTGCCCAGGTACACCCACGTGCGGCCGCCCATCTGCTGGTTCACCAAGAAGTGGGTGTCGATGCCGCGGTGGCGCACGGTGTAGTGCGCGTCGGTTACGGCCTGCGGGTGGCTGACATAAGACACATACACAGCATAGCGCCCAGAGGCGGGTATGTCGGGCGTCCACGAGACGGTCGAGTGCTGGGCAGGCCGGTTTTGTGCTGTGGCAAAGCGGGAGGTGCCACTGCCGAAGACGTCATCGCCGTCGTGGTAGGTGTGCTGCAGGTGTGCAAAACCTGTCGTGTCTGTGTGCCAGGCATGCGAGCCGCGCTGCTCGGCATAGGTGCCCTGCTGCAGCGGTGTGTCGTTGTCCACAATAACCTCGTGTCGCTGCCAGTCGCGTTCGCGCGGCGAATAGAGTATGGCGCCGGCATTCTCCAACATAGGCATCAGGTAGGGAACGACGATGGTTTGCGACAGCAGGTCCTCGGTGGTGCAGAACAGGCGCGGCCGCTGCCACCGCCACGTGTTTTCCTCGTGCGAGTAGAAGCGTCCGTGCGAAGCCCACAGACACAGATGGTGGCCGTCCAGCCCGTGCTTGATGTCGAAGGGGCGGGAGAGTGGTGTCACCCATGCGTCGCCTTGGTGGGCGGTGTGCTGCCATGTGCGCTGCGGATGGCCGTGCCAGCCGCCTTGCACAAGGTCGTCGATAAGTATCTTCTGCGAGTAAACGCGCAGCAGGTAGTCGGTGTAGGGGGGCGGGAGCAGGCCCTTCAGTTGTGTGTACAGCTGCAACACTTCGGCCTCTGTGAAGCGCTTCATACCAAGCACCTCGTTCACGTAAATGTGCAGCACCCGGGCCGAGTCATCGGCCTGGACGTCGGTCAGCGTGCAGTTGGTGGGCGGTGTGTTGAAGCCCAGTGGGTAGTTCTGGAAGAAGGTGGCCAGTTTGGCGCTCACCTCCTTGGTCTGGGCCGTGGCAGGGCTGCCGGGCGTGCATGCAAGCAGCAGCGCCAGCAGGGTGCTTTTCAGGAAGAGGACGTGTGAAGTGTGTGCGTGTTTGTGTGGTAGAAAGTTCATTGTGGGGTCAGATAGTAAACAACTCGGGGTGTTTCCCCTTGAAGTCTTTGAAATAGTCTTTGATCTCGGCCATTTGGGCCTCTGCATCGCCCGAAGGCTGCAGCATCTTGGTGCAAACAATGCGTTTGCTGCCATAGTCAAGGCCGTAGAGCAGGATTGGAATATCTGCTTTAAGGGCAATGTAGTAGAAACCTCGTTTCCATTCAGTTACTGCCTTTCGTGTTCCTTCGGGTGTGACACACAGGTGGAACTCGTCGCGGCTGCGTGCCACCTGTGCCAACTGGTCGGTCAGGCTGGTGTGGCGGCTTCGCTGCACGGGTATGCCACCCATGGCGCGGAACAGGGGACCCAGCGGCCAGAAGAACCACTCCTTCTTCATCATGAAGTCGCAGCGGAACCCTTCGGCGCGGCTGTACAGCTGTCCCATCAGGAAGTCCCAGTTGCTGGTGTGTGGGGCCAGTGCGATGATATACTTTTTGGGGTGAGGCACACTTACTTGGGCCGTCCATCCCATCATACGGTACAGGATGAAACGGCAAACAGACTGCATCATTATCGTAAAAAAGATGGGTGCTTAGAGGTGATAAATGTGATCGATGATTTCGTTTGTGCTCACGCTGAGGTCGTCCTTCAACTGTGCAAAGAAGCGCCGCACCTGGCGCTTGTCCACGTGGCTCAGTCGAGCCGTAAAGTCATAGTGCATCATGAGGATACTCTTCACGATGTTTTCCAAATCAGAGTCCTGTACAGTGGGGTGGTTTTGCTTCACAGCCATGCACTCCACAAGCAGCGCTTCAGAGATGTCTTTGATTCTTTTCTTGAGGATTCTTCGCTTTGCCATAGTCGTAATCTTTTGAAAATCGGTGTAAAGTTAGTGTTATCAGAACTTTCCTGCAAATATTTTGCACTATTTAACTAAAGTTTGCACGCAAGTGCTTCGGTAGGCTTAATTATGGTCAGTGGCTTAACTATTGAAGACACGCGCCTCACCCGACCTTGATTTACCCTGATTTACACTTGCTGCACTTTGAAGGCATACCTTTAGGTGCGCCACTCCACAATTTGTTGCGTATCTACGCGGCACGCTGACTCTATAGCACCCTTATTACCAGCTATTGATATGGCAGGCTGCCATATAAGCTACCTACGGCATCACATCCGCTTGAGTTCAACTATTATTTGCTTATGTATCTATCATCTATCACTAAATAGGGTTAGTGTATTGATAACCAGCGGGAATGGTAGTGATAGATTCAGTGATAGATTCAGTGATAGATTCAGTGATAGATTCAGTGATAGATTCAGTGATAGATGATAGATTTGTAGGTAAAAACAGCAGAATAAGCATACCCTTTGGGGCATATATGCATACTCTTTGAGGCATATATGCATACTCAAGTTTCGGAAGTACCTCACAGCCGATGCCGTAGGCATCAGATATTGGTTCTTCGAAGTGTCGAAGCGACCAGAGGTCGAGCGGCCAGCCATTCCTATGGCTGGTATGTAGGCCGTGAAATAAGCGTGCCTTTAGGTACGCGACCAGAGCATACGGCTTGAGGCTTTAAGACGTACGTCTTGTGCGGGTAAAGCGTACGGCTTGCGCGGGTAAGCCGTACGGCTTGTGCGGGTAAGACGTACGGCTTGTGCCAGCAAGTGCTTGGACTTATGGCTCGAAGTGCTTGGACTTATGGCTCGAAGTGCTTGGACTTTGACTTCGCCTGCAATAAGTACAAGATGTTGCCTGTGTTTATTGGTGCTGTTCACATTTGTTTCATTTCCATCCTGCGGCAGTGTACATCCTCCTCAGATGTTTCTGTACGGTTACTTAGTAATTAATGCAACTTGAGTAAGTTGGTCTGATATAGCTCAGATTTGTAGTCTCTTTTTAGCTGTAAGGGTGGTGCTGTGAGTGGGTGAAAAGCGGAAAAATGATAGATTATCTATCACTTTGAAAATGTATCTATCACTTGTATATTGTTGGTTACCAGTGCTGAAAGTAGGTTTAGTGATAGATGATAGATAGAATATAAATCATTGGCCGTTTTTTCCCTTGTCACGTGGTCTGTCAACGCAACCACATATCCACCATGAAATAAACGCCGAGGCCGGCCAGCCAGCCAACCAGCACCTTAGGCATTACGTGCTGGACGTACCAGCCAATGGTCATCTCCTCGGCTTTCATCAGCTCGTAGCCGGCCAGGTTGCCTATGGGCAGCAGGCAGCCGGCCACGCAGCCGCTGTAGATGATCAGGTGCCAGTACTGGCCGTTCTGCAGGAAAGCCTCGACATACTCGGGGTTTGCCACCCCTGCCGCAACGCTGGCTGCATCGGGTAGCACGGGGTAGATGTTGATGGCCGTGAGCACCAGTGCCACGTTGTCCAGGAAAGCGCTGAGGCAGCCCATGGCCAGGCTCATCAGATAGATGTTGTGTATCCATTGGTCGCACCAGGTAGAGATGGCTTGCATCACGCCCGTTTCGATGAACACGCACACGCACAGGAACACGCCCACGAAATACATAATAGTCTGTATGCTGGCAAACTGGAACTGGCGCTCGCCCAGGATGCTGACGGGCTGTCCGCTTTTGATCTGGCGGTGGTTGAACACTTCGTGCACCACCCACAGCACGCCCAGCACGCACAAGGCACCCAGGAAGGGGGGCAGGAGTGTGATGCGGTGGAAGGTGGGTATGAACCACAGGCCGCCCAGGCCGATGACCAGCAGCACCCAACGCTGCCACGAGGCCAGCGGCTCGCAGTCGCCGCGGTAGGTGGTGGTGGGTCGTATCAGGTCGATATGCTGGGGCATGGAATGGCTGATGAAAGCCACGGGGATGGCGGTGGCTACCAGCGACGGAAGGATTAGGGCTGCCGAGAAGTTGGTGGGCGTGACGGCACCCTTCGTCCACACCACAAGCGAGGTCACGTCGCCTATCACCGTAAAGGCGCCGCCGCAGTTGGCGGCAATGGCAATGGCCGAGCCCAGCCACAGGCGCGAGCGGCGGTCGGCCACAAGTTTGCGCATCAGCATAAGCATCAGGATGGTGGTGGTGAGGTTGTCCACGTTGGCCGAGAGTACGAAGGTGAAGGCCACCAGGCCCCACAACAGGTGACGGCTGTTGCGTGTGCGCAGCCATTGCGGTATGGGGTCGAAGCAACCGTCGGCATTCAGCACGCTCATAATATTCATCGTGGCCAGCAGGAACAGGGCGATGGCGCCAAGGTCGGCTGCATAGCGCACGAAGATGTGCGAGGCGATGTACTCCTTGACCACCTGCGAGGTGGCGCCGAGGCTGCCCGCCCACTGCGTCAGCCCTTCGCCATGCATCTTCATCACGAAGTCCGAACCTGTACACATGAAAAGAATCCAGCCCACCACGCCGGCAAACATTGCGATGGTGGCTTTGTTTATGTGTGTGATGTGCTCGGTAGCTATCAGCAGATAACTGCACAGAATCAGAGTAAGGATGGCTATAATCATGGTTGCTGTAGGGCTTTGTTGGGGCAAAGATAGTTACATTGTTGCAATTTTGAGCAAAAAAACGCACTTTTTTCTGCATAAATTTGCACAACTCGCCCATTTCACCTACCTTTGTGGTCGCAAACGCGATAATAGCTCAGTTGGTAGAGCATTGGCTTCCCAAGCCGAGGGTCGCGGGTTCGAGTCCCGTTTATCGCTCCAATTTCCCCCATTCTTATGAAACCCTTGGCAGAACGAATGCGCCCCACGTCGCTTGACGGCTATATCGGCCAGCAGCATTTAGTGGGCGAGGGCGCTATCCTGCGCCAGATGATTGACAGCGGACGTGTGTCGTCCTTCATACTCTGGGGCCCTCCCGGAGTGGGCAAGACCACGCTGGCACAGATCATCGCGCACACGCTTAAGACACCTTTTTATACGTTGAGCGCCGTGACCAGCGGCGTGAAGGACGTGCGCGAAGTGATCGAGCGTGCTCGCAGCGGCCGTTTCTTCTCCGAGGCCAGCCCCATCCTGTTCATCGACGAGATTCACCGTTTCAGCAAGTCACAGCAGGACTCGCTGCTCGGTGCCGTGGAACAAGGCGTGGTAACACTCATCGGGGCCACCACCGAAAACCCGTCGTTCGAGGTAATCCGGCCGCTGCTATCGCGTTGCGCCGTCTATGTGCTCAAGCCGCTGCAGAACGACGACCTGTTGCAACTGGCTCATCGTGCCGCTACCGAGGACGTGGAACTGCGCAAGAAACACATCACCTTCGAGCAGACGGAGGCGCTGCTGCGCTTCAGCGGCGGCGATGCGCGCAAGTTGCTTAATATCATGGAGATGATTACCGATAATGCCGACGAGGTGGTGGTGACAAACAAGCTCGTTACCGACCGCTTGCAGCAGAATCCGCTGGCCTATGACAAAAACGGTGAGGTACACTATGATATTATCTCGGCTTTTATCAAGAGCATCCGTGGCAGCGACCCCGACGCCGCCATCTACTGGCTGGCGCGTATGATCGAAGGCGGCGAGGATCCGGCATTCATTGCACGGAGGCTGGTAATCTCCGCATCGGAGGATATCGGTCTGGCCAATCCCAACGCACTGCTGCTGGCCAATGCGGCCTTCGACACGGTGATGAAAATTGGTTGGCCTGAAGGGCGCATCCCGTTGGCCGAAGCTACCATCTACCTGGCCACTTCGCCCAAAAGCAATTCGGCTTACATGGCCATCAATGAGGCAATGAGTTTTGTCAAGCAGACGGGCAACCAGCCCGTGCCGCTGCATCTGCGCAATGCGCCCACCGACTTGATGGAGGATTTGGGCTATGGCAAGGGCTATAAATATGCGCACGACTATGAGAATCATTTCGTGCAACAACAGTTCCTGCCCGATGGCATCGACCAACGCTTCTGGCACGCCCAGCCCAATGCGGCCGAGGCCAAGCTGAGGGAGCGGATGGTGCAGCTGTGGGGCGAACGCTTCAAAGCGTAAGGAAGAATCCCAATTTGTAGAAGGCAAATACGGCGAGGCTGGGGTGCTGTCCCAGCAGGTTGCGCTGCAGCAGGGGGCGGCTCAGGCGGTACACCGTGCGGGCAATGCCTGCCAAGTGCAGTCGCTGCAGGCGCACGGCCATGTTCTCCACCCGGCTGTGGCCGCTCATGCGCCCATTCAGAGTGTGCAGTGTGCGCAGTGCCGTTTCGCTTTTCCGTAGAAACACGTCGTTCGGTTCCAGCCCTATGTGAACCAGTGCGTTGTCTATGTGCAGCAACGGTATGCCGCGGCGTTTCAACTCCACGCCGAAAAGCGCATCTTCGTAGCCATAATCCTTGCATGCCTCGTCGAACCGGATGCCGAGAAACACGTCGCGCCGGATCAGGAAATTGAACGTGCTGAATTGTGCGTAGGGGTGTACCATGCGTTCTGCGGCACTGCGGTGGCGGTCGGCGTGCCGCTCGTACTTGTAGCGAAGGGTGGCTTCGGGGCAGGGATTGGTGTCGGGGTGCCTGAGTCCGCCGCACACCACCGGCACCTGGCGGGCTGCCTCCATGTAGGCCGTCAGCGAAAAGCTGGTTGGGAGCAGGGCATCGCAGTCGGTCATCAGCAGCCATTGTCCGTGGGCGGCTTCGGCCATGCTGTTGCGGTTGGCGGCACGCCCCAGGTTGTGTGCTGCTCTCAGCACCCGCACCTCCGGCCACTGGTCCAGCTGTGCCAGCCAACCGTTGTCATGGTCGGAGGCATCGTCGCCAACGATGATTTCGGCATCGATGCCGCAAACGCTAATCTGCTCCCGCATAGCACTGACCAGTGCCAGCGCGTCATAGTTGTAGGTGGGAATGAGGATAGAGAGCGTCATTCCAGGATAATCTTATATTCCGTGTGCCATGCACAGCCCGGTGCCACCGTTTCGGTAAATGCCCGGCGGGAGAAGTCGTCGGTGTAGTTGATGCTGTCCGGGCAGCCGTGCCAAGGCTCTATGCACAGGAACGGTGCGCGTCCGCCGCAAGGCGACCATAGCGCGGTGATGGGCATCTGGTGCTTCACGGTGAGGATGGGCGTTCCCTCCTTGTCGTGCAGCGTAACGCGGTGCACCCGCCCGCTAGCCTCGATAATGGTGTCGCAGTCGAAGGTGTGGTTCGTCAGCGGCAGCATATCGTCGGTATTCATCGGCACGTCAAACGAGCCGTTCGTGACGAAGGGCCCGCTGAGCGCTGTGCTGATGAGAGGCGAGCCGGCATCGAACGTGAGAAAGCCGTGCACCTCGTCGTCGGCACGAAAGTGCTGGTAGTTGAACCCTGGGTGTGCGCCTATCTGGAAGGGCATTACAGCATGCCCCGTGTTGCGCACCGTCCAGCCCACCGTCAGTGTGGCCCGCAGCAGGGTGTATTCTATGATAAGTTCAAAATCGTAGGGGAAGTGGCGGTGACTCTCTTCGTCGGCACGGGCCGTAAAGACCATGTGCCGGTCCTCGTTGGTCGTGAGTTCGAACTCCATGTCGCGGGCAAAGCCATGCTGAGTCATGGCGAACGGCTGCCCATGAATGTGTGCTTCGTGCTGCCAAAGCGTGCCGCAGATGGGGAATAGGATAGGGGAGCGGCGGTCCCAGTAGGCCTCATCGCCCTGCCACATATATTCGGTTGGAGCGCTGACCCGACGCAGGCTCTGCAATTCGGCACCCTTCGATGAGATGACCACCTCGATGATGCCATTGGACAGTATATGTTTCATGGTTGTGGTGATAGTGTTAGGTTGCTATTCCGTTGTTTATTGTCGCGACAAAGATAGCATTACTTTCCATTGATGCCAACAAACACGACAAATATGTGTACAAAACCAAACATTTTGTGCAAAAATGCACCGACTTACAAAATATTTCCGTACCTTTGCCGCGCTTTCTGAATAACAGAAATGCCTTTGAGCTGTTTTTACACCTTATTATATATATGGGACTATTACAAGAAAAACTGGCCCGTTACGATTTGCCACAGAAATATAAGGCAGAAGGAATCTACCCCTATTTCCGTGAGATCCAGGGCAAGCAGGGAACCGAAGTGGTGATGGAAGGCCATCGCGTGCTGATGTTCGGTTCCAACGCATACACAGGGCTGACAGGCGATGAGCGTGTCATCGAAGCTGGCATCAAGGCTATGCGCCAGTATGGCAGCGGATGCGCCGGCAGCCGTTTCCTGAATGGCACGTTAGACTTGCACGTGCAGTTGGAGAAAGAACTGGCAGAGTTCGTAGGCAAGGACGAAGCCCTCTGCTTCCCCACGGGATTCACAGTGAACAGCGGCGTCCTGGCCGTGCTCACCGACCACCACGACTATATCATTTGTGACGATCGCGACCACGCCAGCATCGTGGATGGCACCCGTGCCAGCTTCTCAACGCGCCTCAAGTACAAGCACAACGATATGGAGGATCTGGAGAAACAACTCCAGAAATGCCCCGAGGGTGCAGTCAAACTGATCGTTGTGGACGGTGTCTTTTCCATGGAAGGCGACCTGGCCAAACTGCCCGAGATTGTAGCGCTGAAGCACAAGTACCCCGGCACTGCCATTATGGTAGACGAGGCTCACGGACTTGGCGTGTTTGGCCGACAGGGACGCGGAGTGTGTGACCATTTCGGTCTGACCGACGAGGTTGACCTTATCATGGGCACCTTCTCCAAGAGCCTGGCCAGCATCGGCGGCTTCATTGCTGCCGACAGTACCATCATCAACTATCTGCGACACAACACCCGCACGTATATCTTCTCGGCATCCGATACACCCGCAGCCACCGCTGCTGCTCGCGAGGCTCTGCATATTATACAGAACGAGCCCGAACGGATCCAGGCGCTGTGGGATGTCACGAACTATGCGCTGAAGCGCTTCCGCGATGCCGGCTTTGAGATTGGCGACACGGAGAGTCCTATCATTCCGCTTTATGTGCGCGACATGGACAAGACTTTCCTCGTGACCAAACTGGCCTTCGAGGCAGGCGTGTTCATCAACCCTGTTATACCGCCCGCTTGTGCGCCGCAGGACACACTGGTGCGTGTGGCACTCATGGCCACCCATACACGCGAACAGGTAGATCGGGCCGTCGATGCGCTGACGCGCGTGTTCAAACAGCTTGAAATCATCTGATTCCTTACTCCCCGCCCTGCCTTGCATGGTGCAGGCAGGATGGGGAAGAGAGAATTAGTTCATAAAAAAGTGCCTAAAAGTTTGGCCAATTCGCAAAAATGGCCTACCTTTGCACCCGCATTCAGGAAATGAGCGCATTTCCAACGAATGTAACGCCATGCGTCCTTAGCTCAGTTGGTAGAGCAATTGACTCTTAATCAATGGGTCCAGGGTTCGAGCCCCTGAGGGCGTACAGATAAGGGAAGTCAGTCGGAAAGATTGACTTCCCTTATTCTTTGTGATGGGACCTGGCAAAAATCCGTGCACGCCCTCCCCCAAAAGCCTTTGTCGGCACATCATCTGGAGAGTAAAGAGTAAAGAGTAGAGAAGCAAGTTTCGGATGTTTCCATTCCTATGGCTGACACACGCTCCCGTCCTACAGCCCCTCCCTTTTGGCCGAGCGAGAGGTGGGACACATGGTCGGGGCGCGTGCGTATCAAATAGATAAGCCATACAAAAACAGCAAGGAAGACACAGATGCGTGTGTCTTCCTTGCTGCGTGATTCCGTCGGGATTCGAACCCGAGACCCACAGCTTAGAAGGCTGTTGCTCTATCCAGCTGAGCTACGGAACCGACCTATTGGTGCTTTTGCGGGCGCAAAGGTAGTAAAAAGTTTATACAATGAGGACTAAAGTGCAAAGTTTTTTTTGTGTTAGCCCTTAGTAACCGTAAAAAATAACTTGGTACGATTTGTTGTAGTGATTCTTTTGCTCGTCTTTCAGTCCATGTTTGCCTTGCTCATCAGTTGTTATGTCCGCATAATTCCTTCTTCGCAGAGCAAAAAGGGACTGGAAATCTGAGCCAAATCATGCCAACTTATTATTTTACGGTTACTAAAAACGTGCCCGCCGAGCATCGTGCAGCTACTTACTGATGCTGCTCACGGAGCAGGTCGTTCACGGTCTTGACGGGGTTGAACGTCTCCAACGGTACCTCAACGAAGATGGTGTTCCAGTTGGACATGGCGCCATTCCATAGGCCCGGCAGCTCCAGCGCTTTCAGTTCCTTGCCTGCCTTCGACTTGTAGGAGATGAAGCCCGTGGCTGGATCGACAAAGGCTGGCAGGTCGAACTTGTTGCCCTTATAGTCGCGGATGGCGCACACCAGGTCCACAGGGTTGAAATGGGTGCCGCCCGTAAACATTTTCATATAAGTGGGGTTGTGCGTGTCGATTTGCGACGACTCCAGTATCTGCGGGCTTATCGACCCGTCGGCATTGTAGGCCAGGAACGGGCCGCCGCCGGGTTCGCCCACGTTTTTCACCACGCCGCACACGCGCAGGGGGCGGTTCAGTTTTTGCTGTAGCAGTGCCACCTGTTCGGTGGTAGGCAGTTCCTTGATGCCCGGAATTTCGCAGCACAGGTCGTTGCGCAGGAAGTGCAGCATCTCGTCGATATCGGCCTGTCCATAGTTGCCGCTATCCAGCTTTTGCAGATAGGCGAACAGGGTGCGCTGAGCATCGACCAGAACGCCGGCGATAATCTGCTTCCACAGCGTGGTGGCCGGTTTCAGGCGGTCGGGCACCACGTTGTCGATGTTCTTGATGAACACCACGTCGCTCGGCAGGTCGGACAGGTTCTGTATCAGCGCGCCGTGGCCGCCGGGACGGAACAGCAGGCGTCCGTCGTCAGTGCGGAAGGGTTCGTTGTCCATTGTGGCAGCCAGCGTGTCGGTGGATGGCTTCTGCTCGCTGAAGCTGACCTGATACTTGATGCCGTACTTGGCCTCGTACAGCGGCAATACCCGTTGCACCAGCTGCTCGAACAGTTCGCGGTGTTCGGTCGATACCGTGAAATGCACGTCGGCGCGCCCCTGGCTGGTGGCATACAGGGCCGCCTCAACAAGGTGCTCCTCCAACGGCGTTCGGGCGCAGTCGTCGTAGGCGTGGAACTGGAGCAAGCCCTTAGGCAGTTGGCCGTAGTTAAGGCCCTCCTCGCCCAGCAGGGCCAGGACGACGTCCTTGTACCGCCCCTCGCTCATCAGTGCTTGCACGCCAGCGCCGTGCAGCACATGGCAGGCATCGTCCAGGGCGGGGTAGAAGGCGAATTGTTCAATGTGGTCGAAGAAAGTGTGTTCAAAGTCGGTCTGCGGGGTGTCATAGTCGCTCTCGCAAAACTCAAACAGGTTCTTGAACATGCGCGATGCAGCACCGCTGGCCGGAACGAATTTCGTGATGTGGTGCCCCTCGGCTACATAGTTGCTCCAAGCTTCGACAAAGCCTTGGCAGGCGATGTTGTCCAGTGCCAGGATGCCGTTCCCGATGGATGCTGCAGCTTTCAGCCGCAGGTAGGGAAACCCTTCGCGGAACTGCTGTAGCTGACGTTCGATTTGTGCTTCGCTGATGCCCTTGGCGTCCAGCTGCTTTCTGTCTTCTGCAGATAACATACGTTTGTGTGGTTGGTTAAAAGTTTAAATTCCGCCCAAAAGTAGTAAAAAAGCCTCAAAAGTGCAGCATAATTGAGAAAAAAATGATAACTTCGCGCAGTTTTTGACGTAAATAGTGATATATGCCCCATACTATGCATCTTACTCAGGACGAATTGTGCCAGTTGCGCACATTGCAGGACCAGCTGCTGGAATTGACCAAGTCCGAACTCCATGCCGACGACTGTGACAACATCAGGCAAATCATGGCGCAGGCTGTGGATTCAGATGCGTTGCAACGCAACGCCTTTGGCATGTCGCCGTTGGTGGTTGATGTGCAGACGGCGCTGGTCGTGGCCCAGGAGATAGGTCTGACGCGTGCCGCCATTTTGGGCGTGTTGTTGGACGGGCTGGTGTTGGTTGGCATGCTTGACATTGGGCAGGTGCAGCGTCTTTTTGGCGAGGAAGTGGCCGTCATCGTGCGCGGCCTCAACAATGTGCGTAGCCTCTATCAGAAGAACCCCAGCGTGCAGAGCGAGAACTTCCGCGGGCTGTTGCTTTCCTTCGCCGAGGACATGCGCGTCATTCTCATCCTTATTGCCAACAGGCTGTGCCTGATGCGGCAGATCAAGGACTCCGACAACGACGAGGCCCGCCGCAGCGTGTCTATGGAGGCGGCCTATCTCTATGCGCCCTTGGCGCACAAGCTCGGGCTCTATAAGGTGAAGAGCGAGCTGGAGGACCTCTCGCTCAAGTACCTGGAGCACGATGCCTATTATATGATAAAGGAGAAGCTCAATGCCACCAAGAAAAGCCGCGATGCCTATATCGAGCAGTTCATCGGGCCCGTGAGGGAGCGCCTCGAGGCGGCTGGACTCAAGTTTCACATGAAGGGGCGTACCAAGAGCATTCACAGCATCTGGCAGAAGATGAAGAAACAGCGCTGCGGCTTCGAGGGCATCTATGACCTCTTTGCCATTCGCGTTATTCTGGACTCGGCCCCCGACCGCGAGAAACAGGACTGCTGGCAAGTGTTCTCCATCGTCACCGATATGTACCAAAGCAACCCCAAACGTATGCGCGACTGGTTGTCGGTGCCTAAGTCCAACGGCTACGAGAGCCTGCATATCACGGTGCTGGGTCCCGAAAAGAAATGGGTCGAAGTGCAGATCCGCACCGAACGCATGGACGAGATTGCTGAGCGCGGCCTGGCGGCACACTGGCGCTACAAGGGCGTGAAAGGTGGCGAGGCCGGCGTGGAGTCGTGGCTGCAGAACATACGCGAGGCGCTGGAGGCAGGCGACGACCTGCAGCTAATGGACCAGTTCCGCATGGATTTGTACGAGGACGAAGTGTTTGTTTTCACACCTAAGGGCGACCTCTTCAAACTGCCCAAGGGGGCCACAGTGCTCGACTTTGCCTATGCCATCCATACCAAGGTGGGCAACAAATGCACGGGCGGACGCATTGGCGGACGCATGGTCACGCTGCGGCAGGAACTGCAGAGCGGCGACCAGGTGGAAATCATGACCCACCAAAACCAAGTGCCCAAGCAGGACTGGCTCTCGGTGGCCAAGACCGGACGGGCCCGGAGCAAGATCCGGCAGGCCCTGAAGGAGCAGGCCGCACGCCAGGCTGCCTTTGCCAAGGAAGAATTGGAGCGGAAGCTGAAGAATCGCAAGATGGACATCGACGAGGCCACGCTGATGCATACCATGAACCGCCTGGGCTATAAGGTCGTCACCGATTTCTATGTGGCCCTGGCCGACGGCACACTCGATATCAACCGCGCCCTCGATGCCTATGCACACCAGCAGCGCTACGACCGCGGCGAGATTGCACCCGCTCAGACACAGAGCGCCGAGAACTTCAGCATGCCCACCGAGGCCCAGCAGGTGGCCACAAAGAGTGGCGACGTGCTGGTCATCGACGAGAACCTGCGCGGCGTGGATTTCACGTTGGCACGTTGCTGCCATCCGGTGTATGGCGACGAGGTGTTCGGCTTCGTCACGGCCGGTGGCGGCATCAAGATACATCGCGTCAACTGCCCCAATGCGGCCGCCATGCGCAGCCGCTTCGGCTATCGCATACTCAAGGCACGCTGGGCCGGAAAGGGCGGTAGCCAGTATGCCATCACGTTGCGTGTGGTGGGGCAGGACGACCTCGGCATCGTCAACAACATCACCAGCATTATTTCCAAGGACGAGAAAATCCTGCTCCGCTCCATCTCCATCGACAGCCAGGACGGGCTCTTCAGCGGCACACTCACCATCCTGCTCGACGACACCAGCCGCCTGAAACTGCTTGTGCAGAAACTGGCCAACGTAAAGGGCGTCAAGGAGGTGGTCAGGCTCTGACGGCACCCGCCCGCAATGTGAAGATTTCTCACTTAGGGTGAAAAGGTGTTAACGAATTTCAGCAGGTCGAAGATATTTGATATATTTGGACCCGAATAACCACAAATGTGCAGCAAAAGAATGACCAGATATATATTCTCAACTCTTATAATCAGCCTGTTGTGCGCCACATTGGGCGCCCAGGAAATCGTCATCGGCAACTACACCTTCAAGGACGGCGGCGAGTATCAAGGAGAAATGTTCCGCGGAAAGCCCTACGGCAAGGGTGTGACTACCTTCCGCAACGGCGACCGCTATGAAGGCAACTATGAGAAAGGCAAGCGCCAAGGCTATGGCGTATATACCTTTGCCGACGGCGAGCGCTACGACGGCGAATGGTTCCAGGACCAGCAGCACGGCACCGGCACCTTCTATTTCAAGAACAACAACAAGTACACCGGGTTGTGGTACCGCGACTACCAGCAGGGCGAAGGCGTGATGAACTACTTCAACGGCGACCGTTACGAAGGCCAGTGGGTCGAGGACAAGCGCGAGGGGCAGGGACGCTACGTCTATGCCGACGGCTCCTACTACGATGGCCGGTGGAAGGACGACGTCAAGCAGGGGCAGGGAACCTTTCATTGGAGCAACGGCTCCACCTACGTGGGCATGTGGCACAACAATAAAATGAACGGCCAGGGCACCTATACCTATGCCAACGGCGATGTGTATAAAGGCTATTTCGCCAACGACTCGCTCGAGGGGAAAGGCATCTATCAGTTCAACAACGGCGACCGTTACGAAGGGCAGTACCGCAAGAGCCAGCGCGAGGGCGAAGGCATCTTCACCTATGCCAACGGCAACAAATACGTGGGGCAGTTCTACCACGGCATGAAGCATGGCACAGGCACCTTCACCGCTACCGACGGTACCAGCTACGTGGGCCAGTGGCGCAATGACAAGAAGGAGGGGCGCGGCAAGTACACCTGGAAGAACGGCGACATCTACGATGGCGAATGGAAGGATGGCCTGATGGAAGGCGAGGGCATCCTGCGTCAGAAGGACAACACTAAGTTCAAGGGCCGTTTCCGTGCGGGCGAGAAGAACGGCCCCTGCATCATGGAAACCGCCGACGGCATCCGCTTTGAAGGCTCCTATGAGAACAACGAGCGGCATGGCAATTTCGTTGAGAAGGACCGCAACGGCAACGTCATTCGCCGCGGTCACTACACCCACGGCGTGCTCGACCATTAACCATCCATATCGTTCCCGCGAAAATACACACTAAAATTCTCTCTCCACAAGGGGGGGGCTTCAGGTGGGTGGCTGACTTTCTGGCCCTTTGTCCAAGCGCCTCTCCCGCAACTTACAGATTGTCACCGAGTGCCACAAGCAAGGCTGCTTTTGTCGTTTTGAGGCTCATTTTATACTGAATTTCGCCCTTTCTGTGCTTGCTTGCGTACTTTTTGGCTTAAAAATTTTCATGTTTCGTGCGGAATGCCTACTTTTGCAAAGTAATGCAAAAACACTTTTAGACACATGATTATCGATGACATTCAGCAATTAGGCAACTATAGCTGTTTGAATCCCCGCTTCAAGCGCGTAGCACAGTTCTTAGCTACCACCGACCTGACCACACTTCCTGTAGGCCACCACGAGATCGAGGGCGAGGATCTTTTCGTGAACATTATGGATTGTGCCCCCAAGGGTAGGGAAGATGCACGCCTCGAAACGCACAATCGGATGATCGACATCCAGATTCCCATCTCAGCTCCCGAGGAGCATGGCTGGATACCACGTTGTCAGCTGCCCGAAGCACCCTATGACGAGCAGGCCGACATCAGCTTCTACGACGGCTTGGCACAGAACTATTTCATGGTGCAGCCGGGGCAGTTCACCATCTACTTCCCCCAGGATGGGCATGCACCGGCCATCACCCCCGTGCCCGTTCGCAAAGCAATCTTCAAGATCAAGGCCTAACGGCCCTTCGTCAGTTTAACAACAACCTTACATATTATGGCAACAAAGAAAACAGCAACAGAGGAAAAGAAGGTGAAAGCATCTTCAAAATCCGCTGTGGCCAAGACTTCTGCCAAGAAGAAGCCTGCAAAGGCCTCCGACAAGCAGGCCGAGGCCAAGCAAGTTCAACCGGCGGTGCTCAAACTGGTTAAGAACGACGAGTGGCTCGCTCCCTATGCCGATGCCATCAACGGAAGGCACGAACATGCGCTGGCCAAAATCCAAGAACTCACCGGCGGCAAACAAAAGCTGGCCGACTTCGCCTCCGGTTACCTCTACTACGGACTGCACCACATGCCCGACGGCAAGTGGGTGCTGCGCGAGTGGGCCCCCAACGCCACAGCCATCTTCGTGGTGGGCGACTTCAACCAGTGGCAGGAGAAAAAGACCTATGCCATGAAGCGCATCAAGGGAACCAACGACTGGGAGGTGACCCTTTCTGCCAAGGCCATGAAACACGGACAACTGTTCAAACTGAACGTACACTGGGATGGCGGTCAGGGCGAGCGCATTCCCGCCTGGGCCACACGCGTGGTGCAGGACGAGCAGACCAAAATCTTCTCCGCACAGGTGTGGGCACCCGAGCAGCCCTACCAGTGGCAGGTGAAGCGCTTCCGGCCCAATGTGTCGCCGCTGCTTATCTACGAGTGCCACATCGGTATGGCACAGGACGCTGAGAAGGTGGGCACCTACACCGAATTCCGCGAGAAAGTGCTGCCACGCATCGTCAAGGACGGCTACAACTGCATCCAGATCATGGCCATTCAGGAGCATCCCTACTATGGCAGCTTCGGCTATCACGTGAGCAGCTTTTTTGCCGCCTCTTCCCGCTTCGGCACACCCGAAGAGCTCAAGGAACTCATCGATGCCGCCCATGCCAAAGGTGTGGCCGTGATCATGGACATCGTGCACAGCCATGCCGTGAAGAACGAGAACGAGGGCCTGGGCAACTTTGCCGGCGACCCCAACCAGTACTTCTACCCTGGCGACCGCCACGAACACCCGGCAT
>JAFXQT010000095.1 GCA_017526905.1 Bacteroidaceae bacterium | reverse complement strand
CGGAATGGGAACAGCCAATCATTAACGTTAAACTCTCATCATTAACCTTAAACCTTAAACTTTCATCTTTCAACTTCGCGCGCAAGCGCGACTTCTCACACCATGGACAAAGAAACCAAGAAACGCATCTGGAGCTGGGCGGTGCAGACCCTCATCGCCGCACTCACCGCACTGGCAACCGCACTCGGCATCACCTCGTGCATGTGAAAGCCCTTGGGCTTTAGAGAGTAAAGAGTAGAGAGTACAGAGTAAAGATTTAAGCGAGTCAAACACAAACCTCTTCGCGCCTGCGCGACTCCAAACTCCAAACTCTCATCTTTCCGCTCGGCGCTTGCGACGCTTCGCTCTGCCCGGGACTCCCAGGACTCTCCCCCCGCCCTCCCTGTTAGGGAGAGAGCGAAATGGGTACAGCCAATCATTAACCTTAAACTCTCATCATTAACCTTAAACCTGAAACCATTATCCATCCCCCCTCATTACCCCCCTCAAAGCGCAGCCATTCGAGCGTAGCGAGGCCCTCCCCCTCGGGGGAGCGGGGAGAGGGGCCCCAACTCCCAACCTTAAACCATTATCCATCCCCCCTCATTACCCCCCCTCAAAGCGCAGCCATTCGAGCGTAGCGAGGCCCTCCCCCTCGGGGGAGCGGGGAGAGGGGCTTCAACTCTAAACCATGAAAAAGATTCAGTACAGTGTGTCCCTTCAGAAGAATCCGATCAAGGGAACGACCAAGGCCTACGGCAACTTACAGCTGACGGGCGTAGTAAACATCAACGAACTGGCCGCACACATGGCCGAGCACAACACCGTGTTCTCGAAGGGCACCATCGTGGGCGTGCTCTCCGACCTGGGCTCCTGCATGCGCGAGCTGGTGCTGCAGGGCTATAAGGTACAGCTGGCCAACATCGGCAGCTTCGAGCCCACCATCTCCACCAAGGGCGAGGCGAAGGTGGAGGACTTCACCGCCGCCGACATCACCGGCATGAAGGTGTTGTTCAGCCTCGGCACCGACTTCGACAACTTGCTCCGCGACGCCGAGTTCGAGAAGACCAGCACACGCGCCGCTCAGGCTAAGGCTCGCGCCGACGAGGCTGCCGAACTGGCCGCTAAGCTGGCTGCCCTGGGCGAACAGGGCGACGGCAACGCCGGCGACGACGGTGGCACGACCGAACCGTAAGGCAGAAACATCCCCAACCTCTCCCGTGAGGGAGGGGGAGGGGATTCACGAAAAACACGAAAATAGCGAAAAAAACGAATGAAGAGAAAGCGGAAAGGGGAAAGAAGAAATCACGAAAAACACGAAAATAGCGAAAAACACGAAAAGTTCCTTTGAATCCCATCACTTTATTAGTCATTTAATTCAAGTTTCGCAAGCGATGCCGTAGGCATCAGACATTGGTTCTTCGGGGTGTCGAAGCGACCATAAACTACGAGAATGTAATCTGTGATTCAATCTGTGAGATCCGTGAAATCTGTGAGACGAATAAGGGCGCATGCGCAGGGATGAATCTCACACAGAGGCTGAAATCAGTTGTGTCTCACAGATACCACAGATCTCACAGATTTATTCACAGATATTATTGCTTCAAGTTTCGCAAGCGATGCCTCAGCATCACATCCGAAACTATTCTTTAACGGTTACAATAAAGACGTTCAGGCTTTGTTTTTTCATTCAGCCTAACTGGCTGCTCGTGTGGGAGATAAACAATCAAGAACTTATCCTTGTACTCCTAAACACCGGTACACACTCCGACTTGTTCGGAAAGAAATACAAGAAAGGATAATCTTACATGTCTTTTTTTGCCACAGCCATGCAATAGTTACGCGTTTTTTTTGGTCGTCTCGTTTTTTTCCATACTTTTGCACCGTGGATTCATCCAGAAATAAACTAATCAACTAACACAACTAACAAACATGAAACGAAAAAATTTACTTTTCAAGTCACTCCCGGACACTCGTACAAACATCACCCAAACAAAGACATGTACTCTCTGAAACATGGCAACGGTTTCGCCTTTCATGCCAGTCTGCTCTTTTTTTGCGCCATCTTTGTCATTTGTTGCTCGGACGACGGCAATAAGGCGACAGACCATCGTCAGCAGCCCTACCCCACTCTGGCCGACACGACAGCATGCCCGCTCGTAAAAGTCAATGCTGAGCGTCTGCCCGAGCTGAACATTCCCCGTGCCGGCCACAACATGTTCTATGCAGGCGATGAGCTGACGGTGGTGGGTGGACATACCAAAGGCTTCAAGCCCACAGCTACGGCAGAATACTACAAGGACGGCCAATGGCATCAGCTGCCAACAGAATACCCCCACGACAATGGCCTCGCTGTGCCATTGACAGCGGGAAAGGTGTTGCTGGCTGGCGGTCATAGTGAGCCGTTAGGCATAGGGCAGAGCTATCTGGTTGAAAGTTACGACCCAGCCTCACACACCTGCACAGGCTTCAGCAGCCTCTACACCAAGCGCACGCTGGCACAAGGCATCGAGCTCGACAGTGGTCGCGTGGTTATCGTAGGCAATCACTTTCATCACGATGCTATTGAACTGTTCGACGGCAAGAAGACCTTTTCGCTGGTCAAGGAGGTGGCCGTGGAACGTATGTGCCCCTATATCTTCCGCACATCTGATGGTGATGTCATCATCTTGGGGGCTCACGACACCCGCTACCAGCCTGTGGGCAGCTCTACTGTCGACCGCATGAAGGGCACTCCGTTCAGCGTTCCGCTGCTGGACGAGTGGCAGCCCATGCTTTTTGAACGTTCTTTCAGCAGCGACGTCAGCTTCATTGGCGATGAGCAAGAGGGGGACTACTCCTACCTGTTGCCCGTCGTAAACTCAGACAGACAACTGGCCATCTCTTTGGTGCGCGACACTGTGTTCACGCTGCTGCCCACCGATTGCGTGATACCGATGGCTCCCTTTGGCGACAGTATCCTCTACGACTCGCCTGCTATTGCCGACCGGCAGGCACAGCGTGCCTACGTCGTTGGCCGCGACATGCGCAACCGCTACTACTTCCTCACCATCGACTATGCCCAGATGCCAGCAGGCCCCAGCGTCATCACCCGGAGCCAGGAGAAGGCTTGGCAAGCAAAACTGAAGCTCTTCTATACAGATCCTATGCCCGATATGGGATGCACCATTCCTGTATTGACTCCCGACGGCAACCTGGTCATTACCGGTGGCGTCAACACAAGTCACGACAACTTTGCCCCTCTCTCCACCGTCTGGCTGGTGCATGTCAATAGTGAGGCGCCCGTTATAGCGGAGAGCCGTTCGTCTGCATGGCTGTGGGTCATCGTGGCAGTAGCACTTCTCTCCGCTCTCGCGTACATTATTATTAATAGCAAGCGCCACAAGCCCATTGCAGAGAGTCTGCCCGACAGTCAGGCACCTGCCACCCCAAGCGATGAGGAACTGATGCAGCGCATCTGTCAGTTCTTGGAGCAAGACCAGCACTATCTGCAGCATCGCTTCAAGCTGTCCGATGTCGCCACCGAGCTGGGTGTCAGCGTCAGCGCCATCGCCGACTGTCTGGCCAGCCAGCGGGGCATCACCTTCGCTCAGCTCTTGGGCGAATACCGTGTGCGCTGCGCCCAGCAGCTGCTCCACAACCAGCCCGACATGAAGGTCTCCGAACTCATCAGCCAGTCGGGATTCACCAGCGAAAGCACCTTCTTCCGCACCTTCAAGGCCGTCACCGGCCTGTCGCCCAAGGAGTGGCTGGCACAGCAAAGCGGGCAGGACTAGACAGACACCCGCCGCCTGTCACACCACAAAAAGCGACTCCCATTCCGCACCGTCGACTCCCATTTCACGGAATGGGAGTCGTTTTTTATGTTTGGCAGTACTCTTTCAACCTTTTGTTCTTATTTTTGCCCTGAAAGACGTGATACTACATTTCGGAAAGTACTATCCAACTATATTTAAACAAGTAATTTTATGAAAAAGTACATTTCTCTAATGGCGTTTTGCTTATTGGCTGTTTTCAGCCAGGTTTTAGTGTCGTGTAGCGACGACGGTGTAGATGAGAAGAGCAATGCTAATGGCTACAATGTGGATTTGCCAAATGGTGCCACCAGTGTGACGTATGAGCCGCTGTCCGATGAGGAAATAAGTGAGCTCAAGTTGCAAGGCTATGACATCGTAGGCACACCCGTCAAAGTGACCCAGGACGGCAATGCCCATGTGGAACTGGATGATTACGCAACGGTAAGCTTCAACATTCCCAGCGACTTCCCTAAGGAAGCGTATAAAGAACTGGTGGGCGTGCTCATCTCCGACGATGGCGTGGAGTATATCATTCCCGAATATTCGGCGCTGAAGCAAGGCATCGTCAAGTTCGAAACCCGCCACTTCTGCACTGCCGCTGCAGCAAAAGACAGGGAGAGACTGAACGACAAGTTCGCCGAGTACGTTGCCGTCAACGGCTGGAACTCCGATTTACGCGAAAAAGACTTCAACAAGCTGAGCGACCAGTTGAAGGAGGCCGCCGAGAGTGTTGGATTAGGCGAAAACGACCTGCTGGGCTATACCATGCGCGAGGTGCTGGGAAACAACGACTACGTGAAAAAGACCATTGAGTATATCGATGCCTACGACGAGGGAACTCTGACAGACGACGCCATCAACGACGTCTCAGAGAAACTGGCAACAGACATCAAGTCAAAGATGCTATCCATATTGTTTAAAAAGTGGAAAGAAGACCCGAACAACAAGAAGGTGAAAGAATGCCTGGAGAAACATCTGAGCAAGGATAACATGGAGAAAGCCGGAACGCTGCTGGGCAGTGAGAATCCAGCAGCCGTTGCCTGGCAGTTCGCTAAAGATTTCGCTGTTGACAAGATGAAGGACTTCGCCACGCAGAATCCCTATGTCAAAGCCTATGTCAAGGCTGTTCAGGTAGAGGCCAAGGCCATCAACATTGCGGCAAAATTCTTTTATCAGAAGAGGGCGGAGGACATGTACAAGGAGTTCGAAGAGGAGTACGCCCATCGTGGAAGCGACTGGGAAGACTTTTGGAATACCTTGGTTATAAAATATAAAATACGGCAATTCGCCTACGGCATGACGGACGAGCAGATGCGCGAGATGTTTGAGAAGCGCTATAACGACAGGAAGATAATCGAAGCCAAGAAGGCAGAAATCAAGAAACTGATAGATATATGGGATGAAAATTACCTCTTAGACACCAAACAATACTTTGGTGAGAACCATGATTACGTCCAGAGACTGACACGACTGCATACACTGATGGAGAGATTCCGCAAGGAACTGGTTGTAGGTAAATATCTTAAGAACGTAAGCCACCCCAACGAAATAAATAGAATGCTCGCTGAAATCGTGGCAAAATATATTGAATTGTATCCCGACGAAGAGGCCTTCTATAAATGGCTGGCCAAGGAAGGCTACATAGACAAGAAGCTACAGGAGGAAGTGGACGATTTGGGCGAAAAGCGCTCATGGTGGCTCATCGAAACGATAATTAATAAACATGAAAATACTACGCGAGACAATGGTCATTATGTTGATTACATGAATTATACAGCTACTGAAACTGAGCAAACTATGACTGGAATGTGTACGGGCATGAAGAGTTATTATGAATATGTGCAGCAACCTGTCTCGTTTGTCTCAACCATACAGGCTCCGCCTGCTAAGATAGAGAGTGGCGAAAAGATAGTTCTTCATTGCACCGTAAAAAGAACTTCCCCTGAAGCATACTGTCATTTAGAGGTAAGCCCATGGATGACTTGGGAGAGTGAATATTCCCAAACTTTTCTACCAAAAACTAACGAAGTAGGTGCAACAGGTGCAGGTACACGTGATATTCACGCCACTTCTGGTGAGTGGGATTTCGAGTTAAGTATCTCCAGTGGCAGCAAGAATCAGAAGAAAAAACTCGTATTAGGAGATGCATGCAGAAGCCAGATACACTGGGTTTACCGCTGGTGCAGCATATTTGAAAAAGATGAACCTTAAGTTAGCCAAGCGCAAGCTTATTAGCTTTTGGTAGAGCAGATGTTGAATGATGGATTAGGAACGGCAAGTTACAACCAGTAAGGATTTACCTTTTGTGACGTACATCTACGACAAAAAGAACTCAGATACAGCACAGAGCTATATCTGAGTTTTTTCAGTTCTCTGCTCACCTACTCGCTGCCTTCGTCATTAGTCATTAGTCATTCTTCTCTCTTTCCCACATCTGTCGCAGCCAGGCTTCGTCCTCCATCAGCTGCCGCAGTTGTTCCAGGCGGCGGGCGTTGGGCGAGTCGTCGAACCAGAGGCGGAGGTAGCCGCCGCGCCCGTATTTCTCGTGAAGGTGGCTGACCATGCGCTGGTATTGTTCCTGCTCGTCCAGTTCGGGATAGTGCTGGCGGCCGTACTGGATGGTGCGGCGCACGATGGTGGCGGGGTCGATGAAGCGGTCGGCCTCGGCCACGATGCGGCCGTAGATGGTACGGGGCTCGTGCTGGGCCGACGCGCGGTGGTCCTCGGCGGCATCGGCCATGATGTTAAGCTGCTCCTCGGTGAACCACTGGCGCAGCTGGCGGTCGGCCCTGATTATCTGTGCCGACACTTGGTGGTGGTGTTCTCGGCCCGCTTCCAGGCCTGTGTCGTGGTAGGCGGCTATGGCATAGGCCATGTCGAGGTCGGCGCCCTGCTGCCGGGCCAGTTCGAGGCTCTGGAAGATGACCATCTGGGCGTGGTCGCGTTGGTGGGCGGGGTCGAAGTGGTCGTAGCGCGGCAGGATGTGCTGCTCGATGTAGCGGCGCAGGGCGGGGTTGACGGCGGGGGCGGTGTTCATATTGGTTGGTGATGGTTGAATGTGCGGCAAAGATAAGGAAAGATATGTGAAAGTGATAAGTGAAGGAGTGAAAAGTGAAAAATAAGGCCCCCTGTGGTCCCCCGGTGGGGGACCCTCATTAGAGCCAGGCGGTAACTTTTATTTTTCACTTTTCACTTTTTCACTTTTCACTTTCATCCCCCACCGGGGGACTATAGGGGGCCGGAAAAGTGAAAAAAAGGAAGGTGAAAGATAATAATTACTACATTTTGTATTATCTTTGCGGCCGCAAGGCGATAACACCAACTGACATTATCCTGATGCTCACCGAAAAGACCATAGAGAAGTTGCGCATACTGGCCGAATCGGCCAAGTATGACGTGTCGTGCTCGTCGAGCGGCACCGTGCGTGGCGGGCGCAAGGGCATGGTGGGCAATACCGTGGGCGGGGTGGGCATCTGCCATTCTTTTGCCGACGACGGCCGTTGCATATCGTTGCTGAAGGTGATGCTGACCAACCACTGCAAGTACGACTGCGCCTACTGCGTGAATCGGCGCAGCAACGACATCCGCCGCGCCACCCTCTCGGTGAGCGAGCTGGAGGAAATCACTATGGAGTTCTACCGCCGCAACTATATCGAAGGGCTCTTCTTGAGCAGTGGGGTGGTGCGCTCGGCCGACTATACGATGGAGCGCCTGGTGGCCATCGCCCGCGACCTGCGCACGTTGCACCGGTTTAATGGCTACATCCACCTGAAGAGCATTCCCGGTGCCAGTCGGGAGCTGCTGAACGAGGCGGGGCGCTATGCCGACCGCATGAGCGTGAACATAGAGATTCCGCGCGAGGAGTCGCTAAGGCTGCTGGCTCCGGAGAAGGACCACCAGAGCGTGTTCCAGCCCATGGCGATGATTCAGCAGGGGGTGCTGGAGAACAAGGAGGACCGCCGCCGCATGCGCCACGTGCCCCGGTTTGTGCCGGCCGGACAGAGCACGCAGATGATCGTGGGGGCCACTCAGGACACCGACCGCGACATCCTGCGTATGTCGTCGGCGCTGTACGCTCAGCCCACCATGCGCCGCGTGTATTACTCGGGCTACATCAGCGTGAACACCTACGACAGCCGTCTGCCTGTGCTGCGTCAGCCGCCGCTGGTGCGCGAGAACCGCCTGTACCAGGCCGACTGGCTGCTGCGTTTCTATAAGTTCAGGGCCGACGAGCTGGTGGACGACCAGCATGCCAACCTGGACCTGGACGTGGATCCGAAGCTGGCCTGGGCGCTGCGGCATCCGGAGGCTTTCCCGGTGGATGTCAACACGGCCGACTACGAGCGTATCCTCCGTGTGCCGGGCATCGGCACCAAGTCGGCATGGCTGATTGTCAACTCGCGCCGCTACGGCCGCGTCACGTCTTTTCACTTGCAGAAGATGGGCGTGGTGATGAAGAAGGCTCGCTATTTTATTACCTGTGGCGAACTGACCTCGCACTTCTCGGCACCCATCGTGGGCGTGAACGAGTTGCAGCCCGAGCGGCTGCGGCCCCTGCTGGTGTCGGCAGCCGAGAAGAAACGCGCCGAAGCCGAGCGGCAGCTGACGCTGGACTTCGGCGAGGGGCAGTAGGCCCGGTGTGTGTGCTGAAACGAGAAAACGATTGCCGCCATGCTTGTATATACCTTCGACAGAACTCTGGACGGGCTGCTCACGGCTGTGTTTGAGGCCTTTGCCCTGCACCAGCAACCTGAGGCGTTGCTGGGCGAGGGGGCGCAGCTGCCCTTGTTCTGCGAGCAGGTGTATGCCGTGCAGACGGTGGAGGAGAAGGCCTCCAGGGTGTGGAAGGGGCTGGAGCGGCGCCTCTCGGACGAGGCGCTCAGGCTCGTCATGGTCAGTTACCTGTCCGAGCTGCCCGAGCTGGACCTGCCTTTGTTCCGCTACATCTGCAAGGTGTTCCGCCAGCCGGAGGGCAGCCGGAGCATCGAGCGCAACTTCGCCGATGCCGATGTGCTGGCTGTGACGAACATAGCCCGGCGTGTGATGCATGAGCAGTTGCGCATGAAGCAGTTTGTGCGGTTCCAGAAAACGAAGGATGGCACGTACCTGGGTGTGGTGTCGCCCGACCATAATGTGCTGCCGCTGGTGACCCGCCACTTTGCCGACCGCTTTGGCGACCAGCCGTGGCTGCTCTACGACGCACGCCGCCGCTACGGCTTCTATTATGAGCCGCAGGCCACCGACGATGTGCGCCGCCGCTGGCAACATGTGGTGCGGGTGAGTTTTGCCGACACGGAGGCCCTGCCGTTCCGCCTGGACACGGGACAGCTGAACGCCGATGTGCTCTCGAACGACGACCGCCTGTTCCAGGACTTGTGGCGCACGTATTTCAAGGCGATATGTATCAGGGAGCGGATCAACCCGCGCAAGCAACTGAACGATATGCCGCGCCGCTACTGGAAATACATGACGGAGAAGCAGTGAACGGCAAAGGCGTGGGGGGTAGAACCCCGTTGCAGTCGGAACGGCACACGCCCCGTTGTGCGGGGCGTGTGTGGTCTGACTGCTTTTCCTGTTCAGCAGGCATCGAGTGCCTGTGCCAGGTCATCGATGATGTCGTCGATGTGTTCGGTGCCGATGCTCAGGCGCACGGTGGCTGGCGTGATGTGCTGGCTGGCCAGCTCCTCCGGGCTCATCTGCGAGTGGGTGGTGGTGGCGGGGTGGATGACGAGGCTCTTCACGTCGGCCACGTTGGCCAGCAGCGAGAAGATGTGCAGCGCGTCGATGAAGCGCCATGCCTCCTCCTGTCCGCCCTTGATCTCGAAGGTGAAGATGCTGCCGCCGCCCTGCGGGAAGTAGCGCTGGTAGAGGGCGTGGTCGGGGTGGTCGGGCAGGCTGGGGTGGTTCACGCGGGCCACCTTGGGGTGGTGGCTGAGGAACTGCACCACCTTGAGCGCGTTCTCGACATGGCGCTCCACGCGCAGGCTGAGGGTCTCGACGCCCTGCAGCAGGATGAAGGCGTTGAAGGGCGAGATGGCTGCGCCTGTGTCGCGCAGGATGACCGCACGGATGCGGGTCACGAAGGCGGCGGCACCGGCCACGTCGGCAAACACCGCGCCGTGGTAGGAGGGGTCGGGCTTGGCCAGCGAGGGGAACTTGTCGGGCTGGGCCTTCCAGTCGAAGCTGCCGCCATCCACGATCACGCCGCCCAGGCTGGAGCCGTGGCCGCCCAGGAATTTGGTGGCCGAGTGCACCACGATGTCGGCCCCGTGCTGGAGCGGGCGGATCAGATAGGGGGTGCCGAAGGTGTTGTCGATGATGAGGGGTATGCCGTGCCGGTGTGCCACGGCGGCCACGCCCTCGATGTCGGTAACGCCGGAATTGGGGTTGCCGAAGGTCTCGGCATATATAGCTTTTGTGTTTGGTTGTATGGCTGCTTCCAGGGCTGCCAGGTCGTTCACGTGTACGATGGTGTTGCTGATGCCCTGTGTGGCCAGCGTGTGTGTGATGAGGTTGAACGAGCCGCCGTACAGGTCGTCGGCCGCCACGATATGGTCGCCTGCCTGGGCTATGTTCTGCAGCGCGTAGGTCACGGCTGCTGCGCCGCTGGCCACGGCCAGGCCTGCCACGCCGCCTTCGAGTGCTGCCACGCGGTCCTCGAACACGCCCTGCGTGCTGTTGGTGAGGCGCCCGTAGATGTTGCCCGGGTCGCGCAGGCCGAAGCGGTCGGCCGCATGCTGCGAGTTGCGGAACACGTAGCTGGTGGTTTGGTAGATGGGCACCGCGCGTGCGTCGGTGGCGGGATCGGGTTGTTCTTGCCCCACGTGCAGCTGGAGCGTCTCAAAGTGCAGTTTCTTCTGTGACATAGTTGTAAGTGTTTTTTAGTAGCGAAGCCCACTCCCTATCGCTCCCTGCTGAGGGGGAGCCTTGTGTGTGCGTGGGGCTTCAGCGGTTAAACCTGTTTCCGGCTGCAAAGGTAAGCAGTTTTAGAAATATGTTCCAAATTGTTTGGCGCATTTGGAAGATACTCCTATATTTGCGGCGAAATCAGAATGATATTCCGTAACGCTTGCTGAAAGGGGCGCCCGGAAGAATATTTATCTGCCACGAATATGGAAACGCTGGACAACACCGACCTGCAGATTCTGCGAACGCTGCAACGCAACGCCAAACTGACCACCAAGGAGCTGGCCGAGGCGGTACACCTGACACCCACACCAGTGTTTGAACGCCAGAAACGGCTGGAGCGGCAGGGCTACATAAAGAAGTATGTGGCCGTGCTCGACCCCGAGCGCCTGGGCCTGGACCTGCTGGTGTTCTGCAAGGTGAAGCTGAAGCAGATCAACCACGAGATAGCCGACGACTTCGCCCGCCGCATCAAGCACATTCCGGAGGTGACGGAGTGCTACAACACCTCGGGCGAGTACGACTACCTACTAAAGGTTCGCGCGCGCGATATGAAACAGTATCAGGAGTTTGTGCTGAACAAACTGGGCACTATCGACACGCTGGCCTCGATAGAGAGCACCTTCGTGATGAGCGAGGTGAAGCAGAGCTACGGCCTGAATGTGTGAGGGGTGGGAGCGTTGAAGGCCCCGCTCGGGGCGGAAAGTTGGGCCTTTCCTGCCAAAAAGCCCGAATAAATTTGGCTTTTCGTCAGTCTATACGTACCTTTGCACCGCCAAACCCGATAATATACAAATGGAAACGGAAGCTATCAACCAGACAGCACAGACACCCGCCGAGCCGAAGCCGGAAGTGGGCGAATTCGACTTAATTGCCAAGACCTTTCAGGGGCTGGAACCCCTGTTGGCACAGGAACTCACCGAGATGGGAGCGGACGATGTCCAGATTGGCCGCCGCATGGTCACCTTCAAGGGCGACAAGGAAATGATGTACCGTGCCAACTTCTGCCTGCGCACGGCCATCCGCGTGCTCAAACCCATCAAGTACTTCAAGGCACGCTCGGCCGAGGATGTGTATGAAGCTGTCAAGGCCATCGACTGGAGCCAGTACCTCTCGGCCGAAACCACCTTTGCGGTGGACAGCGTGGTGTTCTCGCCCGAGTTCCACCACTCAAAGTTTGTGGCCTACAAGGTGAAGGATGCCATTGCCGACCAGTTCCGCGAGCGCACCGGCACACGCCCCAACGTGAGCGTGTCCAACCCCGACATCCAGCTGCACATCCACATATCCGACTATGATGCCACCCTGGCACTGGACAGCAGCGGCGAGAGCCTGCACCGGCGCGGCTACCGCCAGGAGACGGGCGCCGCCCCGCTGAACGAGGTGCTGGCTGCCGGCATTATTCTAATGACGGGCTGGCGCGGCGAGACCGATTTCCTGGACCCCTTCTGCGGCAGCGGCACGCTGTGCATCGAGGCGGCCCTGATAGCACGCGGCATGGCGCCGGGCATCTTCCGCAAGAACTATGCCTTTGAGAAATGGCCCGACTTCGATGCCGAGCTGTTCGAGAAAGTGTACAACGACGACAGCCAGGAGCGCGACTTCGACCACCATATCTACGGCCGCGACATCGACCTGATTACCATCGGCATTGCCCGCCGCAACGTGAAGGCTGCCGGCCTCACAAAGGACATCACCATCGAGGAGGCCGACTTCACCAAGCACCCCGTGAAGCCTGTCGCCCCCACCGGCGAGGAGAGCACGCCCATCATCGTGACCAACCCGCCCTACGGCGAGCGCATCTCCACACCCAACCTGCTGGGCCTGTATAAGAGCATCGGCCAGAAGCTGAAGCACGAGTTCGCGGGAGGCGAGGCATGGATCATCAGCTACCGCGAGGAATGCTTTGAGCAGATCGGGCTGAAGCCCTCGCTCAAGACACCGCTCTACAACGGCTCGCTGGAGTGCGAACTGCGCAAGTATGTGCTGTTCGACGGCCGGCTGGAGGCACACAGGGCGGCCGGAGGCGTGGTAAAGACCGACAGCGAGCGCCGCCAGATGCAGGAGAAGCACCGCTTCAAGCAGCACCGCGACTTCAAGCGCAGCGCTGCCGACGACGCCGACGGCGAGGAGCACGACGGCATGCACGGAGGCTTCCGCGAGCGCCGCAGCTTCGGCCAGAAACGCGATTTCCGCGAGGGTGGCAAACGCGACTTCCGCGAGGGCGGCAAGCGTGGCGAACGCTTCGGCCGCGAGGACGGACCCCGCCGCAGTTTCCGCGGCAACCGCGAGGACGGCGAGGACAACCACCGCTTCAACAAATACTCAAAGAACGGCGGCTTCAAAGGGCGCCGTGGAGGCTTCGGCGGTCGTGATGACGCCGATGACCGTGGCCATGGCGAAGGCTTCGACCGCAAGCGGTACGACCGTCCGCGTGGCAACGACGCCCGCCAGAAGGGCAGCGACCGCGCCGCCCGGCAGGAACAGCGCCGCCGCTTCTTCGGCGACGACGACGACTGAACCGCCCCTCACCACCCACCGCCAAACACGCTGAAGGCATGAAGATAGGAACAATCGATTTAGGGGAAAGACCTGTGCTGCTGGCACCGATGGAGGACGTGACCGACATCGGCTTCCGCCTGTTGTGCCGGCGCATGGGGGCTGCCATGGTGTATTCCGAATTTGTGTCGTGCGACGCGCTGGTGCGCATGGTGAACAAAAGCCTCAAGAAACTGGAGGTGTGCCAGGAGGAGCGCCCCGTGGCCATACAGATTTATGGCAAGGACCCCGTGGCCATGGCCGATGCCGCACGTATCGTGGTGCAGCAGGCACACCCGGATGTGCTGGACATCAACTTCGGCTGCCCCGTGAAGAAGATTGCCGGCAAGGGGGCCGGGGCCGGACTGCTACAGAACGTGCCGCTGCTGCTGGATATAGCACGCGCCGTGGTGGATGCCGTAGGCAACGAGGTGCCCGTGACGGCCAAGACCCGCCTGGGGTGGGACCACAACCATAAGATTATCGTTGAACTGGCCGAGCAGCTGCAGGATTGCGGCATCTCGGCACTCACCATTCACGGCCGCACCCGCTCGCAGATGTACACCGACCAGGCTGACTGGACGCTCATCGGGCAGGTGAAACAGAACCCCCGCATGCACATACCCATCATCGGCAACGGCGACATCTGCAGCATGGCCCAGGCCGATGCTGCTTTCGACCGCTATGGCGTGGATGCGGTGATGATTGGCCGCGCCACCTTCGGCCAGCCCTGGGTGTTCTCGCGCGAAGAACTCAGCACCGACCAGAAGTTCGACATCCTGCGCCAGCAGGTGCTCACCTCGGTGGAGCGCTCGGGCGAGCTCAGCGGCATCCGCCATGTGCGTCGCCACCTGGCCGCATCGCCCCTGTTCAAGGGCATCCCCAACTTCCGTCCCACCCGCATCCAAATGCTGCGGGCCGAGACGGTGCAGGAGCTGTTCGAGGTGATGGATTACACCCGCACGCTGCTGCAGGCGGATATCCTTGTGCACTAATGGGGCCAGCGAATGGTTTACACATTATATAAGGTGGGTTAATTTATTAATTAATAGAACACACCTAAATATAATAGGGGCTGCGCCAGTTGTGTGGCACAGCCCCTATATAATAAGGTAATAGCGTAAGCGTCAGTATCAGAACACCACCTTGTGGGCCTTGCCGCCGCTGACGATGATGTTCACGCCCTTGTGCATGCGGTTGGTGCGAAGGCCGCCCATGGTGTAGATGCCGGTGGTGGCGGTGGTGGCGTTGAGGCTGTTCACGCCGTTGGGCATCTCGATGCTGATGGGGCAGATGGTGTAGTTGGTGTAGTAGTCGGCTGCGTTGGTAGGCATGCGGCGAGCCACGCTCTTGGCGGCCTTCATGGCGCGCTGGCTATGGCCTTTAATTCGCTGCTGGAGGCCCTTCACGCCCTTGGCGGGAGCGTTGGTGGGCTCTGTGTCATCCTCCCATTCCTCGTGCTGTTTCCACACCACAAACATGTTGTACTGAACGCCTTCCTGCATCTCGGCCTGCGTGTGGTCGGCATAGGCGAAGTCGAGCAGGAACTTCTGGCCGCTGACGGTCGTGGCAGGGTTGTAGAGGTAGGGCTGGCCGTCGATGACGGTGTAGGTGCCCGACACGTAGCTCACCTGGTTGCCGTTGGTGTAGGTCTCGCCGGCCAGGTCGTAGCTGAGTAGGTTCAGTTCGGGTGCTTCGGCCCCGGCCAGTTCCTGCGGGGCGGCAGAGAGCACGATGCGGGGGTTGGTGCCGTTGTCCATGAGCGTGCCGCGCACGGTGCCCGGGGCAATCACCTTCATCTGCGAGAGGGCCTGGAACAGGGCGGCGTCAGTGCCGCAGTCCAGGGCCACGTAGTCGGGCGACCAGTCGATCCATTCTGTGTAGCCCCACTCGGCATAGAGGTCGTAGAAGATCTTTGTGGCATTGTCGGTGACATACACCAGGTTGCCGTCCTCTCCCTGCGTGGCAGCCACCACGTAGAGCGAGTCGACCACTTTCACCTGGTCTTCGTCCTCGCCGAAGTACCACACCTTCCACAAGCGTTCGCCCTCGTCCACGCTGATGCTGATGGGGTAGAGCTGGTAGGCGTCGTTGTAGATGCTGACCATGCCTTCCACGGTGAAGGTCTCGCCCTGTACGGTTTCGGGATATTCGGCACCGAAGCGGTTGTAGCCGGCCAAGGACACTTCCTGGCCGTTCTCCTTGCTGGTGATGGTGAAGTTGCCTTTTTCGTCGATGGTGCTGAGCTGTACGCCTTCCATCACCACCTTGTAGTTCTCCCAGCCGCTCTCGGGCTGAATGACTGTTGAGAGCTGGCCGGTGACGTCGAATGCCGAGTAGTCGTACTCATCCACGATGCTGGTGGCGTTGCCCAGGCCGGATGCTTGTGTGATTTCCACCAGGCCCTTGTAGGTGGTCTTGGTGCCTTTCCATCCGGCAGGAATCACGGCGCCCATGTTGTATTCCCGGCCCACGTTGCCATAGATGAGGGCGCCAAAGGCGTCGCCCTCCTCGCTCAGCTGCTGAATGTAGAGGTACTGGCCGTTCTGGTAGTTCACATACACCTCGGCCGAGCACTGGAATGTGGTGCCGTCGGGCAGGTCATAGAGGTCCTCCAGGCTGGCCAGCTGTTGCAGCGAGGGGTCCACGGGCTCTTCGCCGGGGGTGTCGCCGGGCTCGTCGGGGGTGGCACTCTCGTCCACCGTCACGGTCACGGTGGCCACCTGCGAGTTCTTGGCATCGGTGTGTGCCAGAGTCACGCTGCCGGCGTTGCCGGTCCATGTGCAGCCTTCGGCCTGTGCTTCGATCTGTCCGGTGGTGGCGGCAAACTGGAAGTTGCTGGTGTTGGCGGCGGTAACCACGATGTTCTTGATGGCACCCGCCTTCACACTGAAGGTGATGGAGCCGTTGGTATAAACGCGCAGAGCGTAGTTGCCCTGGCTGTTCCAGATGCGTGTGGGTGTGTTGCCGTTGGCCGATGTCATCGTGACGGGGCCGTTGGTCAGTGTCATGTCGGCGATGTTGGTGCCGTTGCTCGCTGCGGGCAGTTCGATGCCGAGTGCCGTGAGGCCTGCCTCGGTGTTGAAGGTGAAGGTGACGTCGGTGGCCCATGACATTACGGCCACCCACATCAGACAGAGAAGGGTGTAGATTCTCTTCATAAGCGTGTATTGTTCTTGTTAGTTGATTAAATGGCCTACAAAAGTACACGCTTTTGTGCAATAAGGCAAGGAAAATCGTCTATTTTTCTGCTATTGCATGCTTTTGGCCAGTTTCTGAAGGGCCTGCCCCATCAGTATCAGCCACAGCAGCCCCAGGCCCAGCAGCAGCGTAAGCGTCTGACCTACTGACGGTAGTGTCTCGACAACCTGCCTGATGGCCAGCAAGGCGCGCACCAGCAGTGTTTCGGGGTCGAAGGTGAGCACGCTCACAAGCACCCGCTCGACAAAGATCTGCACCGCATGCCATGCCTGGCCTAAGAGGCCCACGTAGGCCAGCAGTGCTATGATGGCCGCCGCGCAGCCCGCGTTCAGCCAGAAGTTCCAGCGTTTCAGGGCCAATGTGGCCACCTGAGTCTGCACGGCCTGCTTGGTTTGCATGGCTTCGATGCGGAGCATCACGCTGTCGGTGAACCCGTTGTCGGGCACCGGCTGCATGGCTTTGGCGAAGAGGGTGCTGAGCAGCTCGTCGTCGGTCAGTCGTAGCTTGTTGTTATCTATCGTTGTCATGATTCGTAGTGTTTATGGGTCAGCCTTCGTAGCCGTTTCGGCGCAGATAGGCGGCCATGTTCTTTTTGCCCCGCAGCAGATGGCTCTTTACGGTGTTCTCGTTCAGCCCCGTGATGGTGGCTATGTCGCGGATGCTCTGTCCCTGCACCACCTGCAGCAGCACGCAGGCGCGTTCGGTCTCGGTCAGTGTGGCCAGTGCCAGGTCCAGGTCGTGCCGCAGCAGCCGGTTGTCGGCATCGTCGTTCTGTGGCGCCGAGAGCTGGTAGGCTGTCCAGTCGCTGCTGCCCTCCTGTGGTAGTTCCTGTGTGTGGCCCGTGCGCACCTCCTTGCGTGCATCGTCCAGGAACACGCGGTAGGCTATGCGCAGCAGCCACGTCTGGAATCCGCTCAGCTGGCGGAAGCTGTCCAGGCCCTGCCAGGCGCGGATGAAGGTTTCCTGTGCCAGGTCGTCGGCACGCATGCTGTCGCCCCCGGTGAGCCGGCACAGGAAGCGGCGCACGGCTTCCTGATGGGTGCGGACCAACTGTGCGAAGGCCTGCTGGCTGCCGAACGCCACTACCTGTGTGATGAGTGCTATTTCCGAGAGTCGCTGCATGGTGCCGGGTGCCTGGGCCTTAGATGTTCTCCTGCTTGTTATAGCCGTCGGTCGGTGCGGTGTTGGCTGTGTCGGCCTGCGTGTGGGGTGCCGGCGTGGCCGTGTCGGGTGCAGGCTCCGGGTTGCCGAGTCCTGTCACGAAGCTTTCCTGCTGTGGTGCGGCTGCCGCGTGGCGTTTCTTGCCCTTGCTGGTGGAGGCTATGACCAGTTTGGCCACGCCCAGGCAGATAACCAGTGCGCCGATGCCCCAGAGGGCGTCCATGCCGATGGCTACAAAGAAGATGATCAGTCCCACGCCCAGGCAGCACTGTTTCACGCCGCTGCGCCAGGTGTCCTGGGTTTCGTCGTCGAAGTCTGCGGCCGTTGCAGCGGCCATGTGCGGCTGGGCCATGCCGGGTTGGGCCATGCCGGGCTGTGCGGTCTGCGCCTGTGCGCCTGTGGCAGCGCCGGGCTGTGCGGTCTGCGCCTGTGCGCCTGTGGCAGCGCCGGCTGTCTGGCTGCCTGCAGCCCCAGTGGCGGTGGTGTTGGCATCGGCCCCCGTTGTGGTGTTGCCCTGCGCGGTGTGTGCGGCGGCTGCGGCGGCCTGTGCCTGTGCGGCTGCCCGGCCCATGGCGGTGTTGGGCATGTTGCCGGCCGGTGTGTTATAATAGGTGTTGGTGCGGTCCTTCTTGCTGCCGCTGCGGGCTATGAGGAAGATGATTAGCAGCAAGATCCAGATGGGTGCCGTGAAGAGCGCGAACAGCAGCAGGCACACCAGGATGGCAATGAGCACGCCGAACAAGCCGAACGCAATGCCTGCGCCGCCGCCCAGCAGCCCTTTCCACCAGCTGTTGTCGCTGCGCCACTCGTCCAGCACCTCGTCCAGGTCCTCGTCGGTGAATTCGATATCATCGTCGGCCGCAGCACCGTAGTAGGTGGTGTCGTCGATGAGCGAGTCCATCCCTTCCTCCATCTGTTCCAGCTGGTCGCCCATCTGCTCCATCTCGTCGGCCATCTGCTCTATCTGGCCCTTCAGCTGCTCGGCCTTGTCGGGGTTGGTGGCCGCTGTGGTTGCTATTTGTGCGGCTTTCACCACCATCTTTCCGGCCTGTTTCATCATCTTCTTGGCCGTTTCCTTCTCCTGCTGAGTGGCGGGGTGGCCGTTCACGGTGGCCCCTTTCACCGTTACCTTGGTGCTGTAGCCTTTCTTGTCCTGCTTGGCGTTGTCCTTATGCTGCACCTGTGCCGCCTCGGGCTTGGTGGTTTTCCCCGCCATGGTTGAGTCCTGGGCCGATGCCTGTCCGATATTCATAGCCATGGCCATGGCGGCCACGAGCATCAGAAACATGTTCTTTTTCATTTTTATAGACTTTTGGTGTTAAACATTTCGTTTGTTCACCCATTAGACGACAAAGGTAATAGAAAAGTTGCACCGCGGGTTAAAAAATTTCAGTTTTATACCTTTTCCCTGCCTTTTAGAACGAAAACCTTTGACTTATATCAAGAAAGAAAGTTTTTGTAAGCATTTATTTGCCACTAAGTGTAGATTATACACGGAAAGTGCTTACCTTTGCAACGTCAAAACAAGACAAGGCAGACACAATGCATCCTGAGATGCTTGTCAAACAAATACGGTTTTTCATGGTATTAGGTTAGTTTTAAAGGTTTTCATTGCGAGCCACATCGGTGGCTCAACTTTAGGTAAGTTAGTTAGTTTATTAAGGTAAATGATTGCAGAATAACACAAGCACAACTATTCGCAGTGATGCGAGGATAGAAAGGCAAGACACTACTTCATCGTAAGTGTGTAATTGTTATTCTGAGAGATTCAAAAGATTTGTTCATAGCAAGAGCGACCCTTCGTGATGAAGCGTCGCTTTTTTTGTGCCCTGAACGCGTCCCTGGAGGGGCGCGGCCCAGGGCGTTTTTGTGTCATAGCACCCACATTTGTAATCGGGGTTAACCTCGATGTGCGTTTGGGTTAACCCTGATTGCGATTTGGGTTAACCCTGATTGCATTTGAGGTTAACCCAAAAGGAGTTTTCCCCAGCAGAAATTTGGGGGTGGATGTGAGGCGCAGGGTTTTCTGGGGTGGGCTGCTCATTGCAGGTGTGCGAGGAGGTGGGGCCGAGATGGAATCTCGGCAGAAAAAAAGGGACGGGCTGCGCTGTGTGGAAGCAGAAGGCGGGCTGTAAGGAAGGTGGGCTGCAAGGAAGGTGGGCTGCTTTGTGCGCTTTGTGTGCCGGCATAAACGAGCCGCAGGGAAGGCACGGTGTGTGGCCTTCCCTGCGGCGTTTATGTGTGTGGTGCCGTCGGCGCCTGTCGGGGCACCGCCGGCACGGCAGTGGCGATGCTTAGAGCTTCGGACCTGCGGCAACGAGAGCCTTGCCGGCTTCGTTGGTCTCGTACTTGGCGAAGTTCTTGATGAAGCGTGCAGCCAGGTCACGGGCCTTCTCGTCCCACTCGGCGCGGTTCTGGTAGGTGTCGCGCGGATCCAGGATGCCCCATGCCACGCCGTCCAGCTGTGTGGGCACGGTGAAGTCGAAGTAGGGGATCTGCTTGGTGGGAGCCTCGTCGATGCTGTGGTTCAGGATGGCGTCGATGATGCCGCGTGTGTCGCGGATGCTGATGCGCTTGCCCGTGCCGTTCCAACCGGTGTTGACCAGATAGGCCTTGGCGCCGCTCTTCTCCATCTTCTTGACCAGCTCCTCGGCATACTTGGTGGGGTGCAGCTCGAGGAATGCCTGGCCGAAGCAGGCGCTGAAGGTGGGCGTGGGCTCGGTGATGCCGCGCTCGGTGCCAGCCAGCTTAGCGGTGAAGCCGCTCAGGAAGTAGTACTTGGTCTGCTCGGAGTCGAGGATGGAGACCGGAGGAAGGACACCGAAGGCATCGGCGGACAGGAAGATGACCTGCTTTGCGGCGGGACCCTCGGAGAGAGGACGTACGATGTTCTTG
>JAFXQT010000094.1 GCA_017526905.1 Bacteroidaceae bacterium | reverse complement strand
TGAACTTTATTTGGGTTCCATCCGCTTTATTTGTCTCGCCTTCTCAGATGAATTCATTGACATTCACTTCGATGAAATAAGAGAACATCGTTCTGATATCGAGGCTCGGCAAGATGTCGGCAATTGCACCATAGCGAGTCTAAAGGATGACAATAGGAGGTACATCGATGGTTTTAAGACTGCAGGAGAAAAGGTTCTTTTAATAAAAACTGACTATGAACAAATGATACAGTCTATTTTAGACTTATAAATTCCAACTTATCGGATTGCTATAAGATGATCAGGGCTTGCAGCTCGCGTCCGCTGATGACGCACACCTTGCAGGGCATGTCTGCCTCGATGCTCGCCTCCGACATGTCGCCGTCAAGACGTATCTTCATGCGTCGCCTCCGTTTGAGCGACATCCAGTCATAGGCGTTCAATCAGTTCCAAGCACATGCGGCTGTTGTGGTATGGGCATTTCCAGGGGCCTGCCTTGTCTTCATCCACATTCACGGAGCCGTCGGCACGTATGCTCCAGAACCACTCGCCCTCCTCGCGGTCAACGAGGTGGTCGAGGATGTACTGATAGCAGCGAAGGGCACGCTGGAGGGCTGCGGGATCATGGAAGTGCTGGTAGGCGTTGACCTGCCCAATGACATTCTCACACTGCACCCACCAGTGGCGGTCGGTATCGGCGTGGCCTGTGGTGAGGTTCCGTTCGTGAATCATCGAGCCATCGGAGCAGATTCCTTCGCCTGCGGCTTGGGTAAGGGCCAACACGATGGGCATGACTCGATGGGTAAGTTGAGTGTCAGACAACACTTCAAGAGCTTCCGTGAGCAGCCATGCCGCCTCGATGTCGTGGCCATAGCTGTGTATATTGCGGCGGCCCTGCCAGTTGTCATCGAAGAACAGGTCAAGGTGATGGTTTTCTGTGTTGAAGAGTTTGTCGGTAAAGATGGCTATGAGCGTTCGTAACTGCAGCTCCAGCTGCTTGTCCTTCCACACACGGTAGAGGTTGGTGTATGGTTCCAATATGTGCAGGTGAGTGTTCATGGTTCGGCTGCCGTTCTCGTCCTTGTCAGACAGACGCATGTCCAGCAGCGGTTGCCAGTCGCGCGTCAGGGCTTCGATGTAGCCAGGACCGTGCGGGTCGAAGGCATGGCACTCAAGGTCGCGGAAGAGTTGTATGGCACATTGCAGAGCCTCGGTATCGCCGGTGGCACGTGCCAACTCGCTCATGCCATAGATAGTAAAACCGATGGCATAGGACTGTTTCTTGGTGGCGGTGGGCTTGCCATCGGCACCGACAGCCCAAACGACGCCCCCCTGCCCGGCATCGATGAAATGGCGGAGAATATATTCCTTGGCGCGCAGGGCAGCTTCAAGATATTCCGGTCTATGCAGCACACGGTAGGCAGCTGCAAAGGTCCACAGGATACGGGCGCCCAGCACACTGCCTTTGTCGGCCAGCGGATGCAGCACGCCGTGTCCGTCGATGCGCCCATAGAAGCCACCATGCTCGGCGTCCTGCATACGATTGAGCCAAAAGGGCAGAATATTATCCTGCAGAAGCCGGCTGGCTGATTGTTTAAGTTCGACAACAGTCATTTACGGATGGGGTATTTGTACAGTAGCAGCAGCATGAGCACAGCAATCACGGCAGGGAAGAGCGAGAACAAGGCCCAGATCATTGTGCGCACGGAAGCCTCGTCGGTGATCTGAATAACGGTCTGTCCCGTGGCCGCGTCGGTGCCAGAGATGAAGCCGGCCACGCCGAGCAGCAGCGCTACAAGCGAGCCGCTGATGGCGCTGCCGAACTTCTGGGCCATGGTGCCAGACGAGAAGATAAGGCCCGTGGACGAGGTGCCGTTATGCTGGGTGGCATAGTCGGCCACATCGGCATACATGGACCACAACAGCGGCGAGAAGATGCCGATACCCACGGAAGTGAGAACGACGATGGCTACCATAAGCCAGATATAAGCCGCATCCATCGGGATAAAGAAGAAAGCAACAGACGTGACGGCACAGACTATGAGCGACAGGGCGAATGCCTTACGTTTGGAACCGGCCCAACGGGTGAAGGCAGGCGACAGACCACCGCACACCATGCAGGTGAGCTCGCCGAAGGTCATGAACACGGTGTAGTTGATGATGAGGCCACTCACGGTGACATCGCCATGCATGCAGTACTCAAACAAATAGCCGGCCACGGCATAGCGGAAGCCGTTGAAGAAATTCATACCCACGCCAATCAGGGTGAGATAGATCCACGGTTTGTTGCGCAGCAGGTCGGCAAAGGGTTTCAGCGTGAACTTCTCGGCGCGCACAGGCTTCAGCCGCTCGCGGGTGAGCAGGCCACAGGCCAACGTGCCGATGGTTGCCACACACCCGAAGAAGGCACCCAGCACAGCATACTGGTGCTGAGGCGTGCCGCCCACCAGTTTCTGCAGGTAGGGGAAGGACAACAGCGTGACGAAGCCCATGGCATAGGCCCCCACCATGCGGTAGGACGAGAACTGGTTCTTGGCATCGTCGTCAGCTGTCATCACGCCCAGCAACGAGCCGTAGGGCACGTTCACTGCCGTATAGACAGCCATCATCAGCAGATACAACGTGTAAGCCCAGATGCGCTTGCCCACGGGACCGAAGTCGGGCGTGTAGAACAACAGGGCGAAGACGATGCCCAACGGCAAGGCGCCCAGCAGGATCCACGGCCGGTAGGTGCCCCAACGCGACTGTGTGCGGTCGGCCAATGCGCCCATAAGCGGGTCGGTTACCACATCAAACAGGCGGGCTATGAGCATAAGCGTGGCTGCATCGGCAACGGTGAGGCCGAACACATTGGTAAAGAACAGCGGGAAGGCTATGGACATCACTTTCCAGGTGATGCCGCCGGCTGCGGCATCGCCCAGGGCATAGCCTATTTTCTCGGAGAGGGGGATGGAGGGTTTCACGGTTGCGTTGTTGGTATTCATAAGTAGGTGTTCAAGTTCGTTTTTTTATTAAACGTGAACATGCCTCATTTATTATGCTGGCAACGGGACAAATTCGGCATCACACTACGCACCGCCAAGGGTTGCGGTGTTGCCGAGCGTTTCGCGGTTCTTACGCACAAGCCGTTTGATGTTCTCCACGCTGGCAGCCGTGGTCAGCCCGTCGGGCGGCGTGTTAAAGCAATAATCCACCAAGCGTTCCACAGAGCTCACAGCTACATGCAAACGGGTGTCGGCAGTGGCATAGTAAATGAGCACACGCCCATCGTCGTCCAGGATCCATCCGTTGCAGAAGGCCACGTTCATCACATCGCCCACATACTCCCGCCCCTCGGGCACCAGGAAGTAACCGCCCGGCTGGGCTATGACACATGTGGGATCATCAAGGGCAGTCATGTATAGATACAGCACGTAGCGCAGACCATCGGCTGTGCCACGTACGCCATGTGCCAGATGTAGCCATCCCTGCGGCGTTTTGAGCGGGTGCGGCCCTTCGCCGTTCTTCACCTCCTGGATGGTGTGGTAGTGGCGTGGATTGATGATGATTTCTTCGCAGATTGCGGCATGGGTGATGTCCTCGACGAGCCCCCATCCTATCCCACCGCCGCTGCCGGTGTCAATGAAGCCATCCTGCGGACGGGTATAGAAGGCATATTTCCCGCCTACAAACTCGGGGTGCAGCACCACATTGCGCTGCTGCGAACGGGACTGAAGGTCGTTCAGGCGTTCCCAGTGAACGAGGTCCTTGGTGCGAGCAATGGCCGCTGCTGCAGTGGCAGCGCTCATGTCCAGCGGATGTTGCTCGTCCTTCCGCTCGGCACAGAACACGCCGTAGATCCACCCATCCTCGTGGGCCGTAAGCCGCATGTCATAGACATTGGTGGCCGGAACAAGCGTGTCGGGCATCGTGACAGGCTCGTTCCAGAAGCGGAAATGATCAATGCCGTTGGGCGATTCGGCCACGGCAAAGAAGCTCTTACGGTCGGCCCCCTCCACACGGCACACCAGCAGGTAGCGCCCGTCCAGCTTGATGGCACCGGCATTGAACACAGCATTCATCATGATGCGTTGCATCAGATAGGGATTGTCAGCTTCAGATAGGTCGTATCGCCACTCCAATGGCGTGTGTTCAGCAGTGAGGATTGGATATTTATATTTCTCGTAGATACCATTACCCCATGATAATGGCTCATTCTTGCGCCTCAACAGTTCTTCATGATGCTGGCGCAAAATCTGAAGTCGTTGATTGAACTGTATCATATCAGTATTTGGGTATAGTTGATGTAAACCGTGTAATTGTGGCTATGGTAGAAGTGTCGCAGGTAAATACGGAATTCAATCCTTGTTGTTCCTGAGCAGGATCGCCCATATAGGATCGCCCACGATCCACTGCTGATGTTGTGGGCGTGCCTCACCTCCCCAAGCCCAGAAGTTACAGCCGACGACCGACGGCTCACGTCCGATGAGCGAGAATACATAATCGTAGTAGCGGTCGCGTGCCTCGGTAGGTGAGGCTGGGATGAAGCGGAATCCGTCGCGCGGGTATCCGAACTCCTCGATTACGAGCGGCTTTCCTAAACGTTCGGCCATACGAAAATGCGACTGCAAGTAGTCGGCCGTCTTCACGCAAGCCCTTGGAACGTCGGCCAACAACGAATCCTGGCGGGCCCATCCCCAGTTATAAGGCCAAACGTGAGCCGTAAGATAGTCTACGTTGGGGTCTTTACTGATCTGCTCGTATAGGGCGGAATCCATCTCGCACCCCCATATGCCTTCCGAACCTATAGAAATAAGGTGGTTGGAATCGAGCGAACGGATGAGTGCGGTGCTCTCAGCCAGCCATTTTGCAAAAGGCTGTTTCTCAGCCTGTCCAAAAGCCCGGGGCTCGTTACCCACTTGCCAGGCCATGATAGCAGGGTCATCGGTATAGGCAAGTCCGGTGTAGCGGTTACGACGTGAAAGGACATACTCGACGTGCCGATAGAAAAGTTGGTGAGCACGTTCGTTGGTGGCAAAATGCGCCACAAACCGCATGAATGCCCCATAGCCAACCTCGTTGGGACGCGGTGCCTTGCCCATTCCTGCATGTTCGAGATAGAAGCCGTAGCCCCCGCTCCATTCCCAGGAATTGTTCAGGAATAGGACAGCTTTCATGCCACGCTTACCCATCTCCATGAGCAGATAGTCAAGTCCGGCGAAAATGGTGTCATTATATACTCCCGGTGCACGTTGCAGTGTCGGTTCGACCTTGGTCCTAACCCCTTGCTCACCATCGCTTCCTACAAGGATGCGTAAGTTGTTGAGCCCAAGGGAATGAAGTTGGTCGAGCTCGCGGCAGAGGCGCTCACGATTGCCCCCTTGACCTTCTGAGCCAAGGATGGCACCATACCAGAAATTAGTTCCCACGAACTTGTAAGGGTTTCCGTCGAGGAGCAATTGTCCGTCACGCTGCTCAACAAACATACTCTTAACTGTCCGTGAGCTGCGGCAACCCACAGGCATGACGAGCATGAGTGTCCACACCACTAGGATTATTGTCTTTCTCACCATAGCACGCGACTATTTGAGGTCCATAAGCATCAGTATTCTCTTGTCCTTGACCATCTTGACGAAATCCTTGGCATCCTTAGTGCCAGGAGCAGGAGCGAAGTACTGACGGCGGCCATCATTACGCCACACAAGGAAGTATGAGATGGGATATTTTTCGATTTGAGGCTTAAGCACATGAGTCCACCACGTTGCATCTGGGATGTTCAAATAGCCGCACTCTGTGAGTGCCACCAGACGGTTGGATTTGCCAGCATAGTCGCAGAGGAAAGAGAGGTCCTTGTTGAGCTGAGTAATAAACGCCTGCTCACCATTGCGCTGCTGATAAGCATCTAGACCGATAATATCCACGCGATCATCGCCAGGATAGGTATCAAGGACATCAGGTTTGAAACCATAATTCGGGCTCCAGCTCCACACGATGTTGGTGAGCCCGTCGGCCAACAGGAAATCCTGAAGGTCGTTCCACAGGGCCTTATACTCCTGAGCGGTGCAGATGCCCTTTCCCCACCAGAACCAGGCGCCAGTATTCTCGTGCCAGGGGCGGAAGATGAACGGCAGGGGGCGTCCCTGCTCATCGCGAAGCGAACGCAGGAAGGCCGAAAGGCGGCGTTTCCAGACTTGGAATTTGGCGCGCTCGCTGCCGCCTGGCAGGATGCTACGCACGGTATTGGTGTTCTTATTGTCCCAGGCGGTGCTGCCTGTCAGCGGGTTGCGAGGATGCCAAGATAGGGTGACGATGCCGCCACGGGAGACGTGTGCTTGCACCTCTTGACGAATGCGTGCGAAAGGAACGCTGTCCAGGCTTTTGGCATCGCCCATTTCGATGCCACCCAGCTCGAAGCCCATGACGGCCGGATAGTCGCCGCAGGCCTCAAGGACGTCAGAACGGCCCTGATCCCATTGCCAATCGAGGCCATAGAGCGGGTCATCCTGATGACCGAACATGATGCCTTTAGTCTGAAGAGTACGAAGCCGCTGGAGTAGTGCCCGGCGCACCTCAGACGGGGCGGTGCCCTGAGCCTGTCCCTTACCGCCGGGATACATAGGCTGGATGTCGGGGATGGGGGTTGACGCGGCCTTTGTCCGTCCGAGCGGGGTGATGCTGAGGTTGTCGAAATAGGGCGTGGCGACACGTCCTTCCTGCAGCGGAGCAAGCAGACCCGCCATACCCTTGCCGTAGTGATCGGAAGTGGCGCGGACGACAAGTGAGCCGTCCACAAATCCTGTTATCTGGTCGCCTTCGAAGCGAATGCGGAGGTTATGCCACTGACAGGCAGCAATGCCTTTGACATCGGCTTCAGCCAAGGTGTATTCGCCACCTATTTCCACGTCCTTGCGGGCCAGGATGGCAGCCTGCTGTTCGGCATCGCCGATGAGTTCCTTCTGATCCCTTTTGCCTCGTGTGAGGATGAGGGTACAATGGCCCTTGTCGTTGATTTTAAGATAATAGCCTTTGGCCCAAATGCCATAGCCTGAACCCACGTCGCACAGACGCCCCATCACGGCAGCCTCGTCGCCCGGATTCAGATAGACATCGGCACTGACTTCGTAGTCGCGCCATGCGGAGTCGCCCAGAATCGTATAGTGATGCCATTCGGGAGCCCAGCTGAGCGTGTGTTCGCCAACGGTCTGACGGATACATTTAGCCGAATTGGCAGTGGGAACGGGGTTATCGACAATCTCAAAGCAGCCAATCAAATCGGCCGTGTAATGAGGCAGGTAGCCCCACTCGGCAGGCTGCTTGTACTGTTCGAAGTCGTCGGCGTAAGGCAGGGGGAACGGTTTTGAGGCCGGAATATCGGTGAAGGCACCTTTCTGCTGACCGGTGGTGGTGGATAGCGAATAGACGGTGCCAGGCTTCAGCGTGAGCGTAAATGCGCCTTTCTTGGGAGCGATGTCCGTCAGCCGCTGGAACTGCTGCTGCGCATCGCTGCGCCACACACACAGATTCCCTTTCTTCAACCCATTGGCCACCTTGACGCTGACCACCTGCTCCTGGGTGGCGTCCTTGGTCTCGATGATGATGCTGTAGTCGCCTGTCTGCGGATTGCGCATGGTCACCATAGAGCCTCCGTCAGGCAGTTTACGGCATCCGTCATCGACATAACGCCATCCGAGCTGTACGAACTGGCCATAATGGGCATAGCCCCACAGGGCCTCGCGCACTTCATACCGTCCGCTCCACGGTTCGCGTGCCAGCAGCATGGCAGGGTCGTGGCTGTAAGGCTCCAGGGGATAAACGCCGGCGATGTCGTACCAGTTGACAATGCGGGTGGCACCGCTGACGATGTAGTTCTCGTTGAAACACTTGACGATGGTTATCAGGCAGTCGAATCCGGGACGGTAGATATGTTCCTCTGAGTTCCAGACAGGCTTGCCAAGAGATTTGATTATCTCGCGTTGTTCTTCAGTAATAGGTATTTCGCTGAACGTATGGGCACACACGGCATCTAATGCTGCAGCCAGTTCGGGATCCTGCTTCATGGCCTTGAGAAAATCGAGTTTGGAACGTCCCCAGTTGCCGAACCCGTGCAGCTTTACGTTGCGGAAGCCACGTTCGTTCATGGCCTTACGGAGGTGCTTGGCAAACTCGCCGTGCCACCCTTTTTCGTTATGGCATCCCAAGGCATCGAGCTCGAGCCCGTGCACCTCGCGGAGGCCCTGTAGCCAACTGATGTAGAAATCGACCATGCTATCCGACCAGATGTTGCCCACCCAGGCCGGTGCACTCCATGACGTGGCATCAAGAGCGAGCGAGGGATTGCGCCGCTTGGCTTCCTGCATCACCCACCACGTGTAGCCGCGCATGAAGTTGGCATCGCCGCGGTAATGGCTGTGGGCCGGCATGGAGCCTTGGGTGGAGTTGCCGTCGCCCGGCACCTCGACAAGCATTGTGCTGACCGATGCGCCGAACATGGGCTTGAACACCATGTCCATGATCTGCGAGCGTTGCGGCTCGGGATAGTCTTTCAGCAGCACGGAGGTGGCACCGCCGCCGTTGACGGCGCCAATGCCGTCGAATTGTTTTCCTGTAGAGGTTGCGCTCAGACTGATGGTCTGCGCCGTCATGCCGGTCCATCCCATGGACAGCACGACACATGTAAGAAGGAATGGTCTCATCATAATCAATTGCTTGTCAGTTCGAACACACGCGATGCATATTCCTCGCGCAATGGCACTTCAAGACCCACGTCCATGAGGAAACGGCCAGTGAAACGCTTGCCGCTGAGCGCACAGGGACGTTGTCCCACGCGCACATTCTTCTCGGTAAGGGTATAAGTGACGGCGGGATCCAGGCCAGCCAGGCGGATGCGCGGCAAGGGTTGGTTATAGTAATTGTCGGTCTTGTAAATGAAGAGTGCAGCTGCGTTGTCCTTGACATACATCAGCGATGCCACACCCTTGCGGTCGTAGGGTGAGAGGAGGCGGTAGAGGTCGCCGGTCTGAACGATGGGCCTCAGCTGCTTGTAATCGGCGAAACAGGTGGTGCACTGCCGGCGTTCCTCATCGGTCATGTCCTTGGGCTGCAATTCGATACCGAGCCGTCCGCTCATGGCCACATCGCAACGGAACTTGACGGGGATGACGCGGCCGCCCGTGTTCCAGTACGGACAATGGTTGATGTGACAGGCCATGGCATTGGCAGGGAAGAAGTAGGAGGTGCCCCACTGGATATACACGCGTTGCAAAGCATCGGTATTGTCCGATGCCCAGAACTCGTCGAAGTAGGGCAACAGACCATAGTTGGCGCGGCCGCCACCGCTGGCACAATCCTGAATGACCACGTCGGGGTACTTGGCACGGATGCGCTGGAGCACCTTGAGCAGTCCGAGATGATAATCGACGTAGAGGTTCTGCTGCCTGTCCTTGGGCAGATAGGTGCTGCCGTAGTTCTGGATGCTGGCGTTGGCGTCCCACTTGATATAGGCAATCTCGGGGTACTGGGTCATCAGGTCGTCAAACACCTTGAACACAAAGTCCTGTACCTTGGGATTGGTCATGTCCAACACGAGCTGGGTGCCTCCGCGTCCCAGCTTCAAGTCACGCCCTTTCACCTGCAATGCCCATTCGGGATGCTGCTCAAAGAGCTCGCTCTTCGTATTCACACACTCGGGCTCAATCCAGATGCCGAATTTGATGCCACGCTCGCGGGCAGCATCGGTCAGCGCCTTGATGCCGCCGGGCAACTTGCGCTTATCAACAACCCAGTCGCCCAGCGACGAGGTGTCGTTGTTGCGGGGATATTTATCGCCGAACCAGCCATCGTCCATCACGAAGAGCTCGCCCCCGAAAGCGGCTATGTCGGTCATCATCTGCACCATACGCTCCTCGTTGATGTCGAAGTACAGCCCTTCCCACGAATTCAAAAGAATGTCGCCTACCTTCATGCCTCGGTGCAGCCCTCCGCAGGTGCGGGCCCAGCGGTGGAAAGCACGCGACACACCGCTCATACCCTTCGTGCTGAATGTCAGCGCGAGGTGCGGGGTGGCAAAGGTCTGTTTAGGGTCGAGCACGTACTCGGACGATTGGGGGTCGATGCCTGCGAAGAAGTGGTGTTCTTTCTTGAGAAGGGTGTTGAAACGCAGCTCGAAGTTGCCGCTCCAACACAGTGCGGCACCAATCACCCGGCCTTGATTCTCCTGCGGACGGCCGTCCAACGAGAGCATCACCTCCGGCGCATCAAGATGCGCGTTTCGGGCACCATCGGAGTTGCGAATGACCTTCACGCCTGCCTTGAGGGGTTCGGTTGTCGGTTCGGCCTCAGCCGCCCAGTCGCCGTGCAGGTGGGTGATCCACACATCGCCCTGTCGGATGACCAGATGCCCGCTGTCGTAACGTTTCAGCGTGACGGCTTTCTTTGCAAGATTCTCGATTTCGGTCCAAGTCTCGATGACATCGACATCATGATATGCCTTGTAGAAGAGACGCACCACGAGCGGCTGCAGCTTGTCGCGCATGGTGAACACATAAACCTTGGCATTGCCTTCTTCCTTCACATCATAGCCTTCGACCTTCAACTCTGAAGAGAGGTCGCCGTCGGCATGCTGAATCTGAAGAGCAGGCAGCTGCACCATATCGACCGCACCGAAAGCAGGCAAGGCGGGATAGTTGAATGCTGTGCCGGCATCGCGCACCTCGGCTGCCGTGCACGAACGGGAGCCGTAATAGTCCATGCGCAAGTCGCTGTTCTCGTCGGCATGGAGCAAGAGCTGGGTGTTAGGTGTGGCAATGGTCACTTCACCCTTCCAGGCATTGGTATTCAGGGACATTCCCCATACAGCCAGAGCTGTTACAAACATCCTTTGTTTCATCATCTTTATAGTAGCGTTTATACTTTAACTTTAATGGACTTGGCTCCAGAACGAATAACATACACGCCGATGGGCAAGCCATGTAGGCTGATGATCTGCTCCTGGCCGGTGAGCTTGTATTGCCGCACCTTCTCGCCAGCCAGATTATATATTTGCATGATACCTTTCCCCTTCACCCTGACACATCCGTTGGCGTAGTGCAGTTGGTCGGTTTCGGTGGCGATGGCATCTTGCACTCCTGTCAGCACCTGCTTGAAATCCGTGCGGCTAAGCACGTAATCGTGTGTGAATGCCTCCTGCCACCATTCGGCATTGCAGCTGCCGTGTTCTGTGCTCTTGAATGCTGAACTGTTGGGATCGTTTGTGCGTCCGTAATCGTACCACGGGGCAAAGAAAAGCCACCTTGCACCCACCTTCCACTGGGCACCGATGGTAGGCACATTGCCACACTCGGTCATTGCCACCAGTTTCTTTGGCGAGGCATTCTTTAAGAATTTGTAGCAGGTCGTATAGACATTTGCAGGACTGTTGTTGTTATAGACATCGATGCTAACCACATCTACATAATCATCACCAGGATACCAACGGTAGCCATCGCTATAAGGCTTCCCCCATGCTGCTGCCTGAGTCCATACCCAAATCAGATTATCGAGTCCGGCATCTTCAAAACGCTTATACATCACACGCCACAACTCGTTGCAGGCAGCGGGGTCGCGCCCCCACCAGAACCACATGCCGCCAGCCTCATGCAAGGGACGCCAAAGCACAGGTACTTTACGCTGTTTCAACAGCTTCAGATAACCCGCAACGATATCGATATCCTTAATCATCTGCTTGTACTCTTTAGATTCGGGCTCGAAGATCTTGCGGACATCAAAAGTGGTCTGATCCGGATCCGTTCCCCAGTAGAAAGAATACTGACCACTCTGGTTGGCAGGCACGTTCCAATGCCACAAGATACCTACTACCCCGCCCTGACGGGACCAGTTATATGGTTCAGCGACGTTGGTATAGTCAATCCACCCACCTTTCGACGAGAATACATGGTGGATGTAATCAAAGAAGTTCACCACCGGCCATTTCTTGGTGTGCTGATACACCCATTTGGCCTCGTTGATGTTCCAGTTCACATTGGCCGTAGTTCCGGAGAGCGTTTTCTTGCCTGCGATCTCATGCAAGCACTGCAACAGGGCTTCGGCCTCGGGGGAACGCTGCCGGGTCTCCTGTGCTGACAGGAGTCCGACCATAAGCATCAGCATCAGGAATGCAAGAACCAATCGTCTTTCTTTCATATTCTTCAGGGTTGTTAATGGTTTCTACTTCAGGTAATTGTCTATGAACGCCTCGCGAGGATGCAGGTATCGCTCTTCCCAAGGTTTGCGCTGTGCACCAGCTGGCCACGAGTGCGTGCGGTAAGGCACACAGTTGACGGTCTTCTTGCCCAGCGCGTTGTTGAGCGAAGCCCACACAGACGATGGCGGGCAGGTGGTGTCGATCAGTCCCATCTCGCAATAAATCTCGGCATTGGTGTGGCGAATGAGCAACGCCCCGTCGAAGTAGGGCAAGGTGGCATCCAGCATCGCGCCACCTAGGTTGGGATGATGCTCTATGGGTTGTGGCCAGCCGCTCAGACGCCCCTTGCGGGCACCGCCCAGGTCCTGCATGGCAGGCACGTTCAGCACGATGGCCGACACACGCGGATCCAGTCCGGCTGCAGCCACGGCCTGTCCCCCACCCTGACTCTCGCCAATAACGAGGATGCGCCTGCCGTCCCACTCGGGCTGTTGAGCCATGTACTCAATGGCGCGCAGCAGACGCAAGTACATGCCACGGAAGTAATACGTCTCGCGGTCGGCGGCGTTATGCTCATAATAGTTTCTGAGCAGGCCACCCTCCAGCATCCGGTAGTAGTCATCGCTCTGTCCGTTTAGCATGCCATGTGCATTGATGTCTAAGCTCAAAGCACCATTACCCAAGGCTGCATTACCCACGCACTCGCCCACCGAACACCGGCACCAGTTGCCACTCACGCCGGCAGCACGGCACAGGATGATGATAGGCAGCGATTTCTTCTTGGCGCCTACGGGTTTGGCCATGTATGCCCGGACGGGTGCAGGTCCAAGGCAGTTGATTTCCACATCCTCGCAGGTGTAGCGGCCCTCGAAGTGCTGCGGAACGGTCAACGGTGTCGTCTTTACCTGCATAGACAGCGCTTTGAGTTGTTTCTTCTGATTGTCCCAATATGCCATCAGGTCGGCAGGCTCCTCATAACCGGCACGGAAGCCTTCTGGCGCCACTACGTAGCCAATGGCCTCGGGCCTGCCCGTGCGTTCCTTCAGCTCCACGCTGACGGCACAGGTGCTGTCCAACGCCTGTTCCAGCACAGTAAATTGCATCGTTGACGGGAGAATCCGGAACTCACGGCACACCTTATTATTATATGATACGCGTACGAGCAGAGAATCCATCGGCACCTCATCGGCCTGGCATGACACCACCGCACGTTCGCCTTTGGCATACACACCACTCTCCTTGTTGATGCTGAGGCTATAGTTGAGGGCCGTGTTCACCTCGTCGCGCGTCAGGATGAGTCGTTCCGAGAGGAACTGCTTCCAGAAGGCATCGTCGTTCTGTTGGCTGAACACGAACGGAGTGGTCCAAGGTGCCACGAAGAGCCAACGGGCATCGTCCTTCGCCATCGCTTCGGCACTCGGTACGCAGTCGCACTCGGCCAGCGCCAGCATCTTTGTGGGGTATTTGCGGCGCAACAAGTCGAACTGTTCCTTGAACGAGCCGTGCTGTGTGGGCACATGATACTGGTCACGTGCCACGATATCCACGTATGCATCGCCGGGATACCAATCGTCGTCATCCAGTTCGGAGGTCCAGATGTAGATGAGGTTGTGCACGCCGCGTTCCATCAGGTAGCGCTGGGCATACAAGTACAGCTGCTTGAATGCCTCGGCCCCGTCGTTGCCCCACCAGAACCACGCTTTTCCGCCTCGGTTGGAATTGCCCGCCGCCTCATGGAAGGGTCGCCAAAGGATAGGTATTCCCTGCGCTTGGTAGTGAAGCAGATAGCGTACAATGGTGTCAAGGTTTTCGTTGATGATGCGGTTCTCGGGGGTACCTGTCTGCACGGCTTTTCGGGGCGAGAACAATGTGCCCCGACGGCCTTGTGCGCCTGTCGGCGAATAGAAGGCGAATCCTTCCTTTGCCGAAAGGTCGGTGCTGATGGGCACGCTCCAGTGCCAGATGAAGCCCACGATGCCGCCTGCATCATGCCATGCCTTGGCCGTCGGGCTCATATAATTGAGGTTGCGCTGGCGGAAGTGCTGGAAGTCGAAGATATTGATGGCGGGATAACGACCTGCCCGTTGGTAGATACCGTCGGCATCGGTAGTGTTATAGTCCCAACGCGCCTGGCAGCCAGAGAGCACCTGCCGGCCCCACACCTTGTCGCGCAGATAGCGGTACAGCTGTCGTGCAGGCCCTGTGGCAGCAGGGTCGATGAGCTGTTGTTGTATCTGCTCCTGTGCAGACGGAGCCGTTTGCTGGGCCCACGCCGTGAGGGCAAAGACATTGGCCACCAGAATAACTATGATTCGAATTCGTTTCATCATATCTTATTTCGGTAGAAGTCATAGCCAGCAGCTAACATGCTTACCTTTACTAACATATTCTCATTGATAAAGCCAGAGAAAACATGCTCACTCTTTTTACTAACTACAAGCAGACCGTTTCGTTGCCGCCAGCTATGACTTTCTACATATTCGTCGATTGTTTGTTATTGTTGCGCTATCAGACGGTAGGACACCACATCGCGCGCTGGCACAGTCAACTTGCGCCAAGTCTTGTCCTTGGTGGTGGTTTTCCCCTCGTCCTTATGGCTCCAGAGATTTCTCACCTTATACACCTTCGTATCGAAGTTTGTGCTCTGTTTGCTCACCTCGATATCGGTCAGGTTGAAGTGTTGCCAGTTCAGTTCGTAGTCGATGGGGGCTTTGGTGGCATTCAGGATGGTCATTGCCCAGTCGCCGTTGCTGAGGGGTTTGAACCAGAATTCCAAGCCCTGGTCGTTGCTGTAATGCAGGCCTTGTACGCCCATCTCGTCTTGGTCGATGTCAATCATCTCGCGGTTCATGATGATGTTCTTCGTTGCCTGGCTCATGTTCCGGATGTCGTTGCCAAGTATGAGTGGGGATGCCATCATGCACCACATGGTGAAATGAGCACGGTCCTCGTTTACCGTCATGCCGTTTCCGACTTCCAGCATATCGGGGTCGTTCCAATGTCCGGGTCCTGCATAGGTGCGGAGACGCTCGTTCAAGCGGATGCACTGCATCACACCAATATCCGTAAAGCCCGGATGCACCCGTGTGGAGTCGAAATTGCACCAGATGTCGGGACCTATGCGCCAGCTGTGCCCTATATCGCGCGCCCATCGCCAGGGCTTGTTCCCCCCCCACTCGCACATACTCAGGAATATGGGGCGTCCGGCAGCCCGCAGGGCTTCGCTCATCAGCCGGTAAGCGCCTACCGCATTGACGTCCTGCGTATTGCACCAGTCCTCTTTCAGATAGTCGACACCCCATCGTGCATATTGCAGGGCATCCTGATACTCATGTCCCAGGCTGCCGGGCATCCCTGCACATGTAGCTGTTCCACAATCGCTGTAGATGTCCAGTTTCAGCCCCTTGGAATGCACGTAATCGGCCAGCGCTTTCATCCCGGCGGGAAACTTCTTCTCACTGGGCTGAATGAAGCCGTCGGCATCGCGCTTACCATGCCAGCAGTCGTCAATGTTGATATACTGATAGCCCACTTCGCTCAGGCCGGATTCCACCATTGCGTCGGCCATCGTGCGGATGACCGCCTCGTTGATGTTGCCGGCAAACTTGTTCCAAGTGCTCCAACCCATTTGCGGGCGATCGCCTATCTTTTCCCATTTCTGCGCCCGGAGAGGCAGGAATGCCATCAGGCAGACAACGATGATTGCGAGTTTCTTCATAGTTCTCGTTTTTAGGAGATTATTTGAACAACCGTGGAGCAAAGTCGCGCAAGTCGTAATGCCAAACATGCCAGCTGTGACCGCCAGGAGTGTCATTATACTCGTATTTAATGCCCACCTCGTCGAAGCACTTGAGCGTTTGCTGACAGCTTTCGTATGCCATATCGCTCTTTCCGCCCATGGTGAAGCGCAACAGGTTGACCGTCTTTTTCAGCGTAGGAGCAATTTTGCGCAGTTGCTCGGTCTTGGCCTGCCGATCGGCTTCATTGCTGCGGAACCAGCCGGAGCTCATCACATTGATGTAGCCGAAGAGGTCGGGATGAGCCATGAAGCAGTTGAGTGTTTCCAGACCGCCCATTGACAAGCCGGCCAGGGCTGTGTTCTTAGGCCCGGTCTTTATGCGATACTGATTTTGGATACACGGTATCACGTCTTTCACCAACTCGTCAACAAACTTATTGGTGTCCATTCCGCCATGAGGCATCACCACGATCATCGGAGCAATCTTGCCCTCTGCATAAAGGTTGTCGAGGATGTTGCCTGCACAGCCCACCGATGTCCACGAGGCATCGTTATCGCCTGCTCCATGGATGAGGTAGAGCACGGGCAACGGCTCCTGAGCGGCCTTGCCTGCTGGCATCCAGATGTGCATGCTGCGTGTAGTTCCGGTTGTCGAGGATTTATATGAGAGTTGCGATATCGGTCCATGCGGCACGTCGCGCGGTGCCCAGAAGATGTCCTCGCCATTGGTGATAAGGGCCACGGGAGTGATTTCGGAATAGAGCCGGTAGCGGGGGTCTATCACCCGGACGCCGTCCACCACGAAATGGTAGCGATAGGCATCAGTCGAGACGTGGGGCACCACAGCAGTCCAGATACCGTTGTCGTCTTTTGTGAACTGAGCCCTGAGTCCGGCGAAGTCGCCGCCAAGAGTCACCGACTCGGCTTTGGGCGCATAGATGCGGAATGTGGTGGAACCGTCAGGATTGTTGACGATGCTCCGTATGGTATCAGCAGGCGATACATTCCGTCGCCATTGCGCTTGTGCGCCCGCTACGGTCGCTGCAACAAGAAGGGTCATGATGAGTCGTTTCATTGTCGTATTTATTTAGTTTGTATGTTGTCAGAAGTAGTTGTTCCGAATCTCTTTGGCGATGTAGCGCCCCATAAGCTGCTGTCCGGCCCGTTCGGGATGTAGGCCGTCGCGCAGGTATCGTTGTCCGTGTCCGTTCTCCAGTTTCTCGGTAATGCCGCATTCGGCATAGCAGTCGATGATTTGAACGGACAGTGCCCGGCATATCTCGCGCAGGATGGCAATCTTCTTCAGGTTCATCTCGTTGTGTCCGGGGTTGGCGGTCTGTATGGGTGTGCACACAAACACGCGGCAGTTGGGGAACCGTTCGATGATGGTTTGTATGGCCCATCGTGCTCCGCCTGCCATCGTGGTCACATCCACTTGGTCCAGGCTTTTGCCTTTGAGCGCTTCTTCGGCCGAACCCAGGTTGCCGTCGTTGGTGCCCATGGCAAACACGAATACGTCGGGCTCGGGATAGTAGCCCGAATCCACTTCGGCAATGAACTTCTGGATATGCACCTTCGAGGTGTTGTTGTGCCGTTTCTGCAGTTCGGCCGCATCCTGAGTGGGCTGCCATCCGCCCGAGATGCCGGCAAAACCTTCCGACCCATAATCCTGCGTGTCATGGTGGCAGGCCCAGGTGGCCGAGCCCACTGCCACGTTGTGATGGGTGGCGAAGCCCAGCAGCTGTACCACTGTGGCCGACCACTGGTTGCCGGATGTGATGCTGTTGCCGTCGCACCCGAAGTTCATCTTCGAGAAATCGGGCAGCGCCTGCGCACTGAGGCCGATGGAAGCGAGTGTTGCCAGGAGTATGAAGAGTGTTCGTTTCATCGTTGTTGTCGGGGTTTATCTGAAGTTAGGTAATTCGTCGCGAGTGATGATGCAGTCGCAGCCGAGTGCATCTTTCCAGAAGTCGATGTCGGCGTTGTTGTGGGCGGTGCTGCTGAAGGCCGCGCTGTTGGGCTGTCCGGTGCGGGCATTGTCCCACCAGGGCACCATGAAACTCCAGTACTGTCCGTCGGCCCACAGTTGCGATATCTTGGGTATGTTGCCGAATTCGCTGATGGCATAGAGTTTTCCGGGGAAGTTCTTCTTGAAGAAGTCGTACCACTGGTGCATGCTCTGCAGCGACTGGTTGTAGAAGTCGAATGCCACCACATCCACGTACTCGTCGCCGGGATACCACCGCTTGGAGTCGCCCGAGTTGTACACCCAGATCAGGTTGTCCAGCCCGTGGTAGTTCACCATGCGGTCGTACATCACCCGCCACAGCTCGACGAAGGCATCGGGGCCGTCGATGCCCCACCAGAACCACGCCTTGTGCCAGTCGTTGCCGGGGTTCTGTTCCGACCAGTTGCCCTGTGCCTCGTGCATGGGTCGCCACAACACGGGCACGCGTTGGGCGGCCATGGGCTTCAGCCATTCGGCAATCTGGTCGATGCGGGCTATCATCGTCTTATAGCCGGCCGACGAGGGGTCGAAGATGGCCGATGGGCGGAAGCCTGTTTCGCCTGGTTCAGAGCCGGGCGTGCAGGTGTAGTCCTTCCCGTCGTTGGTGGGCATGCCCCAGTGCCACATAGCGGCCACGATGCCGCGTTTGTTGGTCCAGTTGCGCCAGATGGCCGGGTTGGCATAGTTGATCCAACTGTTGGGGCCGGAATAGATGTCGTGAATGAAGTCGAAGCAGTTGATGGCGGGATACTTGCCCGTGTGCTTGTACACCCAGTCGGCCTCGTAGGTGTTGTAGTTCACGCTGGCATGTACGCCCGATAGCATCTTCGTGCCCACGTTCTCCTCCATGTAGGCCAGCAGCTTGCGTGCCTCGGCCGATCGGTTGCCCCACTTGGGCACCTCCTCGTAGGTGATGCTGTCGATGTCGGCGATGTTGTAGCGCAGGCGTGTGCCGTCGGCTTTGTGGATGATGATGTTCTGCGTTTGTGCCGCTGAGGGAAGTGTAAAGGCGAGCATAGCGAGCCCTGCGAGGAGGGCCCGCCATGCACATACGAATGATATGTTACGTTTTGCAATCATTTCTTGAGGATCTTGGTGCCGTTCAGGATGTAGAGGCCACGCGGCAGGGCCTGCACGTCGTTCAGGGTGCCGTTCTGCAGCACGATGCGTCCCGATGCGTCGTAGATAGTGCCACGCACGGCCACACGAGCCACAGCATCGCGGATGCCGGTCAGGTCGCCTCCCACTTCGAGCACGAGCGAGTAGGTGCCGTTGGGATCGGCCTCGGCAGCGCCGGCGGGCAGGTAGGCGGTGTTGCGCCACACGTGAGCCGTCTCTTCGGTGCTGGTTTCGCACTTGCCGTCGCGGAAGATGACGGCCTCTTCCTTCAGGTCCATTTCAGCATAGGTGCCTTGCAGGGCGCCGTCGTTCAGCGGTTGGGTGGCCAGTTCGCTGCCCACGTTGAGCAGCACGGTGCGTGCGTCGGTCTCGTTCTCGGGGTCGAAGGTGCCTTCGGTGATGAACACCACGGGCTGTCCGGCCTCGGCCTTCTCCACCTTGTTCATGGCCACATACACCTTATCGTCCTGGGTGTAGGTGCCGGCCACGGTGTAGAGTGTGCCTTCGCTGGGCTGCACGCTCAGCGGGTAGCAGAAGGTGGTCACGGTGCCGGGCTTGAAGTCGGCCAGAGGCGTATCGGCCTTCTCGTCGGCATTGCCCAGCAGTTCGATGATCAGGCCCGAGTTGCAGCCTGCATAGTCGTCGTGCCAGGTTACCAGACGCTGACCATTGAGCTGCGCATGCAGGCAGGCCATGTCCTTGCCATTGTAGTCCTTGCCGCGAATGATATTCTCGCCATAGCCCACGGGCTGGATGGTGAAGAGCGTCGGGTTCAGCGTCAGGCCCGTCCAGCTATCGTAGCCGTAGCACTGAATGTAGAGGCCGCTGGCCTGGTGCTGAATGATGTAGGTGTCCTGCCCCACGGGGATAAACCGGAAGGCTATGTCGCCCTGCACGTCGTTGGTGAAGAACATGTAGGCGCCCATGCGCACGTCGGCTGCGGGCAGGGGCTGGAGGCTCTCCTCGACAGCAGGACAGAGGTAGGTGTCAAAGAGGATATAGTTGTCGTTCAGCACATTGCCTATGCTCCAGCCGCGCTCGTCGTACAGTTCCTCGCTGGCAAAGCGTATGGTGTAGAGTTTGTCGGCCTGCACACGGTTGGCAGCGGCCATGACGGCATCGTTGCCCCCGCCCAGCCGGGCCATATAGGCATCGGTCTGCTGGTGGGTGTACTTGCCGGCACGATCGTAGGCCTTGACTTCGTCGATGGCTTTATGCAGCGCGCTCAGCGTGTTGGCGCTCCACTGGCCGGGGTTGTCACCCTCCACACACATGGGCAGTGCCTGCTCGGCTGCGGCTATGGCCTGACGCAGGGGTACGGGATCCACGAACAGGGCCACGAAGGGATCGTAGGCCTGCTTGAAGGCTTCATAGTCAGCGCGGGTCACATTGTTCGGGTCGATGGCCTCGGCCGTGGCAATGGCCTCCACCATCTTCGCAAACACATCGCCCATGCTGGCGGCCTGGTTGTTGGGATTCTCGGTCAGTGCCACGAGCTGGAACTCGGCCACGTGCCAGTAGCCGCGGCCGGTGGTGGTCTGTTCGGCATAGAAGCGCAGGTACTTGTACTGTTTGCCCTCGGCGATGGTAAAGGTGGCCGTCTTGCTCTCGCCCCACGAGGTATAGGGCATGTCCACGTCGGCTATCCACTCGTAGTCGAACTTCTCGCCGTCGGGGTTGTCACTGCCGTAGATGCCCCACAACGTCACGTTATCGTCGTTGGTGCCTCGGCGTGTCACGTCCAGTTCAATCAGCCCGTGGGCAGGCTCGGGCAGTTCCACCTGCAGGTAATGCACGCCGGGCTCGGCATTGCCGCCCTCCCAATAGGTGTGCCAGTAGGTGTTGCGTCCGTCCAGCAGCACCCCTTCGGCCAGGTTGCCTCCATCGGTGTTGCCCAGGTCGTTCTGGCTGTATGGGCTGCTGAACTGGGCTGGGTCGGTAATGAGTGTCTGGCGGTCCATGGCATTAGCCACTGCCACTTTGGCCTTGGCATCGTCCAGCGCCAGAGCGAAGTCGCGCACGTAGGCCTTGTCGTTGAGCAGTGCCAGCGCCTCCTGCTCGTCCACGGGCTCCAGGTACCACTCGCTGGCGCCGCTGTCGGTGGTGGTGTTGTACCATGTTGTCATGGTGCCTTCCCAACCTTGCCCTTGGTCGTGGCCCATCATATGAACATACTGGTTGGATTCGGCCTCAGCACTGCTCAGGCGGAAGTTGAACATCACGATATCCTCTTCGGTGCTCAGCTCCCACGTGGTTACGTAGGCCCCGTCAACCTTGGCAATGGGGTCAAACTGGATGGTGGCCTGGCCGTCGGTGCTGTTGGTGGCCGATGTGAAGTTGAGTCCGTTGGCAGCATTTTGCAGCAGGTAGGAGTTGTCCTCCTGGCGCCTGATGGTCCAAAGGAAAGCGGGGTCGGTGGCATCCAGGTTCTTCCAGCCGTTCTCGCCCGAGGCCTTGCTGTACAGAGCCTTGGTGTAGAAAGTGGTCTCGCCGGTGTCCTGGCTCACATTATAGAATTTGCGCGCGCACACAAGGCGATAGTAGCCGTCGGCCGGCAGGTATGTATTCTTGGCAGCAGCCAGGGCCAGGTAAGTCCGCACAATAGCATGCGAGAGCGCATTGAGCTGCTCGGCACTGAGGTCCTCGCCATAGTTCTGCTCGCTGTCGTCCAGGACAAGAGCGCCATCCAAGGCTTGCACGAAGGCATCCCACAGGTCCTGCGGGTACTGGCCGTAGTCTTCGCCGGGCGTCAGCGTGAAGGAATATTCGTAGTAGCGCTTGTACGTGTCGGAGAGATTCTGCCGGGCCTCGCCCACATCGGTCGGCTCTGGGTAGAGGTACTCTTGCTCGGTGCAGAAACAGGCCTTGTTCACAGTGATCTCGCCCTCGGCATGGTTCTGTATCACCACACAGGAAAACTTGCGCACGTCGGTGAGCGGAATGACCACCTCGTGGGCCCCCGATTCACAGGTCAGTTGGTACTGGTTCTGCCAGCTCTCGTTTTGCACCACCAGGTTGAAGTTGCACGATGCGGAGTAGTTCAGGCAGAGGTAGTCGCAATCCTCCACATCGACGCCTTGCAGGAACACGCTGTACCAGCCCCACGCGCTGGCGCAGCTGATGGTAGTGGTGCCCTCGTCAAAGTGTGACGAGAAATCGACATCCACTCTTGCTTGGTTTGTCAGGGTTGGCAACAGGGCCAACAGGAGTAAAATCAGTTTCTTCATAACGCGGTTGAATTAAGGTTTGAGATTGATTCACGCCGCAAAAATATAGGAGAACAGCGACCTGGGCCACCACTTTTTTTACCAAAGGTGACACCTGCACCTCAAACAATCACTTTTTTCTTCCGGTAGCTCTCACGGAACTCAGTGGGCGAGCAACCTTTGTACTTGCGGAACAGGCGGTTGAAATTGCTCAGGGTGTTGAAGCCGCAGTCGTAGCACACCTCGGCCACCGTGCGGGTGGAATCCACCAGCAGGCGGGCAGCAGTGCCTATGCGCATCTCGATGATGTAGCTGCTCAGCGTGCGGCCGGTGCGCTGGCGGAAGAAGCGGCTAAAGGCCGCCGTGGACATACCGATGAGGTCGGCCAGCTGCTCGGCCCGGATATCGTCATGGAAGTGCCGGGCTATGTAGTCCTGCACCTTGGCCACACGCCGGCTCTCGCTGCGCGTCCCGGCGCGGGCAAAAGCCGAGCTGCTCAATTGGCGCGCCTCCTCCGAGAGCGACAGCTCATACAGTATGTCATAGAACTCCAGCACGGCCCGGAACCCCTTCTGGTGAGAGATGAGGGCATCCAGCCTGGAATAGACGCGCATAATGGTTTGCACGGGGAAGGCCAGGCCGCAGCGCGCACGCTCCAGCATAAGCCGGATGGTGGTGAACTGGTTGCGCCGCAGCAGCACGTCGGGCAGGATGTCGGCGGTGAACTGGATGGTAATCTCACGAATATCATTGCTGGTGCAGCTGCCCTGCTCCCACACATGCTCCAGGTCGGAACCGGTGATAAGCACCAAGTCCAGGTCGCCTATCACCTCGGTGTTGTCGCCCACCGTGCGGCGCACTCCTGCACCGTGCTCTATGTAATTCAGCTCAAACTCGGGGTGGCAGTGTATGGGATAGTCGAAACTGGACTTGTGGCGGTCGGCTATGTAGAAACAATCACGCTCGGACAGGGGCGTGATTTCGCGCATCACATGCGGGCTGGCGTCGTGTTGTTGTTGGCTCATGGCTATCGTGTCAATAAGGCTTTGCAGGCTCTGTTTTCCGCCCACAAAGATACAGTATTATTTCATTCAGCCGCAAAACTAAGAGGAAGAAATGCACTGCACTGACTCTTTTTTAACAAATCCCGACCCTTTACCCGCTTCCGGCAGGCGGCCCCACCCGCAGGGGCGCCTGACACTTCAAGCAGGGGGGGGCGCTTGCCCCTGCAAGTACTTTGGGGGAATGCATCAGTTTCCGTCTTTTATTTTGACGCCCCTCAATGTCCGAAGGGCATGGAGGCGTGTCATAATGAATAGCTTGTCGCCCGTTGGGCGAGAAATCTAACAAATCAGCCCAAATCAAGCAAATCAATGCATTGACATACAAGATGAAAGATTTGAATAGATTTGTGAGATTTGAATAGATTTGTGAGATTTGAATAGATTTGTGAGATTTCTGCGCGAAGCGCACTACCTTTATTTTGACGCCCCTCAATGTCCGAAGGGCCGAGGCGCGTGTGTAACTCAAACAGGTTACTTACTCCTTCTCTAATGGTTCGTAGGGATGGGGATTGGACTTCAACTGCCCTGTGCGGCGGTCAATGGTGCCACCAGCTTTCAGGTGGTCGCGGTTGGCCGCTACCTGTAGTTTGTGGAGATGGGCGCGGCTATCCTTGTGAAAGCCTTCGTATTTGCGCTTGGTGATAGGGAACGTGCCGGAACGTAGGCTGACGGCCTCCCATGTGTAGAGCCTTTGCGTGTCGTAAAGTTTCAGTATCAGTCCAGGCAGGCCGCCGAACGACCACGGGCCGAGGCGAACAGGGATGTCTGTGACAAACCAAGCCTCGAAGTCGCGGCCCCGCCAGTGCGTGGTGGCTTTCTGACACTCGTGGCCAAGGATGGTCTGCCGCTCGCTGTGCAGTGTCCATTTCTGCTGTGCGGCGGGCTCGGTGTAGTAGGCGTTGTAACGCTCCATCGCCCACGGCATCCAGGCATAGAAGGTCTGCTGACCCTGCTCGGTGAAGATTTCCGTTGACTGATACTCGCTCCAGTACTGCCCCTCGCGGCCTATAGTATAAAAGGTGCTGGGCACACCCTCGGCATTCGGGTTGGCTTTCATGTAGGCATCGTAGAGCGAGTCGCCCCGCTCTAAGAAGCGGCTGTAGTGCTTGCTCAGTTCCTTGCCTGCCCTGAGAACGTGGAGGTCGAGATACGTGTCGGGATTGCTGATGTCGGTGGCGTTCAGCGCATACTCCACTTCGAGTTGTGCCTTACCTACCACGGTCGTCTTACCCACGCCCCTCGGCTTCGGACGCATGACATGTCCCTGCTTCTGTTGCGCACTTGCCCCACCGCACATGGTGGCGAGGGCGAGGATAATGATGATGATTTTCTTGTTCATATTACTCTAACTCCATCGGACTATAGGGCTTGTCGGGGAAAGTGTTTCCTTCCAGTGAAGTGACCCTGCCGCCATAGAGGACGGTAAGCCAATTGACGTTGATCTTCTTCTGCAGCTTCAGCATGTCCTGGCGCTTTACTTTCTTGAACCGCGTGAAGTTCCATTGCATGATGGGGCGCGGCGTGCGCTCCAGCTTCACCAACTCGAAGTTGTACTCCTTCTTGGCATCTGAAATCTTAACGATGAGTCCGGGCAGGCCTCCGAACTTCCATGGGCCGCGCTGGATGGGAATTTCAGATGTGAACCACGCCACATAGT
>JAFXQT010000009.1 GCA_017526905.1 Bacteroidaceae bacterium | reverse complement strand
CCCTAAACATCCATTAGAGGTTAAGGTTATCTGCCTCATAACCGAACGAAGTTAACTTTTCTCGGAAAACATGCCGCGTATCCCGGAAAAACGTTTATCTTTGTGGCAATTTATCAAAAGGACGCATGAGACGAAGCCTCATTTTCATTGCACCATTCATCGTTGCGCTGATGTTGATAGCCTGCCGCCGCAGCAATCCCGAGGCCGCGGCGCTGCTGGCCCGTGCCGACTCCCTCCTCAATCCACCCCCATCCACATCAGCTTCCCAAACGCCCCCCGCCGGGGGGCCACAGGGAGCCCTCCGTCTCCTCGACAGCGTTCAGCATCAGGCCCGAACCGCCTGGCCGAAGGCCGACCGTATGCGTTATGAGGTGCTGCTGGCCGAGGCCATGAACAAGAGCTACAAGCCCTTCGCCACCGACTCCGTGCTGAAGCAGGTGGTCCGCTACTACGATCGCCACGGCTCCAGTAACTTTTGGAGCAGCGAGCGCCTTATAAGCTGGCTTAGAGATGGCCGAGTCGTGACAAAAGTCAGCGCAGCTAACCAACGGCTGAAAGCCCACTACCTCCTCGGCTGTGCCTACCGCGACATGGGCGAAGCACCTGCCGCCATCAATGCCTGGCAGGAGGCGGTGGACTGTGCAGACACGCTCAGCACGGACTGCGACTACAAGACACTATACCGGGTGTATGGGCAGATGGCAGAGACTTATTTGGCTCAACAGCTTACCGATAAGGAGATTGAAGCATATCAGAAGTACAGCCAATATGCTCAAAAAGCAGGGGATGTGTATTCGTACCTCCGGGGGAAAGAAATGCAGATTCAGGCCTATTACCAAAAACAAGATACAGCGGCGGTTTTTTTAATGACCGAGGAAATAAGGAAACTGTATCTTAAGCATAATATGCCCCAGGCAGCTGCCAGAGTCTATCCTATGGCCATTTCTGTAGCCGTCCAATACGAACAGTGGCATCGGGCAGATTCTATGATGCGGATTTTTGAAAGCCAGTCCGGATTGTTCAACCGTTACGGCATGATAGCTAAGGAATACGAACTTTACTATCAGTCTAAGGGATTCTTTTATCTCGGCACCGGCATGCTTGACTCAGCAGAGACCTATTTCCGCCGATTGGTTAGTTGCCATCATCAGATCGAGGGCTTCCGCGGACTGAAGTCCCTTTATGAAGGGAAGCACCAGGCCGACTCTTTCATCTATTACGGGCACTTGTATGACGATGCCATCAACCATGCTATTACTCAGATAGATGCTGATGCAGTTCAACAGGCGGATGCACTTTATAACTATCGCAGGAATCAGAACAAGGCTGATGTCCAGACGAAAAAGGCTCATAGGGCTTGGCAAGGAATAATCTGGGGAGCTACCTTGACCCTATTGGCCGGAACACTTGCCTATACCATATTCAGAAGAAAGTACAAGGCTTCCCTTCACCAAGCTTCTGAACTGGAATACTTGTATGATTCACAAGAACAGCAGGTAGTGGCATTAGAAAAAAAGAATTCTGAACTACGTGAAGAGAACCAGAAATTCCAATGTGCCAGAAATGAAGAGGATATTCTGAATTCGGACATCGTCAAGAAGTTCAAGAAGGACGCAAAACTCCGAATAACACAAAAAGTAAAGAGTAAGGAGAAGAACCAGGACAATATAATACCTGAAAGCGAATGGCTGGAACTGAGGGAGATGATTAAACAATCCCTGCCTTCCTTCTATTCCACTATAACGAATATGGTTCACTTCTCAAAGCAGGAATTCAGAGCATGCATTCTTTTCAGATTGAATTTTAAGGGTAATGAAATTGCCGCTTTGTTGGATACGCCTGATTCACGAGTGTCCAGGTTGAAAGAAATCATCATCGGCAAGCTATTTGAGCAAAAGGAAACCGGTCCGCTTTCAGAAATGCTTAGGTCTCTCTAAGTTTACCAGGCAGAATATTGATTTAAAGGCATCTACACATCAAAAAGTTAACATTTGATTAACTTCTCTTCGCCTTTCGGGCTACCAATGAAATTTCAACCTGCTTTTCACTCTTGTTCTTTATTGGTTTACAGATAATTGTCCCCAAAAAGGTTAACTTTTGGTTAACCAAAATATTGAGTTATGTATTGGAGCGTTCAGAAATAATCATTATCTTTGAGGCCGATTTTTAACCAAACCTATAACAAACAAATGAAAACAAAACTTGGTATCTTGGCCGCACTATTGTGCCTCGCATTCAGCCCTGTGATGGCTGACGGAATTGTGTTAACCCCAATCTTCGAGCCTACTCAAGGACCAGTGAACCGAATCCCCGTGCTCGTACCCGAGTTCTATCTGGACGGCTACACGCTGACAGCCGGTTCCTACACCGTAGGCTCCACCGTGGAGCTGCTGGATGCAAATGGTGTAGTGGTGTTCACCTCTTACGTAAATGTAGAGGGTGACACCATCGTGATCCCTGCCACCCTCAGCGGCACCTACACCATCCGCGTCACCCGTGGTGACACCACCTTCGTAGGTGAGATTGAGCTCTAAGTTTTTACCGTTTCCATCGGGCGTTTTGCCCGATGGAATCAAGTTATGATTCAGTACCACTAATAATGGCGTTACTATGAAACAGAAATGCCTGTTTTTCATCCTCTTCGTGTTAAGCTTATATACGAAGCCATGGGCACAGAACATCTTGACTACCCCTTCTAATATGCCACGTGAAGGTGACTCCATCATTCGCAAACAGGTTACCTATTTTGAAGCCGGGGAATCAGGTGAGAATGTTATTTGGGATTTACGGGACATACAGCCGGAAGATATGTGTCACAGTTTTTGGTTCTGCCGTGACTCCGATTCTACTTACCTCAAGGGGATGGAATCAAGGTTGGTTCGGAAATACCTATGCCGCAATGATTCCCTATTGCTTTCGGGTTATGAGACTGCGCTTCAGAGCATGTACTATGAGACCCCATTGACAATTAACGCCTTTCCCTTTGCCTATGGCAATCACTTCATCCAGCCTTTTCACGGACTGGGAACCTATTGCAAAAAACAGTTATTGGAGCAACATGGCACAATGGATGTAGAGGCTGATGCTTCGGGAACCATTTACTTGAACGATGCCGACACACTGTATAATGTACTACGACTACATTATATCACGACTTCATCCATCAGTCAGCACCATCCAGGGGATAGTGTGTCTGCGGAGGAAGAAAACAGGAAGCAACGAATAGAAGAACATTATCTGTGGTTCGCGCATGGATACCGTTACCCAATTTTTGAAACCTCCACGATCACCATCTATCATGATTTGACACCTGTTTCCTGCCAGCAAACGGCCTACTGCACAATGCCTTCCGATCAGATGATATTGGAAGATAGCATTAATAGACAAATCCTCATTAATGACTCTCTGGACCGTGCGAATGCAGTTCCAATTATCCACTATAGCGTATCCGTTGCCGGCAACACGATTAGCATTGCCTACACACTGGATGCCGATGCCACCATAAACGCCATCGTCTGCGACCACATGGGTATGGTCTATCGACGTGCAACGACAACTGATTCCTCTGGGGCTACCGGAATCCTACGTTTGGACGGCAACGGCCTGAAGTCCGGCATATATGTACTTTATCTGAATGTGAACGGACAAATTTACAATGAAAAGGTTGAACTATAAAGCACAGCAAACGAAAATATCAGACTATAAAATAGTACGCACGTGTATCCTAATACTGGCACTTGTGTTAAGTACAAGTATTTCAAGTCAACCATTCAGAGATATTCTCGGGCGCATGCCAACTCCACATGCTACGGATCTTGGACGCTATGGCGATATTCCTGTTTCTTACCATACAGGAAGGGGTGGTATTTCGGTACCTGTCCACCACTTTGAAGAACGGGGCATTTCAATGGATATCAATCTAATTTATGACACCTCCGGAATTCTGCTGAACAAACTGCCCGGACCTCTCGGCAGTGGCTGGACACTCGATGCGGGCGGATGTATTACACGCATACAGAACAATTTTTGCGATGAGATGCAGTTCCATAATGAGTTTCCCAGCTATAACTTGCTACATAATTATTTTTCATCTCATAGTGACATGATAAACAGTGACGGCTCATTACGCTCTGACATTCTTTCCAACGAGAGCTATCTCTTGAATGATTACTCTCCAGACATATTCTATTTTAACTTCATGGGTATGAGCGGCCATTTCTTTTTGGGTAACGACGGACAGTGGAAGGTGAGCAGTGACAATAACATAGCTGTTGACTTTGACATAAACGACCAAGACAACTACATCCAGCCCGTAATCAGCACTTATCCGGGCAATTCCTCCCTTTCTCAGCCACACGCAATCAAGGGCTTTATCCTCTATGATGATCAGGGCAACAAATATACGTTTGGACATCAAGCAAATGCAATAGAGTATTCTACAGATCTGTTTCATTCCAGCAGCAATGAGAAGCAAGTACCCTGGGTGGCTACCAGCTGGTACCTGACGAAAGTACAGGACAGGCTTGGCGTGGTGTTGTATGAATTGACGTATTGCCGTGGAAAATTTCAGGCCCAGCTATTCCGTACTACCATAACTACTGAAATTGAAGTAAATGGCCATAGTAGTTCCAGTACATCTTCCCCTTATTCGGGTACATTGAACTTGCCTGTATTTCTTACCGCGATTGAAGCACGGGGAGGGGATTCTCTTTCTTTCCATTGGACGAAAGCTTTTGATTCCGACGAAACTTCCAGACAACTGTACCCTTCTTTATATACTAATGGCAGTACTTCTCTTTCCATATTTCCGATCAATGGAAATTATGGCCAATATCAATCCTATTATCTGCAAGCGCCGTCCAACACCTTAAAACCATACCGTAGCACACCTGATAACAATTATGGTGACGATCCGCTGGCCGCCATAGACTTTCAGGTTTTGTCGTCCATTAGGTATCATTGTGGGGGAAAAACTTCACAGTACCAAATGGAATATTCCGACACAGGAAGGGTGCACCTTTCAGGAATAAAGCTATTTTTTATCGGCGCTCACGGACAAGCCTCTTCGCCATATTGCTATACCTTCATTTATAATTATTACGAAGCTCTTCCTGCCGACTATCTTAGCAACCAACATGATCATTGGGGTTACTATAACGGAGGTAATACCAGTGATAGACTTCCTCGTCTATATCAAGCGAAGGCAGGAATGTTAAAAAAGATTGTATATCCTACGGGCGGTAGTTGCCAAATCGAATATGAACTGAATGATTATAGTAGTTACTTGTCACCAAACAGACAAGAGATGGAAGCGGAGAATGGGACTGCCGGAGGGCTGCGGGTTCACACCATACAGGAAAGAAGTGCGTCTGATGAAGTAACCAACAGAGAATTCATCTATAAGGATGAGACAGGGGCATCATCCGGGCAACTTTTTGCCAAGCCTCAGTATGGCTGGTACTGGCAGGCCGGAAACTACTTGATCCAGTCATACCAGTCCCTTCCCGTCATCCCGCTGTTCACCTCTGCAGGACCCCATATTGGGTATTCCCAAGTAACCGAACGATTCGGAGATGGCAGTACTCACCAATACCATTTCAGCAACTTTTCAGAAATGAAAGACTGCCTTCCTGTTATCACGTCGTCCCCTTTCCTGGCCGGGCAGCCAGGAACAGTTTCTCCCTACGATCATTTTGGCGACCGGGGGGTCATGCGTGGGCGGCTTCTTTCTTTCATCATCAAAAATCCAGAGGGTGAGACAGAACAGTCCACCCAGTACACCTATAGGCAGGACACGACTGCTTTTCTCCAGCAATTTTCCTATGCCTCCAACTTCACCGTATTGGTTGAAGGCAACTGTCAGATACATGGCGTAGGATGTATATACAAACTGTTTTATCCAAAATATGACATAGTAAGTACCAATACAACCACAAAATACGGTGAATCAACGGTGTCAGAGCATACTTCATACTCGATGACAGACTTCAATGCTGCCGATAGTCCGTTCCCCCGATTCAGGAAATGCACTTCGGAGTTCATCACCCGAAACGGGACCAGTCTTGAACATCAGTATAGATACAAGACCGACGCACCAAACCCATGCTTTCTTCCACGGACCTCGACCACCACATGCTACAATAACACTACCACACGTGTAGATTCAACATGCTATTCCGTGTATTTCGGAAAGTTCCTGCCCCAACAGGAAATGACCTTTATCGGCGGTTCCTCCACCCCCCTGAACATTGTTACCTATGATCGTTATTCATCTTCAGGACAGCTTCTCACGTTCAAGGAAATTGGCAATTATTATCCGACTCAGCTCTTCTGGAATAACAAGGATCGTTTGATCGCTTCTGTAATGAGTCCGTATGAAAGGGCACTGGATGTGACGAATACGTACTTAGTCAACGGGATTCCCATGCTGGAGACAGCCCAAATGCCTGATTCCATCGACTACGATCCTTCTGCCGCGTACCAAGGTCTCTCACCGCTTGATGTGGTAAAGTATCAAGGGCAAAGCATTTTTTCATATCCCGAGGTCAAAGCCACCACCTATGTATATGACGGAAGGGGCAAGCCCGTAGCCATGGCATCAGAGAACGGGGTCATTTCCTACTACAACTATGATCGCCTTGGCCGTCTGACAAGCATCCGCAACCATGATTTCAAACTGGTTGAACGATACAAATATCATTTTTCATCGGAAATAAACAATATTTCACCTCCACTGGACGTTATTCAATAAATATGAGCATGATACGCCGACACATCTACACATTCCTGCTTTGTGCCATAGCCGCGTTTTCCTATGGACAGGCTGCAACAGACAATTACGTGCTCACGGAGACTTTCTTGGATTCACAGGGTAGCTTCTGGACCAAGGATGTACAGTACTTCGACGGCTTGGGGCGTCCATCCGTCTTAGCTGAAAAAGGAAACGCGCCCTTTCCGTATGACCGCACGCTATACACCCATACCTCATACGATACCAAGGGACGGACTTCATCTACTACGCTCAAGGCCATCGGCGGAAATTCAACCAATTACTGTACATGGACGCAAATCAGTTCCTTCCTTCAGAATACCTATTCAGACAGTCATGCCTTAAGCACAACCACCTACGACGCACTCGACCGCCCCACCTTCATTTCCACTCCGGGTGATGCCTGGAGCGGGAAGGGACATGCCATCGAGTATGTGACAAACACTGCCAATTCCGTACGCCGTTATCGCGTGCGTAGCGATATATCCCTGGCGCCGGCTACCGATGGCTATTACCCGGAAGGAAGCCTCACGGGCGAGCGACATACTGATGAGGACGGGGTGAGCGTAACTACTTACAAGGACCTGCTGGGCCGTACCGTCCTGGAACGGCGCGGCACGGGCGATGACACCTATTACGTTTACAACACCAGAGGCCAGCTCAGGTTCATCCTTTCGCCCATGTATCAGGAGAATGGTGCCGGAACTAACCTTGCCTACTATCTGTATGACGGACGTGGGCGTCTCACCAGCAAAAGGGCCTTCTGCGGAAGTTCCACCCAATATACCTACGATACGGACAATCGCATACTCACCATACAGGATCCGCGCCTCCGTGCCGCCGGGCGATACCGTTTCTTCGTCTATGACGGGTTGGGGCGGACTGTCATTCAAGGTACATGCAGCGGCTGGGACTCCACGCCCGCTGCACCCGTCTATGCCCGCCGCAATGGCAGCGTTGGCTATGACTTCTGCGGCACAGGATACTTCGTGAGCCAGGACTTCCAGCCGGCCAATCCGGTCTTGGAAATCGTCAACTACTATGACGACTATACTTTCCTCTCCAGCGGACTTTGGACAGCCCAGGCACCCGACTGGGACTTCTCCTCGCCTGCACCCGCCCGTGCCACGACACTGCCCACTGGCACCATCACCGCCACGTCCGACGGGCACTACCTCTTCAGCGCCCTCTACTATGACGAGCGCGGACGTGTCACGGACACGCGCCAGTCACTACTCGACGGCAGTTTCCTCTCGACTGCCACCGCCTACAACTTCACGGATAAGCCATTGACGGTGCAGACGACACTTCATACGGCGAACCGTTCCTTCCCCATCGTAGAGACATTCACTTACGATGAGGCACATCTGGGGCAGCCTAAGTACCATGATTTCACCTACGCCGACTCCACCGTCCGCGTCTGCTCATACAGTTACGACGACCTGGCACGGCTTGCCTTGGAACGTAAGAACGGCCCGCATGTCAGCACCGCCTACACCTACAACCTGCACGGCTGGCTCACAAGCATCAATACCTCCAGGAGCTCCGGCCACTACTCCACGCTCTTCAAGCAGGACCTCTATTACGAGACGGGAGCAGGCACACCGTGTTACAACGGAAACATCAGTTCAATGAAGTGGAGGTGGAACAATACCAACAGCGGCCATGGTTACACCTTCACCTATGATGACCGTGACCGTCTCACTTCGGCCAACCACACGCTCTATGACATGAGCGCTGCCCCCAGTTTCTATTCCGAGCAGATGACCTACAACCGCAACAGCGCCATCACCTCGCTGACCCGTACGGGCAATGGAGCAAGTAACAATGGCAACATGGATGTCCTCGTCTACGGCTACGCGGGTAACAAACTGCAATATATCTATGACTATGGCGTATCCAATATCTTTGACGGTATCTTCGAGTTTGTCACTAACACCATTCCTACTTCCGGCACCCGCTACACCTACAACTCTGCCGGCGACCTGACGCAGGATGCCAACAAAGGTTTGTCGCTCATCGATTACGACCTGCTCGGACATCCGCGCCGCATCCAGCACCACAACGGCAACGTCACGGAGTATGTCTATGCAGCCACGGGCGAGAAACTGCGGGTGAAGCATACCACGGCCGTGGAAGGTCTTTCGGTTCCTCTTGGCCAGACGCTGGAACTGACTGATGCCCAGACGATGGATGTGGATTCGGTTGACTACTGGGGAAAATGGCAGCTTACGAAGGAGGACATCGTCAACCATCACGGGGTAGTGGGACTGACGTACCAGTTCGGCGGCGGTTATTTCGCTGTCATGCCAAAGCGCTACCGTCCGCCACACTCAGTAGCAGTTGGCATTCAACACATCCCCTCCTTCTTCTACTACATCAGAGACTATCAGGGAAATGTCCGCTTGGTTGTGGATGGCAACGGAGCCATGGCGCAGCGCAACGACTACTATGCCTACGGCGGCCCGTGGGGCGACAATGCCTCCACCCAGGGCTTCCAGCCCTTCAAGTACAACGGCAAGGAGCTGGACCGCATGCACGGGCTGGACTGGTATGACTATGGGGCACGCATGTATGACCCTGCCATGGGGCTGTTCACGCAGATTGACCCGCTCGCCGAGCAGTCCCCGCACCTGAATCCTTACATGTATTGTGCCGGGAACCCGGTGAAGTATGTGGATCCGGATGGGAAGGAGGTTGTTATTTCTGGTCCTTTAGCACACATGGCAGTACAACAACTCCAAGCAATAATAGGCAACAAAGTTCAACTAAATTTATCTGATGAAAATCATTTATGTTACAATATTGTTAGAAAGGGACTTTTAAGCAAACACACTAAGAGGCTTATCAAAATGATTGATAATTGCGACATTGCTGTAAACATGACAGCGACGGATAAAAATACGACATCAACAGGTGCGCTTTTCGTAGGTGGGGCATTTATGGGCAATAATATAGATTTAGATGCAAGTGGTAATGTTGTTCGCACAACTGCATTTCAAGAAGTAAACCCTCTAGTACTAGACAAAGCTGACACTTACTCTACCAAAGGTACTTTTATAATGCACGAATTAACAGAGGCCTTCGAAGGTGCAATTATATCGGCGAAAGCCAAAGTCTCTAGTCCAAATTCCCAAAGCCCATATTCCGTATATAAAAAAGCCCACAAAAAAGCGGCGCATCAGCCTCCTGTTTATTCTAGGTACTATGATAAGGATGGAAATATCTTACAGATAGGAAAGGGATGTGTCAAGGCGGAATGGTATGTTAAACCCTATAAAGAATCGGCAGATGAAACAATTATTCAAACCCTTCCTTAAACCTATAGGTCTTTACATATTATTACCATTTACTTTACTAAATAGCTGTAAGACTGTTGAGAATAAACAAATGGTAAACTATCCATCATCTTATTATATTGTCAATAAAGTAAAGAAATTAAAAAATGACGTATATGTAATATATGCTCATAGAAATGACTCATTATTTAAAATTGTCAGCTTTTACAATAGGCATCAAGCTTATAAAGGAAAGAAATTGAAAAGAGGTATGCATTTTTTTGTTTCAATCGAATCTGTATTCAGCGATTTCGAAAGGAAAAATAATCTTTTTCCTCCATGCAATGCAATGATGGACTTTCGCGGTATACCAATAGGTAAAGAGCCTAAACGTGGTATTGATGACGTTTGGTTCTGTAAAGAACTTAATGGACCTTATCTCACACAGTGAAAAGAAGTGTATATAGGCAAAGACTGTATTATTACCATGGTTTCCAACCTCTTCGGCCATCCCCGCCGCGTCCAGTTCCACAACGGCAACGTCACCGAGTATGTGTATGCGGCCACGGGCGAGAAGCTGCGAGTGAAGCACACTACAGCTGTGAGCGGGCTGTCGGTGCCGCTCGGACAGACGCTGGAACTGACCGACGCCACGACGCTGGATGTGGATTCGATGGATTACATGGGCACATGGCAAATCAGGAAGAGCCTTGTCGGCAACAACACTGAGGCTGTAGGGCTGACCTATCAGTTCGATGTCAAACCTAACAAGAAATAGGATAGCCCCATGAGTAAAGTCAGCATCTCCTCTGTGCCTACAACGCCGAGGTCTATATAGCCGAGGCCGTCAGGAGCACACTCGCACAGACCTACCATGATTTCGAGCTGATGGCGCGTGGAAAGCTTATTGTGGCAACAGACGGGAACAATCTTCCGGACATGTTCACAGCTGATACGGCTTTATTAGCTCACATCGACATCTCAAGCAAAAAGTCGATGCACCTTGAGAAGCAGTTGGCAGCCAACTGAATCATGCCCTTGCTCTTGACTATGGAAAGAAGCAGGAACTATGCAGGCGAGCCAGGGAAAGATGCCAGAAGGAATACTCCATCAATGCATGGAAGGAAAAATACATCCGGCTGATCAACGGATGACAATCAAACATAGCTATGTTGAACGGCAAGATCCAGCTGAAGGATGGGCCAAGTATTAACTTCAAACCAACTATTATGAGACGAATTAAGTTGATAGCTGGAGTGAATCGCGCACTGCTGAACACCAGCGAGATGAAATGTGTTGTGGGAGGAGGTTTGCAACTCGACATTTACAAATGTATATGTAGCCCACATTCATCCGTCATAGATTTTGCACAGGCATACAATAAAGTCACCATCCTCACGTTATTCCTAAAAACCGTTCCCCTTGCGCAAGCTCTCTCTACTGCTTCTGTTCGCAACGATGACAATGTCTGTCATGGCCGACATCGTCCGCGGTCGCATCATCGATGCCGAGACGGGCGAAGGGGTGCCTTTTGCCGCGTTGGAATGGCTGCCCTTTGAGGGTGATGTAGATGTGGCCGGGGGCATGAACAAACACTTGGCCGACAGCCTGGGTCGCTTCCAGTTCTACGCACCGGGCAACGGTTTCCTCATTGTGTCCATGCTGGGCTATGAGAACGCCGGCAAGGACGTCAGCGTGTTCTCCGAGAGCCGGCGCGACACGGTCATGGTGGGCGACATCAGGCTGAAGCCCACCGAGACGCTGCTGAAGATGGTGGAGGTGAATGCCCGTGCACGCCGCTTCACAATGAACGGAGACACCATCGTGTTCCACCCCGAAGCTTTTCACCTTGAAGAGGGAGCGCGGCTGGAGGAACTCATCCGAAAGCTGCCCGGCGTGACCATGGACGAAAAGGGACTCAGCTGGAACGGACGGCCGCTGCGCATCATCATGAACGGGAAGGATCTGTTCGGCGGCAACGCCATCATCAGCCAGTTGCCTGCCGAAGCGGTGGAGAACATCAAGGCTTACAACAAGGCATCGGAGTTCAGCCAGCGCACGGGCAAGGACGACGGCGGCGAGGACATGGTGCTGGACCTGAACATCAAGCCCGGTTTCCTGGATCGCCTGTACGGCGATGCCAAGGCTATCTACCAAACGCCCAAGAACTATGAAGGCGAGGTGGTGGCCAACCGCCTCTCTGACCACGACCCGCTGATGGTCTATGCCAATGCCAACAACCGCAACCGCTATATCCAGCACACCATGCAGAGCCAATGGGGCGGAACGCGACGGGAGGGCTTCGGACTGGGGCAGTACGGTGCACTGGGCTATCAGCACAACTGGGGCCGCCAGGACGGCGGCCAGGCGCTGCGCAGCTTCGCCACCGTGACGGGCGCCATCGACCACAACGACCACTGGGGCACCAACTACAATGACACCCGCAACTACTTCCCCGGCGAGGTGAGCAACCGTCGCTTCACCGCCAGCCACTACCACAACCACAAGCTCGCACCACGTATAGAGAGTGCCCTTCGCTGGCAGAAGGACAGCCGCAACACCTTCTCGCTCAGCCTTAACGGCGAATACGGCCGGCAGCGGGGCAGCCAGGACGAGCAGACCCGGCAGACCCAGCTCACGGACAGCATGGCAATGACGGATGCCGTGATGATGCGCAGCCACACGCAGGGCGCCACGGTCGCCGAGTTGGTGGGTGTCGAAACCAAGGCCGGATGGATACATTACATGCCCGAAGGGAAGGGGTCGGCAGAAGTTGCTGCCAACTGGAATCTGGCCGATAATGACGGCACGGGACTGACCGTGCGGGAGGTGGCATACCCCACGCAGGCGGACATGGACTATACGCTCCGGCAGGACTATCAGTCGCACACCAGCACCACCGGCACCGGCATCTCGGCCGAAGTGAAGCGCTGGTTCACCGACCGCGTACTGCTCGCTGGCAAATACGCCTTCGATATCAAACGCAACCACGACCGCCGCGATATGCAGGCCGACCTGGTGCACAGCGCCGAGAACTCCTACGATGACTGTCTGCACCGCACTGCACACACGGCCGTCTTGCAGTCCACCGTCAACCTGCGCCCGTTCCAGTTCATACCAAAACTGCAATACACGTTTCTCCATGAGCGGGAGGATTACAGGAGAGGGCTTCTGGACACCCTTGCACGCCGTGATGTGCAGTGGCTGGAGCCGTCGATTCAGGTTAAATGGAAGATGAAGGACGGCACGGTGCTGGACCTGAACTACGGCATGAGCACCAGTCAACCCCAACTGCTGCAGACCATCGCCTTTCGCGATGCCACTAACCCTCTCTTTGTGACTGAGGGCAATCCCGGCCTGTGCAACCGCCACGCACACCGGCTGGGCATAAACTACGAGATGACCCGCCCGGCCACGGGGCTGCTGCTACAGGCCTGGGGGCGTTTCACGGCCACCGACCGCGAGCACAGCACCTTCCTGCTGTACGATGCCGGACGGGGCAGCTATCTGGCACGGCAGGAGAATGCACGGGGCAGCCGTTCACTCGACCTCACGGTCATCTACGGACAAGGGCTGGGCGTGCTCTATTGGACCGGCAACAGCAGTTTCGCCTATCGGCAGAGCTATGCACCGCTCATGCAGGTCGTCGGCACCGCTGCCCGCACGGAAAACCGTCAGCGCCAGACGCACTGGACGAACCAGCTGGAACTGGGTGCAGACTGGGAATGGGTGCAGATAGCGGCCTCGGCCAATATCGATGCCAACCTGCTGACCAACTCAGCTGCCGACGTGCAGAACACCACCTTGTGGAACAACAGCTTCGGCATCCGTGCCGAACTGCGCAAGGGCAAGTTTACTGTCAAGACGAGCCTGAGCGAGCAGATGCGGCGTGGCTACCTGACCCGCGGCATGAACACCGACCACCTCATCTGGAACGCATCGGCCTCATGGCGATGCCTGAGAGGCAAGGGCAAGCTGGAACTGGAGGTGAACGACATCCTGAACAATGCCGACACCTTCTCCTCCACCGAGACGGCCAACCAGCAAGTATCTACCTGGAGCGAGCACATGCACCACTTCGCCGCCCTCAGCTTCAGCTACCACCTGGATCCGAAAGAAAAGAAATAAGTCCTGCGGCATGAGACGATTCCGCCATTTCCACCAACTGAACACCATGGACTGCGGGCCCGCCTGCCTGCAGATGGTGGCGCAGCACTACGGCAAGCACTACCGCCTGGAGACACTGCGCGAGCGCTGCTTCATTCTCACTCTATCCGCTACACATCCGCATTGACGCACCGTACACCCACAATCCAACCCTCCTGTTTCAAACCGGAAGAGTAACATCTAAAAACACGGAAAACACGGAAGGAAAAAAGGAGAGGAGGGGGGGGAAAGCACACCCCCGGCCCCTCCCTGGGGAGGGGAGTTCTTTCGTGCTTGGGAGGTTTTCGCTCGAACGGGTTCCCCTCCCCTGAGAGGGAGTCTCGAAGTGTCGAGCGCCCCCTTGTGCCAAGCGAGGGTGGGCTGCAAGGACCTCGGCCAATAGGTTCAAGGACTTCGAAGCCGTTAGAAAAGTAATTGGGCGGAGAGATAGAGGGAGAGCTCGCAGAGGAGGAAGAGGGCGCCGCAGCAGTCGCCGGTGTAACCGCCTAACCGATGCCGCATCCAACGTACAAGCAGCCACTCGACCACGAAGGCTACGGGCAGGAGCAGGACGGCTGCCGACAGGCCCTGCCATACCAGCAGGCCGATGGGCAGCGACAGGGCCACGACACAGCGCAGGGCGTGCTGCAGCCAACTACGGAGCGAACGACCTACATACACTACCTGGTTCTTGGCACTTTCGGCCGTGCGGGCGTAGGGCAGCTGACCGGTGATGAAGGAGGCGGCTATCTTGGCGGCCACGTCGAAGAAGAGGAGGAGGAAGTAAGGCCCCCCGCAGCCCCCCGGTGGGGGGCAGAGAGTGAAAAGTGAAGGAGTGAAAAGTGAAGAATAAGAGTTACTATTTAATGATCGTGGGGGGATGGCATCCTCGGCTCGTAGGCCCAATGGTTGAAGTGACAAATAATCAGGCTCGAGCGCTGAGGCAAAGTATGGGAGATGGGGGAGGGTGGCGATGCAAGCCCAGAGCAAGCCAAGGCTGATGAGGAGGCCGAGCACGCCGTAGGTGCCTATGTGCGAGTCCTTCATGATGGCGAGGGTGCGCTCGCGGGTGGTGCCGCCGCCGAACCCGTCGCAGAAGTCGGCCAGCCCGTCCTCGTGCAGGGCGCCCGTCAGCAGCATGCGGGCGGCGATGGCCAGCAGGGCCGCTACAGCGGGTGATATGCCGGCGCTGATGGCTACCGCGAAGGTGAGTGCCATGGTGCCACCCGTGAGCCAGCCCACCAGCGGCCAGTAGTCCACCACATGCTCAAAGGCTTCTTTGGGCACGGTGCGCAGCCGCCACCAAGGCAGGCGGGTGAAGAACATGAGGGATGCAAGCAATGCGTCCATATCCGGTTTCAGAAGTACTTGGTGATGTGGTTGTCCTGGAAGTTGCCCATTTCGCACAGCATGCGCACGGCCGAGTCGATGATGGGATAGGCGCAAAGGGCGCCAGTGCCTTCGCCTAAGCGCAGGCCGAGGTTGAGCAGGGGCCGGACGCCCATGCTGTCGAGCATGAGCTTGTGCCCGCTCTCGTCGCCGCAGTGGCAGAAGATGCAGAAGTCGAGGAAGGGTTCGCCGCTGGGCATGAAGGGTTGCAGGCGGCTGGCCATCAGGGCACAGGCACTCATGATGAAGCCGTCCACCAGCACCACCATGCGCAGCTCGGCCGCACGGAGCATGGCCCCTACGGCAGCCACCATCTCGAAGCCGCCGAAGTAGCGGAGAATCAAAGAGGGTGTGGCCCCCCCTACGGCCCCCGAGGGGGCTTCTATTGTATTGTGTTCAGAGGGCTTTACAACCGTGCCCCCTTCGGGGGGCGAAGGGGGGGCAGCCATCGCGCTGGGAAACATCTCTATTGCCTGCTGAAGCACTTGCAGTTTGTGCCGTATGCCCTCGTTGTCCAGGCCGGCGCCGGCGCCCACGCACTGTTCCAGCGGCAGGCCGAGCAGCAGGCTCATCCAGATGCTCGAAGGCGAGGTGTTGGCAATGCCCATCTCGCCGATGCTGATGATGTTGCAGCCTTCGGCGTGGGCCTGATCCACCTGCTCGCTGCCGGCATCGAGGGCCTGCCGGCACTGGGCCTGAGTCATGGCGGGTCCGTGCAGGAAGTTGGCGGTGCCGTGGGGTGCCACCTTTCGGCTGATGATTTGTGGGTAGGCGCTCAGGTCGTGGTCCACGCCCACGTCGATGAGGCGCAGGTCGAAGCCGTGCTGGCGGCAGAACATGTTCACGCCGCCGCCGCCACGGGTGAAGTTGACTATCTGCTGCCAGGTGATGTCGCGCGGCGAAACGCTGACCCCCTCGCGCTCGATGCCGTGGTCGGCACCGAACAGGAGGTGCACCGGATGGTGCAATGCGGGGGTGAGTGTGTGCTGAATCACGCCTATCTGCAGCGCCAGTTGTTCCAACCGTCCCAGCGAGCCCTTGGGCTTGTTCAGGTTGTCTATCTTGTGCTGAAGGGCGGAATGTATATCGGTAGCTGAACTCATCGGTTTGTCTCTTTATGGGTGGTCTTTATGTTCACGGCAATGCCGCTCACCATCAGCACCACCTCGTCGGCCTGGACGGCTACGTATTGGTTGAGCCAGCCCAGCAGGTCGGTGAAGCGGCGCTGCACATCGTTGACGGGTGTGCCGCCGGATCCAATCTCGTTGGTGACGACGACGAATGTGGCATCCTGGGCAGTGAGGCGGTCGAACTCGGCCTTGAGCGTGTCCAGCGCCGCATCGACATCGGTTTCGGCCCCGTCGGCATAGAAGAAGTTGGTGGCCCAGAGGGTCAGGCAGTCCACCAGCACCACACGGCCCGTCAGGTCGTGCCGGCTGAGCCATCGCTCCTCTTCGATGTTGGTCCATTCGGGTCCGCGCCGCTGCTGGTGGTGCCGCACGCGCTCATGGAACTCGTCGTCCCAGATGTGTGCCGTGGCCAGATAGACGGGATTGGGCGCAAGCGAGAGGGCCAGGCGCTCGGCGTATGCACTTTTGCCCGACCGCTGGCCGCCCGTGATGAGGGTGATATGGCTCATTTCTTCAGTACCTCGACAATTTCGCCCACGTACATCACATGCACGTCGCCGTGTGCATAGCTCTCGTCATAGAGGTCGGTGTCGAAGAAACACTTCTTCTCGATGGGCTGGGCATACAGTTTCCGGCACTTCAGCACCAGTTCGGCCTCGGCCACATGCACGGTGTTGCCTTCGCACACGGGGGTGAGCCCGGTTGCGGCGAACTTGTTCTGGCGCATGCCGCTGACGGTGCCGCAGTAGGCCACCTCCTTCTTGTAGTCGGCGGGGAGGGCGGAGAGGGTGAAGTAGTCCTGTTTGTCCAGGAAGGTCTTGGTGTAGCGCGAGGGGCGCACGTAGATGATGGCCACGGGCTTGTCCCACAGCATGCCCAGGTTGCCCCAGGACACGGTCATCACGTTGTAGCCGATGGCTTCGTTGCCGGCGGTGAGCAGCATGCAGTGCTTGATGAGCTCGATGGGGTTGACGCAGAGGTCCTTGATACTAATCTTTTCCATGATTTTAGGTGCGGCTGTTGTGCCGCGGTGTTATGTTTGGGTAGTTATGATGTGCAGTATATCGGCGGGTGTCTGGGCCAGGGTGGTGGCACCGTGGGCCAGGAGGAAGGGGCGGTCGCGGAAGCCCCATAGCACGCTGATGCAGGGCAGGTGGCTGGCGCGTGCGGTGGCCAGGTCCACGTCGGAGTCGCCCACATAGACGGCCTCGGCGGCGGGGATGCCGAGCGCGTCCAGGGCCGCGAGGACCATGTCGGGGGCAGGCTTGCGCGCAATGCCGGGCCGTTCGCCCACGGCCACCTCGACCGTGTCCTTGAAGTAGTGCTGGTACAGTTCATCGACCCCGGCCTGCAGCTTGTTGCTGACGATGGCCAGGCGGTAGCCTGCGGCCTTGAGCTGGGCCAGCAGCTGTGCAATGCCGGGGTAGAGGCATGTCTTGTCCTGGCAGTGTGCCACGTAGCGGCGCTTGAAGTGGTCAAACACCTGCTGGAACAGCGCCTCGTCGGTGCCTTCCGGCACGGCACGACGGATGAGCTGCCCCACGCCGTTGCCCACAAACTGGCGCACCTCGCTCAGCGTGCGTTCGGGCAGATTGTTGGCGCGCAGCGCCCAGTTGGTGGCATCGGCCAGGTCGTCCAGCGTGTTGAGCAGGGTGCCGTCCAGGTCGAAGATGATGGCGCGTATCATTGTTCCGACAGCACTTTGAAGGTGACAATGCGGTTGAACTCCGTCTGGTCGAACAGCTCGTTGGTAACGCCGCCGCCCACGGCCAGCAGCCGTTCGGCAGGGATGTTGAAGCGCTTGGCCAGCAGGTACTTGACCGAACCGGCGCGGGCCTCGGCCATGCGGCGGAAGTCGGCCAGGTCGGCATCGGGGGTGGCATATCCGCGCACCTGCACCACCGCCTTCGGGTGCTGCCGCATGTAGTTGGCTATGAGTTCCAGGTTGGGCAGTTGCGCCTCGTCCACCTCGCTGCTTCCCTGCCTGAACACAATCATCACGGGCAGTATGCTCACCTGCTTGCGTATGGCTTCGATTTCCTGTGTGGTCGAGTCGCTCTCAAACTGCAGGCGCCCGATGGTCTTTTCCTGGCGGTCCAGTGTGTATTGGGCATCGCCCAGCACCTGAATGGTGCTGTCCAGTTCCAGTGCCAGCTCGCGCACCTTGCCTTGCAGCAGGTAGCGCTCGCTGCTGCCCATCCCTCCGCGCTTGAAGTTGTGCGAGCCATGGCTGTTGCGGAAGCGGTAGCACAAGCCCAGGTTCAGCTGCGCGAAGCATTTTTTGTAGTTGTACTGCACGCCCTCGTTGCGGGCGCTGCCGTCCAGTATGTTCCATGCCATGGCAGGCTCCAGGAATATCTTCCAGGCTCGGTTCCAGCCGGGGTTCCATGCCAGGCTGAGGCCTGTGCGCGAGGTGAGGTCGTTCTGCCGGGCGTGCTTCTGTCCGGGCTGTCCGAAGGCGTGTCCCCACCCGAAGCCGAACAGGGCTTCGACCTCGAACGGACGCGGCCGCTCGCCGTAGCCGCCTATCCAGTTGCTCAGGTTGATGGTGGCCATGGCGCCGGCATTGGTATATTTCACCACCGAACCGATGGTGTTCCAGGGCTTGTCGTCCAGATAGGCGCTTGCATCCAGGGCCAGGCCGAACACCGGCGTGAAGTAGCGCCCTATGCGGAGCGAGGCATTGGGGTTGAGGTGCTTGTGTATGTCGGTGTAGAAGGGCATGAAGGACAGGCCGCCTCCCACGCCGATGTAGAAGTTGTCGAACGTCTTGGACTCGACCAGTGTCCGTTCGTCGGTTTCGGGGGCCGACTGCTGCCGGTTGGCGGTGCCTACGGGTGTGAGGCCCTCGGCATGGGCGCTGCACACGAAGATGGAGGCGGCAAGCAGGCTGAATAGAGTTCGCATACGCATGGTTTCTTTATCAATTCGGCTGCAAAGATAGTGAAAACGTCTTGCTGCACGAAAAGAAACGCCCTTTTTCTTGTGTAAAGACATTGCAAAAAAAAGGAGGCGTGTCAAAATGTAAAGAAGCGCACTCCTTTATATTTTGACACGCCTCCAGAAGTGGGGCTGGGGCGGGCTCGGCCCGACTGATGCCTGTGGCGGCCAATGGGCTGGCCGGCTGGGGTGGGGGTGTCGGGTCGGGCCGCAGCTGCGTGCTTAGTGCTGGTCGGCTACAAGAACCTTCTTCTTGCCAACGATGTAGATGCCGCGTTTCAGCTTGGCGCCGCCGGCATCGGTCTTGAGTTCGCGGCCGGCCAGATCGACCACCCGCTCGGCCTTCTTGTCGGAACGGATGCCGTCAATACCGATGGGATCGACCACGGTGAGGGTGCCGTTCACATAGGTGATCTCATAGTTCTGCGCCTCGGCACCGAACACACGGATTTCGTACACGCCGCCGGGGCTGTCGGGTGTGGCGTCGCACTGGATGGTGGGTTGCTTGATCAGCACGTCGGCCTTTTCGCGGTTCCTGAACGAGCGGTAGGAAACGGTGAATTCAGGATTGGGCTCGCCAATGTTGCGGGTGAAGGAGTTGGCCGTGATGGTGAGCGGTGCGCGCTCCACGGTGAGGGTGCCGCTGAGTAGCTGCACGCCGGGCAGGGCGATGGTGCCGGGCTCGACCAGGATGTCATAGTCGCCTACGGGCGAGGCGGCCACGGCCTGGCACGAGAGGACGGGCTCGCCGTCGATGGGAGCACCCGTCACGACAAACGTCAGGTCGGGGTTGGAACGGCCGTACTGACGGCTGGCCGGTTCGGGCTGCACCACGGGCTGGCCGGTGAAGGGCTTGATGTCGTATTTGCTCCAGTGCTCGTCGGCCTGGTAGGCTGCCACCATACCCGCTGGCACGAACACGGTGAGCGTGGCGGGCAGGGAGGCGCTGGAGGCCTCGACCACCTGTGTGGGGTTGAGCAGCACCATGTATTTCAGCATGGAGCAGCCCGTGAAGGCGTTCTTGCCTATCTCCGTAACCTTCTCGGGCACGTATATGGCGCGCAGGCTGGAGCTGTTCTTGAAGCCTTCGGCAGGCAGGGCGGTGAGGGCGGTGAAGTGGCGCAGCTGCTCCAGGTACTTCATGCCGGTGGCGGTGCGGAAGGCGTTGCCCAGGCTGGTCACGGCAGCCGCTTCCTCGAGGCTCAGCTCGTCGTCCTCGTCGTCGTCCCAGTTGTTCACGCAGATGGTCTTGGCGCGGCTGTCCACGAACTCGATGTAGTGCAGTTTCTGGCGCAGCGAGCCGATGGCACCGTCGATGGCTTCGCCCGTGGCCTGGAGGTCGTCATACACGGCCTGCTCGGCAGCGGCATCGATGCCGCGTTGGTGGGCGTAGCCTAACAGCTGCTGCAGCATTTCCACCTGTGCGGTCTTGGCCTCGATGGCCTCAATGTCGGCCACGCGAACGAACGCCCACTGGCAGTTCTCGGGGGCATCCTCATAAACCACGTCGTAATAGACGCCATCGGTGCCGTAGTAGCTGTAGTTCGTTTCGTGGTCGTATTGTGTGCCCAGGTACAGCCATGCGGCATACTCGGCATCGACCTCGGGCACCTGGAAGGTGTAGGTGTTGGGCTTGCCTTCCACCTCGGCCACTTGCCAGTAGGCTTTGGCCGAGAGCGTCCCGTCTACGAAGCAGGCGCGCACGTCCTGACCCACCTTAGAGTCGGTGCTGGTGCGGAACAGCACCTTGCCGCTGGTGGTCAGGTTCTGTGCCTCCAGGTAGTACTGGCCCTCCTTCATGTTGGCGGTGCGTTTCAGCTGGTAGCGCAGGGGTTCCTTGCCCACCACGCCCTGTGTGCCGTAGGCCTCGCCGCGAGTCAGGTAGCGCTTGGTGCCCACATTATATACATACACGGTTTCGTTCTCCTTGAGGGGAGCGAAGTCGGCCTTGGGCGCGGTGCGCATCTCCTCGATGTTGCCGAAGTCCTTCCAGATGGGTGCGGTGGCATACAGCTGGCGGCTGCCGATGGGTACATAGAGGGTGGCGTCGGCCAGTTTGCAGTTGCGGAAGGCCGTGGCATCCACCTCGATGGTGGCGGGATCGGCCACGGGCAGACGCATCTCGCGCAGCGCCGTGCAGCTGGCAAAGGCCTGGTCGCTGATTTTTGTCAGCGCGCTGCCGAAACTGACGTGTTGCAGTGCCTTGCAACCGGCAAAGGCGTTGCTGGCCACCTCTTCCACTCCATCGGGCATGGTCACGCTGCGCAGATTGGTGCAGTTGCGGAAACTCTGGTAGAAGATGGCCTCGGCATTGGTGAAATACTTCATCTCATCGAACGAGGTGATGGCGGTGTTGTCGTTAAAGCCATCGCCTTTCTTGAAATAGTCCACGGCTTTGACCTCGGTGTAGTTGAGCTCGCCGTCGGAGTTGGTGTCCCAGTTCTCCACGCAGATGCGGCGCACGTTGTCGTCGGCGAAGGAGATGAGGCCCATGCGTTTGCGCAGCGTGCGCTGTGCCTTCTGTATGTCGGCCAGCGTGGCGTCCATGTTCTCCAACACGGTCTGCTCGCGTGTGGCTGTGATGCGGCGCGTGTTGGCCAGCCGGATCAGGTTGTCCAGCGCGTTGGCGGCCATGAACAGCTCCATGCGTGCCTCGTCGTAGGCCACCATCATCCACAGGCAGTTCTGCGTGTGCTCGTCAATATTGACGTCGCTGTAGGCTCCATAGGTGGGCGATGCCTCGTTGCTGGCATGTGCGGTGTTTATGCCAAGAAATTCGTTTTCTTTGTAGCCGGCCTGTCCCTTCGGTGTCTGGAAGGTATAGGTGTTTTCGGCCACCTCGTTCACCTTCCAGTAGCAGGCGCTGCCGTTGTTGGTCAGCGAGCCGTCCACGAAGCAGGCTTTCACGCCGTTGCCCACGCGGCCGTCGTTGCTGGTGCGGAACATATAGTTGCCGGCGGCGGAGAATTCCTGGGTGAAGAGTGCGTAGCCATCGGTGCCCATGGCCGAGGTGTGGCGCAGCTCGAACACCATGGGCTCGTTGGTCTCGGCCACCACGGCCTGTGTGCCATAGGCCTCGCCGCGGGTCAGATAGCGGCCGGTGCCCACGTTGTAAAGGAACACTTTACGGTTGGCTTGCAGGGCCGAGAACTGTCCTTGTGCCAGGTTGCGCTCCTGGCGTATGTGCCCGAAGGTGTTCCACGGGGTGTTTTGCAGGAAGTGGTCGATGATGCCCTGCGGCACGCTGAGGGTCACCTCGCTCAGGTCGATGTCGTCGAAGGCGTCGGTGGCCATCATGATGTTCTGCGGCAACATGCTTTTCACCGTTACCTCTGAGAGTTTGGTGCATCCGGCATAGGCCTGACTGCCAACGGACTGAATGCCGATGGGCAGGGTCGTGGCAGTGAGGGTGGTGCAGTTGCTGAAGGCGCGCTGGCCGATGCTGACGAGGCTTTGCGGCAGGGTGAAGTTGGCCAGTTTGACACAGCCGTTAAAGGCATCGTCGGCGATGGTGCGCAGTCCTTCGGGCAGTGCAATGTTCTTCAGCGCCTTACAGCCGCTGAATGCTGCCTTGCCGATGTGTGTGAGCTGCTTGGGCAGGCGGATGGAGGCCAGCGAGGTGCAGCCGGCAAAGGCGCTGTCGGACAGGGTGGTGAGGCCTGTGAAGTTGTACAGTTCGGTAAAGGCGGCGATGCGCTGGCCCTTGAATATGGTGCCAAGGTCCGTCACGGCCTGCACCTCGGCATAGCTCAACTTGCCGTTGCCGTCGGTGTCGAAGTGGGCCAGGCAGAGTCGCTTCGCGGTGCTGTTGGCAATGGACATTTCCTTGTCGGCATTCACCGGCGGCTGCATGCCGATGACGGCTTCAGGATAGCTGCTGTAGCCGTCGCCGCTGCCACCGATGCCCTGCGATGAGGGGTTCAGGCTGCTGAGCAGGAAGAAGCCGTCGCTCTGGCCGCCCCAGCCCCAGTTGATATGGTAGCAGCGGTTGCCGTCGTAGCCGTCGCACACGAAGGCGTGTCCGCCCTCGCTGTTGGCACCTGACAGGTAGAAGGGTCGGCCTGCCGCCAGTTCGGCGTAGAGCAGGGCATCCCACCCGTCGTTGGTGTAGGAGGAACCCTGCACGTAGCGCACGCTGTTGCCATAGCCGAAATACTTCACGGCAGCCTCGGCCACTCGGTAGGATTGGGCGCCTGAAGCCGAGCTGGTGTAGTCCATCAGCACGCTCACGCCGCAGTAGTGCATCAGTTGTGCCACGGCTTTCTTCTGGATGCCGGTGGCCGAGCCGCTGTAGGTGTCGAGCATGTTGGCCCAGTCTATGGGCGACCCGGCCGGAATACCGGGCACGTTCAGCTTGCCCAGGGTCGCGTGTTCGGTGTTTCCCTGATAGGCGGGCATGTCGGCCTGTGTCTCGGTCACGGATATCTCGCCCCAGTAGTTCAGCACCTGTGCAAAGGCCGTGGCCACGCAGCCCGTCACGCTGCGGCCCTGGTTGAAGTACATGGGGCACTCGTCGTTGTAGGGGGGGCCTTGGTTCCACTTGGTGGTGATCATGGGTTCGATGGCATCGTGCAGCGGGGCGTAGCGCGGCGCGGATGCCATGAGTTCGGGGTGTTCGCGCAGTTGTGCCAACTGGTTCTCGTAGTCCTTGAGCCACGAGCGCATGTTGTCGGGCAGGCGGTCGTAGTCAAACTGGCCGCTGTCGGTGTAGCCCAGCACGGGCAGGGTCTGGTCATCGCCCGAGGCAATGACATAGCCTTCGTTCTCGCCGCGGTTAAACACGTAGTAAAGGTCCAGGTCGGCACGCATGGCGGCCACGGCCCGGCGCGGGCCTAACTTGGCGCGACTGGTCACGGGTGCCAGGCGGCGGCTGCCTTTGGCGTTCTGTAGGAATGCCTCGGCCCGCTTCTGTGCCTGCTCGCGGGTGATGGGTTCGGCACTAAGGGATGCACAGATGCCGGTCAGTGCCAGCATCAATGCCGTCTTTTTGAGTAAGAGGTTTGGCTTCATAAAGTATGGTAAGTTCAGTTTTGGCTTTTCGCATGGATTAAGCGGCCAAAGATACAAAGAACCTACCATACAACAGTCGAATTAACAATCTTTAGTAACCGTTAAAAAGTAAGTTGGTATGATTTAGCTCGGATCTGAACTTTCGGAAGTGATGCTAACCTCCTGCGAAACAAAGCTCCAATGGGCAGCCATATAAGATTCCTACGGCATCACTCCCGAAACTTAAACTCAGATTTTTAGTCAGGATGGACTCATGCTCAGTGGCGGCCTGCATCGCTTTCGGTCCAATCGGCGATGTGGCTTAGTTTGACACGCCCCTTGATCTGCACCATGCTGCACTCGTCGGCATTGGTTGAGATGATGAGCAGCTGGCGGATGGTGCCGCGGCACTGGCGGATGAGCAGACGTGTGTGCTCGTCGGCATCGTTGACGCTGATGAGCGGTTCAAAGCGTCTGGGGTTGTAGCGCAGGGCTTGCTGTGTGAAGCGGGTGCGAACCTCGGCGGGGCACTCCTCCAGGTCGAGCGAGCGTATCTTATGGATGCTTCGTAGCGGCCACGCGTCCTTGTCGTGGGCCAGCATGCGTGCCAAGAGGAAGGCACCGCGGTTCAGATGGTGGTACTCGGCACCCTCGGCGTGGCGGTAGGTGCGCATCAGGCGGTCGGTGCTGCTGCAACTGGCGGCGAGGACCAGCGCGGCCAGCAAGGAAAGGGTCGGTAATAGCTTGTGCATGGCTGTGGCGCTTGGGCTTTAGTTGGCAATCTTCTTGATGTCCTCCACGGAGAGTGTCCCGCTGATGACGATGATGCTGGTCTCGTCCGCTTCGGTGCTGAGCAGCACGAATGCCGAGCGCCCCTTGCCCAGGTCCAGCAGGTGGATGGCGGTGTGTGTGTCGCGGTCCTTGATCTCCATGAGCGGCTCGTATTTCTGCTTGGCCATCAGCGCCTTGGCACCTTCACGCAGTTTGCGTGCCGGCGTGGGCTCGTCGGCACTGAGAATCTGTATGCCGTCGATCTTACTGGCCAGGTGTTTCAGGTCCTTATCGTTCACCTCCAGCTTGGGTAGCAGGCGGATCATGGTCTTCGAGATATAGACGGACGTGACCCCTTCCATATCGCCGAAGCGGTCGATGAAGGTTTTCTGTGCCATGGCCAGGCAGCAGCCGGCCAATGCAATGATGAGTGTCGTGACGTATCGTTTCATGATGAACTTAATATTGAATCAGTTTGCTAATATTCTTCCGCTGTTCTATCTGCCCCACCTTGGACCGTGCGGCATCGACCTCTGCCAGCCCGTGGTTCAGTGCCTGGGACATGGCCATGAGTGCTTGCTCCGTCTGTCGGCGCGCCTCTTCGGGGTCGGTCACTTCGTGGTAGGCGGGCTTTGTGGGGCGCAGGGTCAGGCCGATGCCCGCTGCAATGGCCACGCAGGCGGCAGCGGCCATCCAGCGCAGGTGTCGCCGCCGGGCTTTGTTCCGTTCCTGCTGTTCCAGCCGGTCAATCAGAGCGCTCATCCGCTCTTCCAGGCCTTCGGGAATGGGTATGTCATGCATTGCTGTCATGGCTGAGTAGGATTTTGAGTTGTCGGCGTGCGCGGCTCAGCAGCACCCGTATGTTGCTTGCCGTGAAGCCGGTTTGTGCTTGTATCTCGGGTATCGAACGCTCTTCGATGTGCCGCATGTGTACCACTTTGCGCTGTCCTTCGGGCAGGCGGTCAATGGCCTCGTGCAGCAACTGTTCCGTCTCGCGGGCCTCGATGGCGTGCGAGGCATCGTGGTTGGTGGTCAGCGGTAGCGTTTCCAACAGCGTCGGGCTGGTGTCGGGCTGATGCCGTCGCCGTGCGTCGATGCACACGTTGTGTGTCACGGTGCAGCAGTAGGCCGCCAGGTCATCGGTCGGCGGGATGTGTTCCCGTCGGTTCCACAGGCGTATGAATGCCTCCTGCACCATATCCTCGGCCTCCTGCGTGTTGGCTGTGAGGCGGAAAGCGGTGCGGTACATGGCCGCCGAGTGGGGGATGAAACGCTGTTTGAACTCGCTGGCTGTCACGGTATCAGTTCTTTTTTTGCTTGAGAAGGGCGTTGAGGCTGGACTTCTTGATGCCGGTAATCTGGGCCAGTGCCAGAGATTCTGTTGAGGTGACGAGAACCTCGTAGAAAGGGCCTACCTCTTTGATATAGATGTGCCAGTTGCCGTTCTCGGTTTGTGCAGAGAACACATCCTCATATTCGTTGCCTATCTCTAAAGCCTTCAGATCGGCCGTCATAGCCGTCACTGTCTTTTCCACAGCCTCGCTCAACTCAACCTGTCGCATGCTTACCTTGCTGTCTTTGTGCTTGATATCGGCCTGCATAATGATGCCGAGAGCCTGTTGGAAGGTCTGCATGGATTGGACTAAGAGTGTGTCGTGCTCCACACTGACGGTAATATCGGCATCTGCATCAACACCCATTTGCCGAGCTAATTCGGCCCTGATGTTCTTGTATTCGGTGTACTCTACGCCTGCCGCTTTCTTGTATTTCTTGAAGAAGCGGTCGATGCTGATGGCCCGGCCCGCCTGGCAGGTCAGTGCAACGAGCAATAGGATGATGATTCGTTTCATGTGTTAAGTGTATTTGGGGTTGTTCTCCACTTATTAAGACGGAAGGAAAGGTGTTTTTGTTACATGGCGGGCGCTCTTTTTTTATGACTCGGTACGAATCGGGGCTGAAAGGTGACTGGCGGGATGGGGCCGACAGAAAAGCTCCCCGCTGCCACATCAGCAGCGGCAGCGGGGAGAGAGGGTGGGGTGGGTGTGGTGTGCGCCCGGTCAGAACAGATAGCCGGCAGTGAGCTCCCAACCGCGGTGGCGGAAAGCGTTGTTGGCAGCTATTTTGTTAAGTCCCAAGTTGTAGCGCAGGTCAAAGAAAATACCCAGGTCGGTCTCGACACCCAGGCCGAACACAACAGCGGCGTTCCACTTGCGGTAGTCCGAAAGGCTGCTGAAAGGTTCCACGACGGCCCCGTTCTCGCTGAAACCTGCCAGGAAGCCCACCTGCGGACCAGCCTCGATGAAGAAGGGCAGGCCAGCGGGGTAGAACTTGGCCAGCACGGGCACGTCGATGTAGTGGAAGTTGAACAACCAGTCGTGCGGCTTGGGATCAACATCCGAGAAGAGGTCGGTCTTGAATCCGCGAAGGGCGTAATTGAGTTCGCCCTGCAGAGCGAACCAGTCGTTACAGTCGTACTTGACCACGCCGCCAAGGGTGCCGCCCCATTTGTCGTTGCGGTCCCAGTAGTCGCTGCTGGTGGCACAGGTGCGCATCACGCCGCTCCTGAAACCGTAGTGCCATTGGGCGCTGGCAGGCATGCAGCAAAGCAGGGCCAGAAGGGTTGCCGTGAGAAGTCTCAGCTTGAAAAGTTTTGTCATAGTTCTGAACAGATGTTGTTTTGAGTGTTGCTTATGGTGATAAGAACAGGGAGAACTCCCGCTTATTAAACGGATGTTCCCCCTGTTTTATTGCGACAAGCCTTGATTTATTGCAGTTGTGCTCGGTTCATTCAAAGAACTTCATCCACTCCTTCTTCTTGGAGTGCTGCTTGGGTTCCTTCGTGGTCTTGTTGGCTGCTTTGCCGCCTTTGGCTGCCTTGGTGCCCTGTCCGGGCACGAAGCCGTCGGCACGTTTGGCGCCGCGTGACTTGCTACCTGTATGTTCGCCGCCCTTGGGTGTCCGTTCCTGCGTGCGCGGCTTGCGGCCTTTTGGGTTGTCGTCGGCCAGGTTGCAGCGCAGTTCGCGACCGTGGAAACGGATGCCGTCCAGCGCCTGCATCACCTTTTGTGCATCCTTCTCGGGCACTTCGAAATAGGCGAACTTGGGCAACAGGTCGATATGGCCCACCTCGAAGCGGCTCTTGACGTTGCGGTTCAGGAATTGCATCAGTTCGGAGGGGTACATGTTGTCCATCTTGCCCAGGTTGATGAACAGGCGCGAGAAGCCGGGTGTGGCCATACTCTCACGGCCGCCACGTGGCGCGGCGTTACGGCTGCGCTTGCCCCCTTCGCTCTCTTTGCCCGAGCGGGAGGATGCTTTCACGGCTTGAAGCTCGGGCTCGTTGGCATAGTAGGCCAGGAAACGGCCGAACTGCATGGACACCATTTTCTTGATGATGTCCTCCTTGTCCATGTATTCGAAGTAGCGGTCTATCTCCTTCATGAAGGGCTCGATGCGTTCCTCGTCCACGTCGGCTTTCACAATCTGGTCCATCACCTTGTACAACTGCTTGGTGCAGATGTCCTGCGGGGTGGGTATCTGTCCCTCGACAAAATCCTTGCCGATTTCCTTCTCGATGGCCCGTATCTTGCGCCCGTCGCGGGTGTGGACAATGGCAATGCTTGTGCCGCGCTTGCCGGCACGGCCCGTGCGGCCGGAGCGGTGGGTGTAGCTCTCGATGTCGTCGGGCAGTCCGTAGTTGATCACATGCGTCAGGTCGTCAACGTCCAGTCCGCGTGCGGCCACGTCGGTGGCCACAAGCAGCTGCGTGAGGTGCTGGCGGAATTTCTGCATGGTCAGGTCGCGCTGCTGCTGCGAGAGGTCGCCGTGCAGCGACTCGGCGTTGTAGCCATCGCGAATGAGGTGGTCGGCCACTTCCTGCGTCTCGGTGCGTGTGCGGCAGAAGATGATGGCATAGATGCGCGGGTTGAAATCGACGATGCGTTTCAGTGCCAAGTATTTGTCGCGGGCATGCACCATGTAGTAGATGTGGTTCACGTTCTCGGCTCCCTCGTTGCGACTGCCCACCACAATCTCCTTGTACTCGCGCAGGTAGCCTTTGGCAATACGCTCTATCTCGCGGCTCATGGTGGCCGAGAAGAGCAGGGTGTTGCGGTCGTCGGGCACACCCATCAGGATGGCGTCGATGCTCTCGGAGAAGCCCATGTTCAGCATCTCGTCGGCCTCGTCCAACACTACGTTGCGCACTTGGTCCAGCCGCGCCACGCCACGGTCCATCAGGTCGATAAGGCGTCCGGGCGTGGCCACGATAACCTGTGCGCCGTGCTTCAGCGCACGGATCTGCGGCCCGATGCTGGCGCCGCCATACACGGCCTCGACGTGGATGCCGGGCAGGTACTTGGAGAAATCTCGAAGGTCGTCTGCTATCTGCAGGCACAGTTCGCGCGTGGGGCTGAGAATCAGGGCCTGCGTCTGCTGGGATTCGGGATCGATGCTCTGAAGGATAGGTATGCCGAAGGCGGCCGTCTTGCCTGTGCCCGTCTGGGCCAGGGCAATCACATCGTTCATCGTTCCCAAAAGGTAGGGAATCACTTCTTCCTGTACGGGCATCGGTTGCACGAAGCCCAGTTCGCTGATGGCGCGACGAATCGGTTCGCTCACGCCCAGTTCTTCAAATGTTTTCAAAAGGGAGTCTTTATACTTTCAACATTAAACTTTCAACTCCAGCCGCAAGCTGGCTCTCAAATCGGGCGCAAAGGTAACGCAAAAAGGCCGTAAAACCAAAGAAATGCCTGATTTTCTGCTTTTTTAACGACTCGGAGCGCACACCATTGGCAGGGATAAACTATATTTGTGGCCGAAACCACACAAACAAGCACAAATACCCTGTTATGATGAACATCCGAACTTTCGTCATGCTCTTCGGCACGTTTTGCATGACCTGTATTCCTGCCTTTGCCCAGCAGCGCAACCGCAACAACCGTCAACGCTTCGAATACCCCGCTACGCCCGATACCAACGGGCACCATGTCAATGCCCACGGCGGCTGTATCTTCCGTCATGGCGACCAGTGGCTATGGTATGGCGAGGCACGCCCGCAGTGGGGCTTCACCTCCGAGGGCGTGGCCCTTTACACAGCTCCGGCATCGGCCGACATGACCGACCCGCAGCATGCTCCCTGGCAGAACCGGGGCCTCGTGCTACGGGTGGTGGACGAGGAAGGAAGCCCGATTGAGCGTGGGTGTATCATTGAACGTCCGAAAGTGCTGTGGAACGAAAAGACGCAGCTGTTCGTGATGCTGTTCCACTCCGAACTGAAAGGGAGGGGCTACGAGGCCGCTCAGACGGGCTTTGCCACCAGCCCCAAGGCCGAGGGACCGTTCACGCTGCATCATGCCGCACGTCCCAATCCTAACCGCTGGCCGGCCGACTTCGCCGAGGCCGACATCAAGAAGGCCAAGTCCTACAAACTGGCCGACTACAAGGAATGGTGGACGGAGCCTTGGCGCGAGGCCATACGCTACGGGATGTTCCTTTTCCGTGACATGGAGCGCGGACAGATGAGCCGTGACATGACGGTGTTTGTCGATGATGACGGCACGGCCTGGCACATCTTCAGTTCGGAGGACAATCTGACCCTTCACGCAGCCGAACTCACACCCGACTACCTTGGCTACACGGGCCGTTATTACCGTATAGCCCCAGGCGGTCAGAACGAGGCCCCCACCATCATTAAGCGCGATGGCACCTACTGGTTGCTGTGCAGTGGCTGCACCGGTTGGGATCCGAATGAGGCACGCCTCTTCTCGGCCAAGAGCATGGCCGGACCGTGGACACAGCACCCATCGCCCTGCAAAGGGCCGGGTGCACGTCTCACCTATGGTGCGCAGGGCACTTGGATGCTGCAGGCAGGCGACAAGGTGTTCTTCATGGCCGACGTGTGGAATCCCCGCAGCCTGGCCAACTCCCGCCACCTGTGGATGCCCCTCACCTTCGGGGCCGACGGCATGCCCGTCGTCCAGTCGCCCATCCAGTCGCCCATGGGGCAGGAGTGACAACTGCCACACAACACAAAACGGGCCCGCACTTTCTTGCGGGCCCGCTTCATTCATGGTGTGTTTCTGGCAGTTAGATGAAGGCTTATGGTTCAAAAAAGCCAGGTGCCAGCGGCTGTGCTACCGGAAACTTCAGCCGTGCTTACTGGTTGTTGCGCTGAGGCCTGTTGCCGTTGCGTTGGCCATTCATGCGGCGTGCAGCGTTTTCCTTATACTTGGCATACTGCTCAGCAGTCATTATCTTCTCCAGTTCGGCGTTGTAGGCATCCATGTTTTTGCGCATCTCTTCCGGGTTTACCTGCGTGCGCTGGCCTTGACCGCGCTGTCCGCGACGGAGCGAGTCGCCTGGCTGGCGTTGCGGGCGCTGACCCTGGCTGGCCTGACCCTCTTGGCGCTGCGGACGCTGGCGCTGCCCGGCTTGTCCTTGTTGGCGCTGTCTGCGCATCATCGGCAGCTTCTCAGCGTATTCTGTGTTCAGGGCCTGCAACTTTTGTGCCTGTTGCTCGTTCAGCCCGTATTCTTTTACCATATAGTCGGTGCGGGCCTTGATCATTTCGGTTCTGTCCATTCGGCGGGGACGCTGTCCTTGTGCCTGATTGTCCTGTGCCATTGCTGTGGCGCTCATCATCATTGCGGCTGCGATAGCCAAAATAGTAGTTTTCATAGTCGTTCTGTTTTTTGTGTTAGTGTGTTTGTGATTCTTTGTTGCAACTATAACTCAGACGCAGCAAAACAAGGAAGGTTTAACACAGCCAAAGGACAAAAAATGTTAACAGAGGGGGCCGTTAAGCAAAAGATAAGACTGTGAGTTTGCCTTCGGCCACTTGGAACTTTACGTCGTGTCCGGCAAAGGGAAATCCATACACGCGGCCGGGATCGTCGTGGTAGTGGGGACGGGGATCCAGCGCCAATGCCTCGCGCAGTGCGTCCATCTGGGCGGCAGGGTAGGGCGCTGCTGCCAGCACCTCGTCGGGAATAACCACTTGTAGGCGTTGCCAGCCTGTGGGGTCGGCAAAGCCGCTGCGGGCATCGGGGTGGCAGTCGGCATGGGGCACGTAGGGCTTGATGTCGAAAATGGGGGTGCCGTCCATCAGGTCGGCCCCTTCCACACGGATCACAGGTCCGTCGGGCGTGCGGAGGTCGATGCCCAGCAACCTGACGCATGAGAGGCCCAGGTTGTTGGGGCGGAAGGGCGAGCGGGTGGCCCACACGCCCAGCCGCTCGTTGCCGCCTAAGATCGGTGGTCGCACCGTCGGGCTCTTCTTCGCCCCCACATTCTCCGAGAATTCCCAGATGAGCCACACATAGTCGAACCCGTCCAGCCCCCGCAGAGCGTCGGCATTGCGGAAGTCGGGTTCAAACACAATCCGCCCCTCCACGCGCGTCATCCCACTCTGGCGCGGGATGCCGAACTTGCTGGTGAAGGGACTGTGGAAATGGGCAATGGGAGTCAGTTGCATGAGGATTTGGCCTTGATTTGTTGGCAAAGATATACTGAACGTATGAGACGTGCAAGAAAAAGCTTCTTTTTTGCCGATATCCGTGATTCCCTGATGCAATGAAGGAAGAGAAAGGGTCTCGTGGAACTACACAAAAGCAATTCTCAAGGCTGTGGTCGTATCAGGTCAGGCTTGTTCTGTATTCCGAGGGCGAGAGACCGGTGTTGGCCTTGAAAAAGCGGCTGAAAGTGGCTTGGTCGGCGAACCCAAGGCGGAGGGCTATCTGCTGAACGGTGAGCCGCTGCTGGTACAGGAGCAGGGCCTTTGCCTGAATCATTACATAGTTGTTGATCCACTCGCTGGCGGTGATGCCTGTCTGCTGCTTGATTACGGTGGCAAAGTGCTTGGGCGTGAGGCAGAACAGGTTGGCATAGAAACTCACCTTGCGGTTCGTGCGGTAGTGCTCGACAATCGCGTGGTGAAAACGGGCGAACAGTTCCTGGTGCGGCGAGAGCGGTATGTGTTCGTAGCCGTTTTGGTGGCGATAGTCGCGGATGAGTGCTGCCAGGACACGAAGCAGGTGCTTGATCACGGTGTCGCGCTCGGGAATGTCCGACTGGCTGATGTTCTTGAGCAGCTGTAACAGATGCACAAGGTTTGTCACCTGTTCGTCTGTAAGGTGGAAATGGGGTTGCCACACGTAGCTGCTGAAGTCGATGAGGACTGATGGTGACAGCGCCTTCATCTCCTCCTGCAAGCGTGGCGACAAGGCAAGCAGGAAGGCATGGTAATCGGCCGATGACTCGTGTGCGCACAGGGCATGGTGGGCATGGACGATGGCTATATCGTGCCGCTCAAAGCGTACTGGCCGCATATCGTATTCCACATCAACCCACCCCTGAATGCTGAGCGAGATGGTGAAATAGGGGGCCACGTAGGGCTCATGGTAGATGGGCATCTGGTGTATGTTGTCGAACACCATCAGCCCGCGCGCATTGATGAGTTCATCGCTGACCAGTAGCGGATGTATCTGTCGGTCCTTTTCCATGCGTTCTTGTGTCAAATCATGGCAAAAGTAGCCATTTGTTTGATTGAATTGCAACAAAAACGGAGTTTTTGCAAAACAAAACGGCATTTTAGCTACGATTCGTTTGACATATTTCCACTTTCTTTGCAGCCGATTTGATGAAAACGTTGCTTTTGGCTCGAAGCCTAAGGCAGTTTCTTGATTGTTGTTTAATGCTTAATAACCGAATATGAAGAAACTACTGTTCCTCTTGTTGCTGGCTGTCGGGACCCTCGCGGCTCGGGCCGGCACCTATGCTTACCTTACGTTCGTGACGACCGACGGGGCTAAGGTCTCTGTGCCCGTGGAGTCGCTCTCGCTGACCGTCAGCGGCAGCACGCTCACCACAGGCAAGCAGTCGTTCACACTGGCCAACCTGGCCAAGATGTATTTCACCGTTGCCGACGAGAGCAACACTACAGGCATCGGGAAACTGGCCGATGCCACCAACCGCGATGTGCAGACGGCCACCGAAGTGTATGACCTGGGTGGGCACCGTGTTGCCAAACGGCAGATGAAGCGCGGCGCATATATCGTCAAGACGAAACAAGGAACCTATAAACTTGTGGTGCGATGAACAGGATCTACGCAATCATAACTGCCCTGGTGCTGACACTGGCAGCCGGGGCACAGACGCTGAACGTGACGGTGGGCAGCGTCACCTATCAGTTCCCCGCAGCCGAAGCAGGCGAGATGACCTATGCCAACGGCACAACGCTCACCGTGATGGGAAAGACGTTCACGCTGAGCGAAGTGACGAAGATGACGGTGGATGAGGCGGAGGTGACGCCCAACCTCGTCAGCGTGGCTTACAACGGCACCGCAGCCACAGTCACCGTGGCCGGCAACGTGGCACAGTACGTAACGCCCACCGTCAGTGGTGCACACGTGAGTATAGCCCAGACCAACACCGCCGCCGTGGCCGACGACGAGATTACCTATCAGCTCAGCGGCACCAGCACCGATGGCGAGTTCGCACTTTCCGGCTCGTACAAATGCACCGTGTCGTTGGCAGGGCTTACCCTGACCAATCCCGCCGGCGCAGCCATCGACATCACCAACAGCAAGCGCATTCAGCTCAGCGCCAAGAGCGGCACCACCAACACCCTGACCGACTGTGCCAGCGGCGCGCAAAAGGCGTGCATCTATTCCAAGGGACAGCTGCAGTTGCAGGGCAACGGCACGCTCAACGTGGCTGGCCTGACCAAGCATGCCATCAAGAGTGCATCCTACATCACCGTGAAGAACCTCACGCTGAATATCACCCAGGCCGTTTCCGACGGCATCAGCAGCGAGGAGTACTTCCAGATGAAGAGCGGCACCGTGACCATCAGTGGCGTGGGCGGTGAAGGCATCCAGTGCGACCTGGGCGGCACCACATCCACCGGCGAGACTACCGACCACGAAGACGAGGACAGTGGCAACATCTACCTGGAGGGCGGAACGCTCAACATCACCGTGCCATCCACAGCCACGGCAGGCAAGTGCGTGAAAGCCGATGGCGATATCTATCTGACCGGTGGTACCATCACCCTCAATGCCTATGGCGACATCGACCTGACCGACACCACCGACCCCTCCTACACCGCCGGCTTCAAGGCCGATGGCAGTGTGGTGCTGCAAGGGGCCGAAGCCACCGTCAAGGTGACTGGCGCGGCCGGACGAGGCGTGGGGGCAGAGACCTTCACGGCCAAGAGCGGGTCGATCAACATCACCAACAGCGGCGCCCTTAAGAGTAGCGGAAGCAGCTACTACTGCACGGCCAAGGGCATCAAGGCCACCACCGTAGATATTCAAGGCGGCACCATCACCGTGAACACCAGCGGCGCTGCCAGCAAAGGCATCACGAGCGATGATGGCAGCATGACCATCAGCGGCGGCACCGTCAACGTGACCACCACCGGCTCCGGTGCCTACGATGGCACGGAGAAGGATGCCAAGGGGTGTGCCGCGCTGAAGAGCGATGTGAACCTGACCGTCAGCGGCGGCACACTCACGCTGAAGAGCACCGGCACGGGCGGTAAGGCCATCAAGGTGGATGGCACCATGACCGTGACCGACGGTGCCATCACGGCCACTGCCACCGGCTCGCAATACAAGTACAGCAGCAGTCTCACCGCATCGGCCAAGGGCATCAAGAGCACTGGCGCCATGATCATCAAGGGCGGCACCATCAACGCATCGTCGTCCAGCCACGAGGGCATCGAGTCGAAGAGCACACTCAGCATCAGCGGTGGCTATATCTATTCCAGCGCCAGCGACGATGCCATCAACTCTGCAGGCGACATGACCATCAGCGGCGGCTTTGTCATGGCCAACTCCAGTGGCAACGACGGCATGGATGCCAACGGCAACATGACCATCAGCGGCGGCAATGTTTTTGCCGTAGCGGCCAATAGTCCTGAAGTGGGTCTTGATGCCAACACCGAGCAGCAGAAGCAGCTCTACATCACCGGCGGCAACATCGTGGCCATCGGTGGCTTTGAAAGAGGTGCAAGCATCTCCAACGGCACAGCCAAGTCGGCCTCTTACAGCAAGGGCACGTGGTATGGGCTGAAGAACGGCAGCACCGTGGCCTTCGCCTTCAAGGTGCCGTCCAACAGCTCCATGGGCAATTCCATGGCCGTCTATACCACAGGCACACCGGCCCTGTCGTCGGGTGTAACGGGCAGTGGCACCGCCTTCTGGAGCAGCAATGGCTACACCAGCTTCAGCGGTGGCAGCACCGTCTCGTTGTCTAATTATAGCAATAGTGGCGGTGGCGGCGGCCCCGGCGGTGGCGGTGGCCCTGGTGGTGGCGGCCGTTGGTGAGCATGCCGTTCGCCAGTATAAGTCGCAGGTTCACCATCATTACAGCAGCGAGGCTGTGTCGGGATAAGCGGCACAGCCTCGCTGAGTATAGTCGGTATTCTGATTTTGTTTCATTGGCCGCACTAATAAGATTGTGTTAGCACCGAATCGCTAGCTTTTGCTTAGAGGAGCACCTGGCAAACCTCGTGCTCTGCACCGACCGCCACAGCACCTACTTCAACCTCGATGTACTGACCCACTGAGTAGTTACGTTTTTATGAAAGTTTAACTAAAAGTGGAGACATAGGTTATCGCCCGAATAGCAAGAATGTAATATCTTTGCGCCAGTTTTCAACACGAAACAAATATAATATATGAGTAAGAGATTCAAATGCAGCATCTGTGGCTATGTCCACGAAGGAGCCGAGGCACCCGAACAATGCCCCCGCTGCAAGGCTCCCCGAGAGAAGTTTGTAGAACTGACAGAGGGAATGGCAGAAGAACCGAAACCGCTGAAAGGCACGAAAACCGAGGCAAATCTTCTGGAAGCCTTCGCCGGTGAGTCGATGGCAAGGAACAAGTACACCTACTATGCGTCGAAGGCAAAGAAAGAAGGCTACGTGCAGATAGCCTCCCTGTTTGAGGAAACAGCAGTCAACGAGCGCGAACATGCCAAAATCTGGTTTAAGTATCTGCACGACGGAGCAGTACCCACCACGACCGTGAACCTCGCAGATGCCGCTTGCGGCGAATATCACGAGTGGACTGACATGTATGACCGCATGGCTCGTGAGGCCCGTGAGGAGGGTTTCATGGAGATTGCAGCCAAATTTGAGATGGTAGGTGCCATTGAAAAGCATCATGAGGAACGCTATCGCAAACTGTTGAAAAATATCGAGGATAAGAAAGTGTTCTCGAAAGACGGTGACGCTATCTGGCAGTGTTCGAACTGCGGCCACATCGTAGTAGGTCGCCAGGCTCCGGAAGTTTGCCCCGTTTGTAATCATCCGCAGGCTTACTTCCAGGTGATGGCGGAGAATTATTGATTTGTTCTGATTGTAAATCGGCGGGCGGCATAGCTGGGAAGCTGTGGCAACTCCGACAGTGGCGACAATCCAAGAAGCCCTTGAGCAGTCAGGGGCTTCTTCATATCCATTACTTTGCCTCCACTTTGCGCATTGAGGCACGTTCATCCCCGATTTTTCCCGTTTCACCTACATAAAAGCGTATGTATCCCTTTCGTCATTGAAGACGGTTGGGACACAATGAAAGGTAAGTAGGACTAAGAAGAATATTATACTTCTGCTTGGGTCAAAGCTTTTGGATTATCCACTGATGTCTGATTTGCAAAGAAAAGAGGCTGAATTTTTTAATGGCGCCATAGAATACATGATGTGGGCCTTGATGATTAGTGTCGGAAAATCTTTGTCCGTTTCATGATGAGTAAGGGCGATAATTAGTTTACAAGTACTCCAGCAACTCGTCCCACGTGTTCACGATGTATTCTGCCCCGCACGCCTCAAACTCCTGCCGGGTGCCATAGCCGCCCCAGAGGATGCCCATGGCGGGCAGGCCCACTTCGTGTGCCCCTTCCACATCGTAGAAGCGGTCGCCGATCATCAGTGGGTGGCTCCCCGTGAGGCCCCCCGTGGCCCCCCGGCGGGGGGCGTGCGTCGGTGTTTGTGTGGGGGCTGGGGCAGGAGAGGGTGGGAGGGTGCTTGGGGTGGTGCTGAGACGGCCGTCGGCGTCGAGCGTGTAGCCGAGTCCGTCGGTCAGCACATGGCGCAGCACGTCGGCTTTGGTGTGGCGTGTGCCGGCCTCGTCGCGGGCACCGATGAAGGTGAAGTACTGTGCCAGGTCGAAGTAGCGCAGCACCTCGTGCACCATGGGCAGGTTCTTGCTCGATGCGATGTGCAGCTGGTGGCCGCGGCGGCACAGTTCGGCCAATGCCTCATGTGTGCCGGGATACACCTCGTTCTCATACACGCCGATGCTGAAATAGCGTTCGCGGTACACCCGCACGGCCTCATCGGCCTGCTCGGGCGTGAAGCCGTAGAACTGGATGAACGAGTCCTCCAACGGCGGCCCTACAAACGGGCGTAACGCATCAAGGTCGTCCACCTGAATGCCGAAGTGTCCCAACGCATATTGGGCGCAACGGAGGATGCCAAGGCCGCTGTCGGTGAGCGTGCCGTCTAAATCAAAGAGGAGATGCATGGGAGTCGGCCTGCGGCCGAAGATGAAAGTTTAGGGAGTCGGCCTGCGGCCGAAGATGAAGGTTTAATGTTTAAAGTTTAAGGAGTTGGCCTGCGGCCGAAGTTGAGGGCTTGGGGAGTCGGCCTGGGGCCGAAGTTGAAGGCTTAATGTTGAAAGTTTAAGGAGGTGGCCTGCGGCCGAAGCTGAGGGCTTAGGGAGTTGGCCTGCGGCCGAAGATGAGGGTTTAATGTTTAGAGCTTAGGGAGTTGGTCTGTGGCTGATGATGAAGGTTTAATGATTTCGTTTTTGGCCGAACGCGCCTCGATGGATTTCCGAAGGCCGGATAACATCCGTGAGATGTTAGAATAGCGGTCTAAAATGAGGCGGAAGTCTTCGCCGGAGATGTAGCCCAGATCCTTAGCGATATCCATTTGGCTGAGAACCTCTGCAAGAACCAAAGGCGATTTCGATGAAATGCATTTGTTCTTTAGCAGACCACCGTCCCATACCTTCTGCTATGTTGGATGGAACAGAGATGGCGGATCGTCGTAGCTGTGCACATAGCGCATACCGCTCATCGTCGGGAAACTGCCTCAGCAGCCTGTAGACATCCTTGACAAGCTCTTTTGCAAGAGTATACACATCAAGTCTCTGAAAGTGTGGTACGTCCATGGCGAACCTCCCTCAACATTAAACCTTAAACCTTCAACTTTCAACTGCGGGCTCTGCCCGCCTCTTTCAACCTTCAACTTTCAACTTTCAACTGCAGGCTCTGCCTGCCTCTTTCAACTGCAGGCTCTGCCTGCCTCTTTCAACTCCGGCCAAGGCCGGCTCTCTCACTTCACACTCCATTCGTACACGCCGCAGCTCTTGTCGGCCGGCTGCACCAGTTCCAGCTTCATGGCGCTGGTCTTTACGGGTGTGAATGTCACGGTGTTGGCCACGCCCTTCAGTGTGCCATAGCCACTGGGATTCTGCACCTCCACCCATTCGCCGGCGTCGTTGCGATAGTACAGTTTCCATGAGTCGGGCACCTTGCAGCCCTGCCAGGGCTGGTCGTCATACCAGTACACGGTACTCATGCTCACCGTTGCAGGCTCCTTGAACTCATAGGCCAGCCACTCGGTGCTGTTGTTCTTGGGCCACCAGTGGGTGTAGGGCACCGAGCGGTCGTTACCGTCGGCAGGCACCAGGCGGTCGTTGATGGCCGAGAGGGCGGGCAGTCGTCGCGAAGAAGCGGTCACCTTGCTCTCCGATGCGATGCTGGGGGGCAGGGCGGGCTGTGTGGCGCTCAGGTCGATGGGCAGCCACACGGCCATCTTGCCGTTGCCGCGGTGAGCCCAGGCATAGTAGGGAATCAGCGTGAGGCGTTCGTCTTGTGCGGTGAGGCGTCCGCGCTCGTCGAATTTCAGCGTCTGGGCACCGGTCACGAGCGTCTGCACTTCCGTGCCTTCGATGGTCACTTTGCCCATCTCAAACTGCGGCTCCTGATTCAGCAACACGCTCAGCACGTCGCAGGTGTTGTCGGGCCATTCGGCGCAGTACACCAGCGGTCCGCGCTCAATCTCGGCACGGCCTTTGTCGGCAGCCACGTTGCCGTTGGCGCGCACCAGTCGGGGTTGCATGTCGAAGTGCACGCTCACGCGGTCGCCCTTCTTCCACTTGCGGTTGATGGCAAAGTAGCCGCCATCCTGCAGTTCGGCCTCCACGGCCTGTCCGTTCACCTTCACGCTGTAGGCCAAGTGCTTGGCATCGGCATAGTGATACAGGTCGGAGGGCACCACCTGTCCGCGCACCCAGCCGGGAATGCGTATCATCAGCGTCCATTGTCCGGCGGTCTGCTTCACCGTCATTTCCACGTCGCCGTTCCACGGGTAGTTGGTCTGCTGCTGCAGCGTCACCTTCTTGCCGTTCACCTTCACCGTGGCTTCGTTGCCGGCGAACAGGTTTACGTAGAACTTATTGTCCTTCACGGCGTAGATGTACTGCGGCAGCGAGGGGATGAAGCGGGCGGCGTTGCTGGGGCAGCAGGCGCAACCGAACCACTCCTGGCGTTGGTGCTGGCCCATGCTCTGCAGAGGGTTGGGGTAGAAGAACTTGCCGCCGTCAATCGAGATACCGCTGATCACGCCGTTGTACAGCGTGCGCTCCAGCGCATCGTAGTATTTCGAGTCGCCGTGCAGCAGGAACAGGCGGTAGTTCAGATACACTTGTGCGATGGCGGCGCACGTCTCGCAGTAGGCGCTCATGTTGGGCAGTTCATAGTTGGCGCCGAAGGCCTCGCCGCTGCTGGTGGCGCCCACGCCGCCGGTGATGTAGTATTTCTTCGTGATGATATTGTCCCAGATGCGGTCAATGGCATCGATGTAGCGCTGCTCGCCGGTCAGTGCGGCCACGTCGGCCATGCCGGCATACATATATCCGGCGCGCACGGCATGTCCCACGGCCTCGTCCTGCTCCCACACGGGCTTGTGGCTCTGGCTGTACTCGCTCAGACGGTGCTCATAGCCCTGCTCGTCCAGGTAGCCGCCACGTCCGCGCTTCCAGGCCGGATCCACCACGCCGCGCTGGTCCAGGAAGAACTTGGCCTCGTCCAGATATTCCTTCTTGCCTGTGGCCAAATAGAGCTTGGCCAGTCCCATCTCGGCAATCTGGTGTCCGGGCACCACGCAGGCCTGTCCGGGCTTCTTGCCCACCTCGCGCACCACGCAGTCGGCATATTTGCAGGCTATGTCCAGCAGCGAGCGTTTGCCTGTGGCGTTGTAGTGTGCCACGGCAGCCTCGCACAGGTGTCCCAGGTTGTAGAACTCGTGGCTCAGGTCCTCCACCTTCTCCCAGCGTTTGGCGCCGGCCCATCCGTGCGGATGTTCGGGGTTCTGTGTGCGAGCGGTGTAGAGATAGCCGTCGGGCTCCTGTCCGGAGACAATCACGGCAATGACCGAGTCGCAGTACTTGTCCAGGCTGCGCCCGTGGTACAGCGCGTTGGGGTAGGTCTGCAGCAGGTAGCTGGCACCCTCCAGCGTCTTGTAGGGGTCGGTGTCGTCGAACGAGTAGCCCATCACGCCGTCCACCTTGAACACCTTTGAGGCGTCCTTGATGTGTTCGGCTGCCTGCGAGAAGTTTTGGTAGCGGCGTTCGCTCTCGCATTTGCTGAAGGCCAGGGGAATGGTCACGTTGCGGCTGGCTTCGAGGCGTTGGCCCCAGAAGGTGCCGGGAGTCACCTTCACAGCGGTGAAGGGCACGGGGGTGATGGGATAGCCCGACTTGTCCGTCTGGGCACGGCCCTGCAGGCTGCACAGTGCAAGTGCGGCCAGGGGCAGTAGTAGGTGTTTTGTGTTCATAAGATAGGTAAGATTGTGTTTTTGTCTTGTTTTGCGCACAAAAATAAACCATTCCTTCCATTCTGCCAAAGAAATGGCCGGATTTTGTCAGTTGGGCGGGCCGGACGGCCTGCGTCCACGAGCGACAACAGGGGAAATGGCACCTGCTTACAGCCCCCCCCTTGCCATTGCCATTCAGGTCATTGCATATCTCTTCAGCCATTCCGTTCAGGGCTACACAATCGGCACGGCTGATATGTCGCTTTCCTTCATCGTAGGGCCAAGGGCTGAGGATGAGCAAACGCCCTGAAGCACATGCCTCGAAAAGGGCATCGGCAGGCTTGTAGTAGTCGCGGAAGCCGTTGTCTGTCAGCAGAACGAACGGGTGTTGCTCCTTCAGCAGCACTTGCATCACCTGCTTCTCGTCGGGCGAGATGTACGGTGAAACCATCACCACCGCCCGGCGTGCCTGCAAGACACAGCCATTCTTATAGTCGCGCAGCTCTTGGTCCTCGCCGTGTCGTGCATTCTCCACCAGCCTATGCCGCACATGCACAGGGGCGTATGCCCCCTCCATCAGTAGAGCCGCATTGCCCACGCCATCATAGCAGCGCCCTGCAATCTCTATATTCTTCTGCACATGAAAGAAGCCGGGCTTCAGCCGTTTGGTCGCCAGGCGCTGCGGGTTCATCTGGACATAGCGAATCATCGTGTTCAACTGTCCACGCCTGGACAACGGGCGGATGAATGGCCGTTCAGTAAAGATAGGAAAAGGATAGGCCCCTTCTCCCGTCGCCTCTATGCCCTGTCCTTGGCCCCCAGTTTTGAAGTTCTTCCAACCTTCTCCCCCTGCCTCTATGCCCTGTCCTCCCTGTCCTGCTGTCTTCATGCT
>JAFXQT010000093.1 GCA_017526905.1 Bacteroidaceae bacterium | reverse complement strand
TTTCCGAACAGATTTTGTTTCAAGGCCACCGGGGCGTAGCGGGCTACGTCCCAAGGACTTGGAACAAAAGATGCCGGAAAGAGGCAAGAGCAAACAAAGATAATTCATAGAGAATTTATTAATTAATAGAACACACCTTTAGTAAAAAGAAATATCACAAATATCACCAATGCCCCTACAATGCCTGTAGATCAGCATGTTGCCGAGTGATATTTGCGTGATATTTGTGTGATATTTCTACCCGTTTCGTGATATTTCCTATCGTACCTTGCCGAAGGGAGGCATGCTTTGGGCGTTGCAATGGCTTTGACCAAAGGCCGTGCATGCGTTAGTGGGCGTGTCGTTATTGTTTCAGCGGTGCGACAGCCGTGTCTCACTCATGAGACATTCGCCTCTCAGCGCTGAGACGCTCGCCTCTCAGCAGTGAGACGCCACCCTCTCAGCCGTGAGACACGTCCTGCCAACAGGGCATAAATATCACGCAAATAACACACAAATATCACGCAAGTATCACACAAATATCACACAAATATCACACAAGTATCACGCAAATATCACTCGGCAACATACTGATCTACAGGCATTGTAGGGGCGTTTGTGATATTTGTGATATTTATTTTCGGAACATTACATGATATGCTAAGTGTCAGGGTGTGCCAGGTGTCACAGCGATGCGTCCGTGCAGATGATGTGTGGAAAGGTGTGTCATGGCAGACAGAGACATCCAATTAGCGTTTTTTAACGCGGGGGAGGTTAGGAAAATGAGCGTTCGTCCGTTATATTTGCAGACGAAAGACTCCGAAGCGATGCACGAAAGCGACTCCATAGAACAGCTGTTCACCACCCACCACGCACGCCTCCTCCGTCTGGCCGCGGCTATGCTGCACGACGAGGAGGAGGCGAGGGACGCGGTGAGCGAGGTGTTTGAACACCTGATGAGCAGGCCCACGCCTGCCGCCGCGGGAGAGTGGGAAAGAAAGCTTTTGGCTGCGGTGCGCAACCGATGCATCGACCGCATCAGGCAGATGAAGGTGACCGAGCGGGTGCGCAGACGATTGCCGATAGAGGACGCCCATTTGCCCACCTGGGAGCAGGAAGAGGAGCACGAACGCCGGCTGCAGGCGGTGACCGAAGCCATCGGCAGCGAACTGACTGAGGCGCAGCGAGCCACCCTGCAGTTGCGCTACCAAGAGGAGAAGTCCTACCGCGAGATTGCAGAGAGCATGGGAATCAGTCAGGTGGCAGTGTATAAGCACCTGCGAGGAGCATTGGAGCGGCTGAGAAAAAAAGTAAGCCCCCTATAATCCCCCGGCGGGGCTGAGCGATGAAATATGAAATATAAAATATGAAATATAAAATATAAAACTTGCCTCTGGCTCAAACGAGCGTCCCCCACCGGGGGACTACAGGGGGCCTGAAAAGTAACCAAGATATGAGCACAGACGATAAATTCCAGCGGTTCCTGGAGCTGACGGACCATCCGGAACGCTTTTCGGACGAGGAACTGATGCAGTTGGTACACGACCCGCAGATGGCCGCATGGTATGAGAGCCTTTGCTGCGCTGAGGCGGCGGTGAAGGAGAGCCCAGCCCTGACGGCGAAGCCGCATGGCCGCAAGGTGGCTTTGATGGTGAGCTGGGCGGCAGCTGCGGCGGCAGTACTGGTGGCCGTGATGATGCTTACGGCGCTGTACTTCAACAGCCCGCAGGCAGAGCCACCGGCAGAAAAGGCGCTGTCTGCACAAACTGAAATCCTGCAGAAAAACGAACAGATGACACTGGCCGAGGTGAGGACTGACGACAGGCAGCCAGCGCAACCCGAAGCCAAGCCGAACGTCGTGCAGCCTCAGCTGGCAAAAGCGGATGGCGGCCATCGCGTGAAGGCTACACACGAAACAACGCGGAAACAGCCTGTGGCAGCTGACCGCACCGCCGAAAAGGCACAGGCGCCCGTACCAGAAGCAGCTGCCCCACCCCAGGCCTCAACAAACGAGCCGCTTCTCATGGCCGCGAATGTGCTGCCAACCCATGGCGAGCGGGCAACAGGTGTACACGCCCCCCTCGTCGCTCAAGGGAGCGTAGCGGAGGTGCTTGCAGAACCGCCCATCTCTGCCGAAAAGCAAGCGCTTGTGGACATGTTCCTGGCCGAAACAGCCCTGCAGGTGGCCTACGAACAGCAAGCACAGCAGGAGCGTGTGCGCGCCTATCTGATGAGCCTGATTGGCAACAACCCCGAGAACGAACCACAAATTATCGCATTCTAAACAACCCCTATAAAACTTATCCACTATGAACATTATTCTGAGAAATATCATCGCGGCGAGCCTGCTGCTGACCGCCACTGCTGCCTCAGCACAGCACCAGACCCAGAACATCGAGGACTGGATGTACTCCAACATAAGCCGCGTTATCGATGCCAAGGTCGAGGTGCAGAAAAGCCTCGGGCAGGAACGCGACGTACTGACGGAGGGCACACCTCTGAAATGGCGATGCGACATCTACACCTTCACGCTCCCCAAGCGGCAGCGCGCTCTGCTCGAAGAGATGAAGAAGGCCTTTGAAGCCAACGGACGTGAGAACCCCAACTGCTACGGAGTGAACAGCTTGAGCGATGGTGCTGACGGCAACGGGAGCGACATGCGAAACCTGATGATTGGTGAAGATCCAAGTCGTTATGTGACCATTGGCAAGGACTACGACAATTACCTCAACATCAACATCCTTGATGCAGCCGACAGCACCAAGACCCACCGCTACGCTTATGCTTTGGAATGGCGCAACGGCGGCAAAGGAACGACCGACGTCCGCTACATCGTGACCTACGCCAAGATCCCTTCAGCCACGACGTCCATCTCAGTGTTTGACCTAGGCAGGGCGCGCGTCAACCCGCACGACAGAATAACGGTCGAAGGCCCCTTCCGCTTTCAATGGCAAGGCCGCGACTATCCCACCGAGAAGATTGACAGCATCTTCCGCAACAAAAGGCAGGATAGCAAACAAGAGTATGAACGGCTGGACAGCATCTTCCGCAAAAGCAAAGCAGAGGTCGACCGCATACGCAAAGCCTTTGTAAAAGGCAATTCTATTGTCGTCTGGGCAGACACCCTCGACCACGATACCGACCCCGTGACCGACGTCATCCTGCGCCTGCAGGAGGGACAAGACATCACCGCCGCCGACCTGCTGTGCAACGATAACATCCTTCTCATCTTCTCGCAGCTGAAGCAGCAGTACCTGGCCGGACAGAACCGTGAGTTCAATGCCATCAGCATCTACAACCTATGCCGACAGGCCAACATCTACGGTTTCTTCAACGACAAGTACTCAAAAGAAGAGCTGGAGCTGTTGAAGCGCGAAGTTACCGAGCTAATTGCTAAAGCCGAAGAGACCTCTGAGAAAGTCTATTTCGGGTTGGCCCTTTCACAGCTCATGAAGATAGAATAGAGTGAGCGTATGATGACAGAACGCGTACTGTACTCCAATGGGTTGAATAGTGAAGCTTTCATGTAATAAATGCCGCGTGTGTTACGTTATCTTGTAAATAGTAATTGCTGTATGGAGTTTTTTTCTCGCCCGATATTCCCATTGCTCTGCTGCCTATTGCTGGCAGCCTCACCCCTGTATGCCGACATCCTCAAGGGGCGCGTTGTCGATGCCGAGACAAAGGAGGCCATTCCGCAGGCTGAAGTAAAGCTGAAACAAAGCTTCGAGTGGGAGGGGCATACGGCCACCATGGTGAGCCAACACATGTCCGACTCGCTGGGCTGTTTTGAACTGCGCCTGGCGGGGCGTGGCACGCTTACGGTGTCCATGCTGGGCTATTATCCAAGGACGAAGACTGTGCTGGGCTTTTCCGACTCGGACAAGGACACCATCGACGTGGGCGATATTGCCCTGAAGCCTTCGGAGACGCTGATGAAGATGCTGGAGGTGAAAGGGCGTGCGCGGCGCTTCACCGTGCGCGGCGACACCATCGTGTTCAACCCGGAGGCCTTCCACCTGCAGGATGGAGCCCGGCTGGACGAACTGATACGCCAGTTGCCGGGCGTGGAAGTGGCCGAAGACGGCTCGATGACGTGGAACGGCAAACCCATACGCATCACCATGGATGGTGAGAGCCTCTTCGGCGGCAGCGACCTTATCCAACAGCTGCCGGCAGAGGCTGTGGAGAACATCAAGGCCTACAATAAGGCATCGAAATATAGCGAGCGCACCGGCAAGGACGACGGCGGCGAGGACATGGTGCTGGACCTGACCATCAAGCCCGGATTCCTGGACCGCTGGTACGGCGACCTGAAAGGCACCTACGAAACACGCAAGCACTACGATGCCGACCTGTACATGCACCGCCTGTCCAAAAAGACCCCTGTGATGGTGAGCGCAGATGCCAACAACACCAACACACGGCGGCATCGGGCTATGAATAGGAGCTGGGGCAGCTGGGGCGGCGGCTACGGACAGGAGCAGGGCGCGGCGGCAGGCATGCAGCACAATTGGCACAAAAAGGAGGGCACGCAGGAGATGCGCAGCAATTACAGCATCAGCGGCGGCCTAAGCCATTATGACACATGGAGCACCACACGCACTGAGACGGAGAACTACGCGGAGGCCGATGCCGTGCGGCGCACCATGGGCGAGGACTACAGCCGCAGTCACAACGTGAATCCTTACTTGTCGGCCGACCTGAGCTGGGACCTGGACTCGTTGAACACGCTGCGCTTCAACATCGGTGCCGACCACAAGCGCACCCGTTCCAACGGGCACGATGACGTGGTGCAGGACAACCTGCTGAGCCAGCACACCAGATCCAACGGCGAGGGGCGGCAAACGACCTTCAATGCCGAAGGCTCCTGGCTGCATTTCATGGGGAAGGATGCCTCGCTGAGGGCCACCTTCGACCTGAACTATGACGACCGGCTGGACGACCAATGGACCGAGCGCGACATCATCAACCTGCAGGATGCCGCAGCCTCGTCGGCATTGCGCCAATATGCCCACAGGCCAACCACATCCTTCTCGGCCACGGCCAATGCCAGCTACAGACAGTGGCTGGCCAAGCGCTGGATGGCCGAGGTGGCCTATGTGTTCAATTTCGAGCAGAACCGCAGCCGCCAGACGTTCGAGACCGACGGTGTGGCCGACCTGTCCAACAGCTACCGCGACCGCAACCACCGCATGCGCCACACCGTGAGCCTACGTTCCACCATCGACCTTTCGGCCTTGAAACTGATGCCGAGTCTCTCGGCCCGCTGGGTGGACGAGTGGCAGGACTACCAGCGCGGGCAGTTGGACACCACGGCCACCCGCAGTCGCCTGCTGGTGGAGCCCTCGCTGCGCGTGACCTGGAAACTGGCCAGGACCATAGGGCTTGAACTAAAACACGGCCACAGCACCACGCAGCCCTCGCTGATGAGCACTTTGGCCTATCGCGACCAGACAAACCCGCTCTACATCACCGAAGGCAATCCCAACCTGAAAGATACGCACACAAACAATGTCTCGCTGAACATCAACTCCATCCTGGGCAAGCAGCAACTCACGCTGAGCGCCACCGTGAGCTATAAGCGCAGCGACCGTGCCACACGCACGGCCCTCACCTATCAGCCGGCCACGGGTGTCTATACCAGCCGTCAGGAGAATGTGCGTGGCGGCGAGGGATGGGAGTTCCGCCTGAACTACGATCAGGGCTTTGGCGATGTGGTGCGGCTTCAGAACGACCTTCGGCTCAGCACGGAGCACCAGTATGGCTTCCTCATGCAAATGCTGTCGGCCACAGCCGCTGCCGGTAGCACCGCCATGCCAATGGGAGTGCACGTGCTGAACGGGCAGACGCAATTGTGCCCCAGCGAGAAAATCACCCTCTCGGCCGACTGGCAGTGGCTGAAGCTGTCGGCCTTCGGCAGTATCAGTGCCAACCGCCAGCGTTACTCACATTCGGCCGAGCAGAACACCACCCTCTGGAACAACCGTTTCGGCATCGAGGGCGAGTGGCGGCACGGGCCATTCACCATTACAACGAAACTGACCGAGTATGTAAACAGCGGTTACACCGTGGCCAGCATGAACCGCAAGCAACTGCTGTGGGATGCCTCGGCCAGTTGGAAACTGCTGAAGAACAAGGCCCGCCTCACGCTCAGCCTGGACGATATCCTCAATGCCGAGGACAACAGATACATCAGCCAGTCGGCCTTCCAGCAGACGGTGACCGTGTATGACAACCGCCACCATTACATTGGCCTCAGTTTCACCTATCACCTCGATGCGAAGGCGAAGGAGGAGTAGCCCCGTCGCGCAACCCGTGTATCAGCTTGTACACAACTGAAACAGGGCGTCGTAATGAAGCGGTTTGCCGTGTGTGATGGCACGGAAGGGGCGTTTTGATGCCAACAGCTGTGCAGAAAGGAAGTAATCCTGCTTTTCCTTTGGTGGTGTCCGCAGAAATGACCACCTTTGCAGCAAACTACGGCAAGGATGACCGAGCAACGAAACAAGGATAAAGCGGCTTTTGCAGGCGAGAAGCAGCCGTCCATGAAGCGGCGCAGCGACGTGAACAACTACCACGGACGCCATATCTACCTGCTGACGCTGGCGGTGGAAGGGCGACGGCCGCTGCTGGGAAAGGTGGTGGGCAACCCGCTGGCCGCCGACGGCAGCGCTGATGCGCCGCGAATCGAGCTTTCTGCGCTGGGAGGGGCTGTGTTTGACTGCTGGCAGCAAATACCCAAGCGGCACCCCGAGGTGGAAATACTCGCGCTCCAAATAATGCCCGACCACCTGCATGGCATTCTTTGGGTGAAGGAGGAGGTGCAGCAGCACCTGGGGCACATTATAGGCGGCTTCAAAACGGGGTGCAACAAGGCTTACAGGGTTTTTGCTGCGGCACTGCCGCAGCCTACGCCCAGCAAGGGATACACTCCAGGCGAGCAGCCCAGCAGCGAGTTGGAGCCAGCAAGCAGCCAAGTGGGTAGCCCTTGCTCTGCGTATGCTGCGGCACTGCCGCAGCAAAGCGTGCAGTCTCAGCCACGACCAAAGCGCGAGCGCTGCGAGGACCGCCACCACGGCCTTCTCTTTGAGCCTAACTACAACGACTTGATTTGTAAGAGCTACGACATGCTGCCAACCCTGATTAACTACGTCAAGGACAACCCGCGGCGCCTGCTCATGAAGCGCGCCCATTCTGAATACCTTCGCCCTTTCTTCAATCTCCGCCTTGGCTCAAACACCTACAGTGGCATCGGTAACCTCGCCCTCCTTAGCGCTCCACACCGGCTTGCCGTCCGTGTTTCGCGCCGTAACACCGAGGCCCAGCTCCAAGACGAGTTGCGCCGCTATATGGCTGCAGCGCGATCGGGCACAGTGCTCATCTCGCCTGCCATCTCTCCTGGTGAGAAGCGTGTCATGCGCACCGCCTTCGATGCCAAGCTACCCACCGTGGTTATCATGGAAAATGGGTTCACGCCATTTTCCAAGCCCCATGGCGAACAATTCTACGCATGCGCTGAAGGCCGTCTGCTCATGCTCTCCCCGTGGCCTCATCATAACGACCGCCAAAAACTTACTGCCCAGCAGTGCCAAGCCATGAACCTCATGGCGCTGGAGCTGGCTGCCCTCGGAAACTGAACAAAAGCAACGGCCTACGTGAAAAGGCGAAGAGGTATTTTGGAAAAAGTGGTAGGAAGGATGTAATAATTCCATGCCTTGTGGGTCTTATAGGCAGAAACAATTCAAGAATGACAGATAAGGAACTCGCACAGGAAGTGGTGCAGCGTGGCAGCCACAAGGCATTTGCCGAGATTGTACATCGCTATTCAGGGGAAAGCCTTGGGCGTGATGCGCACGGAGGAAGGGGCTGCCGAGGTGACGCAGCAAACTGAATCATAAAATACTCTCACTATTGCAAGATACCATTCGCCCCGCTACGTCGAGATGACGTGGCGGGGCTTGTCTTGTAGGAATGAGTTTGAATGTCGCGTTGGCTAAGGCCTGGAACGGCTTATTTAGGCTGCTTGCCGATGTAGGCCAAGATGCCGCCATCGACGTAGAGGATGTGGCCGTTGACGGCGTTGGAGGCTTCGGAGGCGAGGAACACAGCGGGGCCGGTCAGTTCCTGCGGGTCGAGCCAGCGGCCGGCGGGCGTCTTGGCGCAGATGAAGCTGTCGAACGGGTGGCGGCTGCCGTCGGGCTGACGCTCGCGCAGGGGAGCTGTCTGGGGCGTGGCGATGTAGCCCGGGCCGATGCCGTTGCACTGGATGTTGTACTCGCCATACTCCGAGCAGATGTTGCGGGTGAGCATCTTCAGGCCACCCTTGGCAGCAGCATAGGCGCTGACGGTCTCGCGGCCGAGCTCAGACATCATAGAGCAGATGTTGATAATCTTGCCGTGGCCCTTGGCCATCATGTCGGGCAGCACGGCCTTGGACACGATGAAGGGAGCGTTGAGGTCGATGTCGATGACTTTGCGGAACTCGGAAGCCTCCATCTCGTGCATGGGTATGCGGCGGATGATGCCGGCGTTGTTCACCAGGATGTCGATTGTGCCTACTTCCTCCTTGATCTGCTTGACCATGGCCTGCACAGCGGGCTCGTCGGTCACGTCGCACACGTAGCCATGCACCTTGATGCCCTTTTCGGCATAAGCCTTCAGGCCGCGGTCCACCAGTTCCTGGTTGATGTCGTTGAAGCAGATGGTAGCACCCTGCTCAGCGAAAGCGCTGGCAATGGCGAATCCGATGCCGTAGCTGGCACCTGTGACGAGGGCAACCTTGCCTTCGAGAGAGAAGTTCAGATAGGGATTCATTGTTTTTGATTTTATGGGTTTATGGGTTGTTGATGATTGCGTTGTTGGTAGGTAATGCGTGGCAAAGATAGGAATTTTAAGTGAAGCGCGGTGAATGAGGAGTGATGAATGTGTGCTGCGAAGTACGTTTTTAAACTTTTTTAGGTTTAACATGCCACATGTCACATGCCGCGCATTTTCACTTTTCACTCCTCACTTGCAGATGGCGACGCAGATATTGTCCTGCAGGGTTCGGCCCGGTGCCCCCTTCTGCAGGCCGTTTACGATGATGGTGAAGGCCACCAGGTGGCCATCGGGGCGGGTGGCATAGCCGGCCAGAGAGGTGACACCCGTCACGGTGCCTGTCTTGGCGCGCACGTTGCCTGCGGCAGGTGTGTCGGTCATGCGGGTCTTGAGGGTGCCATCCACGGCGGCTATGGGCAACGACTGGCTGAGCGCAGGGTAGATGGCGCTGCCGCGGGCGGCGTAGGTGAGCAGGCGTGTGAGGGTGGCCGGTGTCTGGTAGTTGTAGAGCGAGAGTCCGCTGCCGTCGGCCACGTTGTAGGCTTCGGGGCTTATGCCGGCCCGCTTCATGGTGTTGTGGATGAGGCTGATGGCCTGCTTGCGTCCAGCCCAAGGGCGGCCGGTGCGTGCCGCCAGCTGGTAGAACACGCTCTCAGCGTAGAGGTTGTCGCTCTCCTTCATCATCGGCATCAGCACCTCGGTCAGCAGCGTGGTGGTTTCGGCCAAAGGGTTACGCTGGCGTGCGGCAGGCGGCATGGCCTCGGCCCGCATGGTGGCAGCAAGTGCGGCGGGAGCCAGACGTATGCCTGCTTTCTGCAGAGCGGCAGCCACCTGTGCGGGGGCGAGTGGCTTGCGGTCGTAGAGCAGGGGCGTGAGGGTGTGGTTATCGTCGTCCCAGCACCATCCCCATCCCCACTGCAGGGTGTCTTTCATGCTCAGGTCGAAGCGCAGGCGGCCGGCAATGCTGTCGATGCCTTGGGCCCGCAGCTGCCTGGCCAGACGCTGCAGCTGGGTGGCAGCGAACGTGGGGTCCATGCCGCCAGCGAGCCAGAGGTCGGACGTGAGCACCCCGTCGGTCACAGAGCCTGTGGTGCAGCAAGTGGTGCGCAGCAGGTGGTTAGGCCCCAGGTTGTCCAGGGCGGCAATGGCGGTGACCACTTTCTCGGTGGATGCCGGTCGCATGCGCTGATGTGCGTTGTAGGCGTAGAGCATGGAATCGGCCGAGATGTCGTAGATGCAGATGCCCACCTGGGCCGTTTGCCAGGTGGAGTCGGTGAGCAGCGAGTCGATGGTGGCTTGAAGAGCGCTTTGGGCCTGTGCCAGGAGTGGCAGCAGGCACGTCAGCAGCAGTCCCACCATGCGCTTTGGGGTGCGAAAGTTGTGTGTCATGGCGCAAAGGTAATAAAAAGTTCATAGTTTGGGCTTGGAGTTGGAAGTTTTTGCTACCTTTGTGGCCGAAAAATAACAAACAACTAAATCCTAAGACACCGTGATTCGTAAACTCGACTTCCTCATCATCGGCTCGGGCGTGGCCGGGATGAGCTACGCCCTGAAGGTAGCTCAGAGCGGCAAGGGCAAGGTAGCGCTCATTTGCAAGACTACCATCGACGAGGCCAACACCGACAAGGCACAGGGTGGCGTGGCCTCGGTTACCAACCTCAAGGTGGACAACTTCGAGAAACATATCCAGGACACCATGGTGGCCGGCGACTTCATCAGCGACCCTGCCGCCGTGGAGCAGGTGGTGCGCAACGCGCCCAAGGGCATTGCCGACCTGGTGAAGTGGGGCGTTAACTTCGACAAGACGGAAACGGGCGAGTTCGACCTGCACCGCGAGGGCGGCCACTCGGAGTTCCGTATCCTGCACCACGCCGACGACACCGGCCACGAGATTCAGCAGGGCCTGATCCGTGCCGTGCGCGCCGACAAGCGCATCACCGTGCTGGAGAACCACTTCGCTGTGGAAATCATCACCCAGCATCACCTGGGCCGTGAGGTGAACCGCCACATGAACGACATAGAATGCTACGGCGCCTACGTCCTGGACCCCGACACGCAGAAGATAGACACCTTCCTCAGCCGTGTCACACTCATGGCCACCGGCGGAACGGGGGCCGTGTATGCCACAACGACCAATCCCAATATCGCCACGGGCGACGGCATTGCCATGGTGTACCGTGCCAAGGGCATTGTCAAGGATATGGAGTTTGTGCAGTTCCACCCCACAGCGCTGTACAACCCCGCTGAGACCCATCCCGCCTACCTCATCACCGAGGCCATGCGCGGCTACGGCGGCATCCTGCGTCTGCCCAACGGCGAGGAGTTCATGCAGAAGTATGACAAGCGTCTCTCGCTGGCGCCGCGCGACATCGTGGCACGCGCCATCGACCGCGAGATGAAGCTGCACGGCCTGACGCATGTGTGCCTGGACGTGACGCACAAGGACGCCGAAGAGACCAAGCACCACTTCCCCAACATCTATGCCAAGTGCCTCTCAATAGGCATCGACATCACCAAGCAGATGATTCCCGTGGTGCCCTGCGCCCACTACATGTGCGGCGGCATCAAGGTGGACCTGAACGGCGAGAGCACCATTCACCGCCTCTATGCCGTGGGCGAGTGCTCATGCACCGGGCTCCATGGCGGCAACCGTCTGGCCAGCAATTCGCTCATCGAGGCGGTGGTGTATGCCGATGCTGCAGCCAAGCACAGTATCGAGCATATCGACCAGTACCAGTTCAACGAGCAGGTGCCCGAGTGGAACGACGAAGGCACGATGACCAACGAGGAGAAGGTGCTCATTGCCCAGGATATGCGCGAGGTGGGACAGATCATGTCCAACTACGTGGGCATCGTGCGCAGCGACCTGCGTCTGCACCGCGCCTGGACGCGTCTGGACATCATCTACGAAGAGACCGAAGAGCTCTTCAAGCGTGTCAAGGCCTCGAAGGACATCTGCGAACTGCGCAACATGGTCAACGTGGGCTACCTCATCACCCGACAGGCCATCGAACGCAAGGAAAGCCGCGGCCTACACTACACCGTGGACTACCCCAAGCATGCGTATGACCAGAAATGAAGCAGAGTGAAAAGTGAAAGAGTGAAAAGTGAAAAATACGAGTTACTTTAACTAAAGGAGAATGCTCCACCCTCGGAGGTAATCCTTATTTTTCACTTTTCACTCTTCACTTTTCATTTCCACAAAGCCATCATTCATACAAATAGAACATCCGTTCCATCATCTGCCACTTCTCGTCGCTGCGGGCATCGGCAGCACAGCGTTGGAACTGCGCCACCACGGCCTCCCACTCCGCTTGTCGGGGCAGGGAGGCCATCTTCGTCATGGCGGCCTCCCAGTCCAGGTCGGCTGGTGCATCCACAATCATCACCAGGCGCGGGCCGAGGATGTAGATTTCCATCTCCAGGATGCCACAGGCACGAATGCCTTCAAGGATCTCGGGCCACGCCCCTTCGGGCGAGTGCAAGTGGCGGTATTGGCGGATCAGCTCGGGATCGTCCTTCAGCTCCAGCGTCTGCACGTAGCGTTTCACCGGGCCTTCATAGTGCTTTTGTAAGTAACCTTTCTCCATGTAAAGTGCTATTGTTGCTTTGTCGGCACAAAGGTATGCGTTAATGGGCAATAATTATGGTTTCCACCCCGTCTTTTTGAAGATTTCGTCGAAAAAATGCTATTATTAACTTAACTTTGTGCTGTTGAGAGCACGGAGGTTGCCTGGGCAAGGGCTTGCAGGCATGGCATAGATGCAAGGATGAGCATCAATGCAGTGGTGAGTCTTTTCATATTGGCGGATGGTTAGCTATACATCTATGATCTAAACACTTTATCGCCGCTAATGTTGCTTCCTTTTGTGTTAAATATTACGAAAAAAGGTTGCAGAAGCTACTGATGCCTGTCTCTCAGCCCATGGTTTACCCAAAAGTGTGTACCTTTGCGCATCGGCAACCAACAAGAACGTGTATGAAAGCAATTATCGTCGGTGCCAGTTCGGGCATCGGACAGGAAGTGGCCAAGCTGTTGCTGGCCGATGGATGGACGTTGGGCGTGGCAGCTCGGCGCGAGGAACAACTGATGCAACTGAAGGCGCTGGCGCCCGACCGCGTGGAGGTGATGACCATCGACGTGACTGAGACCGATGCCGATGAGCGTCTGCTTGCCCTCATCCAGCGTCTCGGCGGCATCGACCTCTATTTCCATGCCTCGGGCATCGGCAAGCAGAACCGCACCCTCGACCCCGACATCGAACTGCGCACAGCCCAGACCAACGCCCTCGGCTTCATGCGCATGGTGGGGGCTGCGTTCAGGTATTTTGCTGCTCCCTCCCATTCTCCCCGAGGGGAGGGGGCTATGATTGCTGCCATCACCTCCATAGCCGGCACCAAGGGCCTCGGTCCGGCCCCGGCTTACTCGGCCACCAAGGCGCTTCAGGCCAACTACCTGGAAGCACTGGAGCAGCAGGCACGGCAGCGTAAACTGCCCATACACATCCTCGACATCCGTCCCGGATTCGTGGACACCGCTCTGCTCAACGACAACTTCCCCTACCCCATGCTGATGCAGCCTGACCATGTGGCACGCGACATTGTGGCCTGCATCAAAAAGCGCCGCCACGTGCGCATTATCGACTGGCGCTACCGCTTGCTCACCGCCGGCTGGCGCCTGGTGCCGCGGTGGTTGTGGCGCCGCTTCAAAATCTAACCCTTAGCATCACACAAACACATGAAACACTTGACCTACGCCGTGGTAGGCACAGGAGCCATCGGAGGCTATTACGGGGCGAAACTGGCCCGTGCCGGACAGGAGGTGCACTTCCTGTTGCACAGCGATTATGAATACGTGCGGGAAAACGGGTTGCGCGTCAGTTCGTGCGACGGCGACTTTTGCCTGCCTGCCGTCAGCGCCTATGCTTCAGCCCAGGACATGCCCAAGGCCGATGTGGTGCTGGTGGCCCTGAAATCCACCAATCAGCACCTGCTCGGCACCTTGCTGCCTCCCCTGCTCCACCCCGCCACCCTCGTCATCCTTATCCAGAACGGCATAGGGCTGGAGGCTGATGTGCAGACGTGGTTCCCCACTCAGCCGTTGGCGGCCGGCCTTGCCTTTATCTGTTCGGCCAAGACGGAACCAGGGCATATCCGCCACCAGTGCTACGGCAGCATCAACCTGGGCAATTATTCTTGTGCCGATGCCTCGCTCTTCCAAACCGTGCTGTCGGACTTCTGCGCAGCCGGTATTGATGCCCACGAGGTTCCCTATTTGGAGGCCCGCTGGCGCAAGGCCGTTTGGAACATGCCTTTCAACGGCATGACGGTGGCGCTGCACACACAGACTGACGCCCTGTTGCAGAATCCTGCCACACGGCAGCTTATCTACGAGCAGATGATGGAAGTGATCGGCGCCGCCCATGCCCTCGGCATCGATGCCCTGGACGAGCGTTTCGCCCAAAAGATGATGCAGATGACCGACGAGATGGTGCCCTACTCGCCTTCCATGCGGCTGGACTTCGATTTCCACCGCCCCATGGAGATACACTACCTATACACACGTCCCATTGCCGAGGCAAGCGCCGCCGGCTTCGCCATGCCGAGGCTGGAGATGCTGGAACGTGAACTGCTGTTCATCGATGCACAAAACACCCGTTGACGGCCTTGGTAAGGACACCTTGGCCGAACTCCATGGACTTATGCCTGCAAGTCCTTGGACTTCGAGCCCGAACTCCATGGACTTATGCTTGACACGCGTACTGCTTATGCGTGCAAAGCGTACGGCTTCCGCCTGTAAAGCGTACGGTTTCCGCCTGTAAAGCGTACGGCTTCCGTTCTCTACTCTTTGCGTTCTATTTTTTGCTCTCTGCTCTCTCTCGCTGCAGCAGTTGTTCGCCGTGGCTCTTCGTCTTGATCTGCTTGCCGGCGATGATGTCCTCGATGCGGCCTTGCTCATCGATGATGAAGGTGGTGCGCACGGTGCCGAAGTATTTGCGGCCGTACATCGACTTCTCGGCCCATACACCCATCTGCTCTACCAACGTGTGGTCGGTGTCGGCAATGAGCTGGAAGGGCAGTTCGTGCTTCTGCTTGAACTTCTGGTGGCTGGCGGCGCTGTCCACACTCACGCCTACGACGGCGTAGCCTTTCTTTCTGAGTTCGCTGTAGTTGTCGCGCAGGCTGCAGGCCTCGGCAGTGCAGCCGGCGGTGTTGTCCTTCGGGTAGAAATAGAGTACGAGTTTCTGTCCTTGAAACTGGCTGAGGCGGATTTCCTGTCCGCTCTCGTCGATGCCCAACAGTTCGGGCGCTTGGTCTCCGATTTGCATGGTTTGTAGTGTTGGCTGAATGGTTTGCTGCGGCAAAAGTAAGCTTTTCCTGGCATATATAGTGCTAATTTCGGAGGTTTTTGCAAGCATGAGCCCGCGCAAGTGTTAATTATAGCGAAAAGCGTTGGCATGCTGGCAGAAAAGCCTATCTTTGCGGTATGAATGCGATAGGTGTACATAGGTTTAGGGCAGCAAGGCGCGTGGTGGCGCTCTGCCTCGTTCTTTGCTGCTGTGGCGGCAGCGGGTGTGTGGCGTTGGCCCAATCGTTTCCGTGGCTTATCGAAGCCGAGTCGCCGCAGACTCGTGTGCTGTGGCGGGCCGACACCCTCGATATTGTTTCGCCGAAAGGGGTCTCGTTGTGGTGGAATAGGCCCTTACAGGCTCCCTGCTGCGTCCAATACCAGGCTTGCGTTGTAGTGGCCGGCGGCCCTTACGATCGGCTCTCAGACCTAAATTGCTTCTGGATGGCAAGCGAGCCGTTTAGCGGGATGGATCGGCGCGGTGGCCGTTTTGCCGAGAGCTACCGCCTGCAGTGCTACTACCTGGGCTATGGCGGCAATCATAACACCACCACCCGCTTCCGTCGGTATGACGGCGACACCTTGGCTGTGTCAGATCCGGCCCGCCGTCCGCCCATCCTGACGGAATATACCGATGGCGCCCACCTGCTGCGCCCCAACCACTGGTACACCATTCGCATCGAGGTGACGGCCGATGGCTGCACACGCTATTTTATTGACGATGAATTGCTGGTGCAGTACCAAGACCCCTCTCCCCTACCCTACGGTTGGTTTGCCTTTCGAACCACCTGGAGCCACACCCGCCTCACGGGCTTCAGCGTACGGCCACTGTGACATGTGACACTATTTTCATAAAAACTCATTATACACATGAAAAGAAATCTCTTAATCAAGCCGTTTGTCCTGATGTTGTGCCTCAGCCTCACACTGAGCATACAGGCATGGGAACGTGAATCCGTCTGGCCGAAAGGAAAGATGCCCGATGCACAACCCCATCAGATTGCAGCCATGACCGACGAGGCCGGCTCGCCGAAGTTCAAAGCCGACAAGCACCGCGTGGCCTACCTGGAATGGTTTGACGCCCCACCTGCGGGGATGAAGCCGCTGGGCTGTATGATTCTCATTTCCGGCGGCAGTTACATGAACTGCTGTGATGTGGGGCTCATCAAGCAGTGGCGCGAGCGCTTCACCCAACTGGGCTTCCAGTGTGTCAACTTCGTGTATCGCACACCGCGCCCCACAGGACTGCCCATCTACCAATCGGCCTGGGAGGATGGACAGCGGGCCGTGCGCATGGTGCGCAGCGAGGCCAGGAAACGTGGCTTCGACCCTGAGAAGATAGGTGTCATTTCGATGTCGGCTGGTTCGCATCTGGCCTTGTTGCTGGCCACCAGTTCGCAGACACCGGCCTATGCCCCAGTGGACAAACTGGACACGGTGCCCTGCCACATCAACTGGGCACTGGTCAATGCGCCCGCCTACGTCACGACCGATGCCGAGACAGGCACGCCGGCCACACGGCAGGGCTATGGTGTGGATGTGCGCCTGACGGATGTATTCAAGTTCGACAGGAGGACGTGCCCCATCAGCCTGCAGCACGGCGGCATGGATCCCTACACGCCCAACGGCTCCACACTCATCTACCGCGAGTTGCGCAAGCGTAAGATTCCTGCCGAGCTGCATCTCTATCCCGGCCGGGGGCATGGGGCGTTCGGGCTGGAGCGAGCAGTTGAGTTCATGCGCCAGATGGGCTTTGTCGGACCTGTGGAGCCCGAAGTGCCCATCATGGACCGTTATGCCACCGATGAGGCCCGCCGCGACAAGATTACCGACGATGTGTGGCCGGAGGGAAAGATGCCCGATACACAGGAGCACCAATGCAAGCCTTACTTGGAATGGCACTTCCCAAAGGAACTGAAGACCAGGGCCATTCAGATCATCTACTCTGGCGGCAGCTATCAAGGCAATGACCCCGACGGCTTCGAGGTGGCACCTGCACGCCGTTACCTGAACCAGCGCGGCATGACCGTGGTGACCATGAAATACCGCACACCGCGTCCCAACGGCCTGGCCAAGCACACCACGGCGTGGCAGGACTTGCAGCGGGCCATCAGGGTGGTGCGCAGCAAGGCGGCCGACTACGGCCTTGATCCTAACCAGATAGGCATCATGGGCAGCTCCGCTGGCGGACACCTCACGCTGATGGGCGTCAGCTCGTCCATGCATCAGGCCTACCTGCCCATTGATGCCCTGGATCGGTTGCCATGCAACGTGCAATGGGGCATCGGCATCTATCCTGCCTATGCCCTGACCGACGGCGCCGACGGGCATAACAGCGGCGGTGGCAACGACGATGCGGCCGTGCTGGTGCCCGAGTTCAGTTTCGACCTGAACACGGCGCCCATGCTCTTCGTACACGGCGATGCCGACGGCTATGCAGCCATGAGCAGCGTGAAGACGTGGGAGAAGATGCGTGCCATGGGCATCCAAAGCGAACTGCACACACTGGCCACCCGCCCGCACTGCTTCCAGCGCACCGCATCGCCCGGCACAGGCAGCTACACCTATCTGGATCGCATCGGCGAGTTCCTACAATACGTGCTCAAACGATAAGCGATTGCATAAAGGTGTGTTCTATTAATTAATAAATTCTCTATGAATTATCTTTGTTTGCTCTTGCCTCTTTCCGGCATCTTTTGTTCCAAGTCCTTGGGACGTTCTTGAAGTGTCAAGCGTCGCAAGCGCCGAGCGGCCCGCTACGCCCC
>JAFXQT010000092.1 GCA_017526905.1 Bacteroidaceae bacterium | reverse complement strand
TTCTTCACTTTTCCATTTCTCACTATTCATCCCGCCCCTACCATCCTTACGTCACCCTTGGGGGACCACAGGGGGCCTCCTTTCTTTAAGCACTTTGAACAGCACCATTTACACCTTCGGCCAGTTTGAAGACGGCTACACACAGTTTCCCAACGACTACGCACAGGGCATCCTACGCCAGGGTGCCACCCTGACCGATGCCCCTACCGCCATGGTACTGCACCGCGACGGCCCGCTGATGTACTACAGCTACATACGCCGGCTTGAGACACCGGGAAAGCAGTACTACCTGGGCTTCAGCATGGTGCTGAACGGCACGTTCATTCCTGCCGTGCACGAGATGATGGAGATGTACGAGCGGCTGGCCACCGAACTGGTCAAGATGGGACGACTCATCCGCCTGAACGATGCCGGACGTGTGGTGCCTGCCATCAAGGACCTGAGCCGCGACCAGCAACATGTGCAACGCATACAGGCCTTCATTGCCCAACGCATGGACACGCTGGAAGCCAGGCAGCAACTGTTGCCTGCCGCCAGCTATGCCATGGACGACACGCACACCGAGCGCTTCGACAACAATGCCAGCGAACAGGACATTGTCAAGGCCGCCTGCCAAGGTGGTTACGTGGTGGTGACCAAGGACGAAGGCTACGATGACGACCAGTTGAACAGCTACCGCGCCGTGGTGGCACGACTGGGGCGCGAGCGCGACGAGCTGCAGCAGAAGAACAACGAGCTGGTCACCTCTGTGCGCCGGGCTCTGAAAAAGGAACACCGCCTGCGACGATGGGTGTTCATAGGACTGGCGCTGGCCGTGGTGGCATGGGGCTTCAGCATTCTGATAAAGCACCTGGAGCACACCCAGGAACACCTGGACACCGCCATCAACGCCATCGACGGGCAACGCGGACGCATTCACGTCCTGAACGGCACCGTGGAATCGCTGCGCATGGATGTGGAAAGTGCTCAGCAGGCGCGCAACAAAGCCAAACAGGAACTGGAAGAATGGAAGCAACAGGTGGCACAGTACATGCCGCTGATTGTGCAGGACGTGGAACTGGCCAACGTGGACGAGGAAAACCACATTATCTCAGACTATGGCACACCCATCTACGCCCGCGATGCCCTCTACCTGAAGCCGAAACTCAACTACATCGGCATCAGCCCCGCCGACGAGGTGCACGTCTTTGTACGCCTCTACGGCGTCCGTGGAGAGGTGCTCACCGGCTTCACTTCGCCATCGGGCTACACCTACCAGCAGAGCATCGAAGTGCTGGAAGGCGAGAACCAACTGACCATGATGGGCTGGGGCTCGGCAGCACACGAATTCACGCCTGGCAGCTACCGCATGGAGTTCTGGGTAGGCCACGTGTGCCTCAAGGCGCTGGACTTCAGGCTGTACTGAACTTATCACAACCTAAGCCCACAACTCACCCCCCAGACGTAAGTAACCGCAAAAAACTGAGCCAAATCATACCGACTCATTTCTTTGCGGTTACTAAAAAAAGCGTTAAAAAGTTGGCTATCTGCGTGATTCTTCCTACCTTGCGCGCGGAAACACGAAAACCAAAGCCCGCACAGGGTTCAAACGCCTATGAAACCGACCGACCGACACACGTGGCATCTGCCGGGGATGGCGCTGTTGTTTGCATTGTTTTTGCCCGCTTGGCTGGCAGCGCAAACCACGCCGCTGAAAGGCAATGCCTCTTACTATGCCGACAGCTTTCACGGTAGGAAAATGGCCAATGGAAAACCATACCACCGCGACAGCATGACCTGCGCACACCTGAAATACCCATTAGGCACGCAACTGCTGGTGCGCAACCCTGCCAACGGACACGAAGTGGTGGTTACGGTGACCGACCGCGGTCCCTACACAAAGAAATTCGCCATCGACCTGTCACGCGCAGCTGCACGCCAACTGGACATCATCCCCTACGGCTACCGCATGGTGGAGATTATGCCCTACCACCCCGTGGCGGTGCCCTACAAGTTGGAGCCGCCCACAGAGAAGCCCGAACTGGAGTTCTCGCCCAACGACGAGGACGACGACCCCATCTGGCAGCAGGACAGCATCCCACTGGCACCCATCAGGACCAACTACGTGAAACAACACATAAAGCCGGCCGACTCAGCAGATTCGGATAAGAAGAAGAAAAAGAAGGAATAGGATGCCACCTATTTCTTAGCCGTAGCCACAGAGAAGGTGCGGAGGGTGACAAACTCGCCACCGTCCGTGGCCACCTGGATGCAGAAGTAGGCCGTGCCGTCCTTCAGCTTCTGGCTGGCCTTGACATGGGCCGTGTAGCGCACGGCATCGCCATTGCGGATGCTCTCTATGCGTGCGGTGGGCGATATTTCCAGCTGGTCGTTGCCATTGCTCTCGAACACATACGGCACCACATCGGTCACCGTGCGGCCGGAACTGTTGGCCAGTTCAAAGATAATCTTACACGTCTCGCCGCGGTTGATGGCCTGGTTGCCATCCTCGCCCACAAAGCGGAGGTTGCGCAATGTCAGCACCGACGTAGGCGCTGCCTGCCCATACTGGTTGCCACCTGCATTGTCGCCATACTGCACCCCCTGCTCCTGCGGCATGGTCTGTTCCTGCGGCATGCCTTGGCCTTGTGTGGCAGGCTGGCTATAGGCATAGGTATCGGCCGCCTGCTGCTGGCGTTCCTGGCGTTCGGTCTGACGGCGACGGCTGTTTCGCCTGTCGGCACGTGTAGGCCGTTCCACCCGCGCCTGTGCCCGCGCCTCCTCGTAGGCCCGTTCGCGCTTGGCTTCCTGTGCCGCACCGATGGCAGCACCGGCTGCGCCACCCACCAGGATGCCGATGATGGTGCCGCGATCGTGGCCACGTGGACCACCCTGCAAACCGCCCAGGGCACCACCCAACAAGGCACCCATCGAGGCGCCGTTGTATGCGCCCGAGCCAGCATTGTAGCACGAGCTGAACAGGAATATCACAGCCAGCAACAAGGCCAGCTTCTGATGCATCGTTCTCATAGTCTTGTCCTTTATATGATCCATATTACGCCGGCTGGCATCTACTGCCTGCACCGCCGGCTTCGGCACAAAGATAGGAAGAATTGGCATTCCGCTTCCCGCTGCCCCACGACTCTTGTGCTTTTTTAACACAACGGCTACCGACGCATGTGCAAATAGGTGGGATTATTGTTCGATTCATCCGCCAAGGCAGGCGCTTTAAGCGCATGGCAGTTCGATATTTGCTCAAAAAGCATATCTTTGCAACCACAAACCGAAAAACTACCCTTGCATGGATTTCGCCCCACACCCCGACAAGCCCTCGGCCGGACTGCCCTTCCAGTACGTGCAGCTCTCCACGGTAACCGACTCGTTCACCCACCGCGACAAGCTGATGGCGCTGATGAACGTGTGTGGTTTCTTCCTGTGCCAACAGGGCACGGTGGACGTGAGCCTGAACGAACAGACCTACCACATACAGGCGGGCGACATCTATTTCTACACGCCCTCCACCTATGTAAGTGTGCTGAGCTACTCGGCCGATCTGCGCGGTGTGACATTCAAGTGCCAGATGGACTTTATCCTGCCACAGTTGGAACGGCTGGTGAACGGGCGCAACATCCTGCAACTGCACGACCACCCCTGCATCTCGCTCACGCCCGTGCAACAGCGGCGCATCGAAGAGCTATCGGCCTGTGTGGTGGAGCATCTGACCCTGATGGACCAGCCCGCCGACAATGCCGTGAGTGCGCAGGTGTTGGTGCGGCTGGTGATGAGCCTGGGCGAGAGCCTTTTCAACGAGTTGATCTATGCTTTCTCGTGCAACCAAAGCATGGAACCGGAAATCAAGGACGGCAAGGACCGCGTGTTCCAGACGTTCCTGGTGTCGCTCTTCAAGAACTACAAGCAGCAGCGCGAGGTGACGTACTATGCCCGCGAGCAGTGCCTGTCGCCCCGCTATTTCTCCAGTATCATCAAGGAAAAGAGCGGGCACTCGGCCCTGCAGTGGATCATCCAGATGGTGATCAGCAGCGCACGCCAGCTATTGGAGAACACGGACATGAGCATCAAGGAGATGGCAGCCGAGTTCCATTTCCCCTCCCAGAGCTTCTTCGGCAAATACTTCAAACAGTACGTGGGCGTATCGCCCAAGGAATACCGACGGCAGATGCACATCAACAAACTGCGCGACTGAAGCGGGCGGACACACGCCAACATTATCCATCGACAATTACAATGCGAAGCCCTGCGGCCGCCATGGTCGCAGGGCTTCGTGCTATCGGTTGGGCGCAGCAGGGAACATGCCTGCTGCGCTCTTTGGAAACGGTCTGCTAGATGACATCCCTTCGTGAGATGCCCGTAGGAAAAGGCTGTCTTAGTCGATGTCGTAGTCGATGACGGCCTTGCGGCTGGCCATGACGCGGTCGTAGTCCTCCTTGGAGCCGACGATGATCTTCTCGAACTCGCGCAGACCCGTGCCGGCGGGGATGAGGTGACCGCAGATGACGTTCTCCTTCATGCCCTCCAGGTAGTCGGTCTTGCCGTTGATGGCGGCCTCGTTGAGCACCTTCGTTGTCTCCTGGAAGGAGGCGGCGGACATGAACGAAGAGGTCTGCAGCGCAGCGCGGGTGATACCCTGCAGGATCTGTGTGGAGGTGGCAGGCACGGCGTCGCGCACCTGTACCAGTCGCAGGTCCTTACGCTTGAGCATGGAGTTCTCGTCGCGCAGCTTGCGTGCAGTGATGATCATACCAGCCTGCATCGTTTCGCTGTCGCCGGCATCGGTCACCACTTTCTTGCCCCAGATGCGATCGTTCTCCTCAGCGAAGTCGAGCTTGTCGACAATCTCCTGCTCGAGGAATGCGGTGTCGCCCGGGTCGTTGATT
>JAFXQT010000091.1 GCA_017526905.1 Bacteroidaceae bacterium | reverse complement strand
CAGCGCATCGCAGTTTTGGAAGGCGTGGTCCCCGATACTGGTCAGGCCGGACGGCAGGGTGATGGAAGCAATGGCCGTTTCCCTGAAGGCACTGGAGCCGATGCTGGTCACGTTCGAACCGAACGTCACATTCGCCAGTTGTGGCATATAAAGGCAGAAATCACTGGGGATGGCGGTGTAAGCACCGTTGAACGTGATGGTCGTGATCTGCTGATTGTCGCCGGTGCCATTCTGTATCATGTCACGGCTGATGCTCGACACATTGGGACCAAATGTCACGGTGGTCATCGTGGGGATGTTGGCAAAGGCGTAGCTGCCGATGGTAGTCACCGCATTGGGCAGGAAGGCATCCGTGAGGCGGGTGTTGTAGAACGCCCAATTTTTAATGGTAGTCAAGCCAGCGCCGCCCGTCATTGTGGTGAGCGATGTACAACCCTCGAAAGCCGAGCTGCCGATGGATGTGACGTTTGCACCCACCTCAACGCTCACCACATTGGTATTGCTGCTGAAAGCGCTAGAACCGATGCTGGTCACACTGTGTGCCACCTCTTCACCTTCGTTGACGGTGGTAATGGTGGCGGGGATGATGAGATGTCCGGCTTTGGTAACGTCATCGCTGACGCTGACCAACTGGGTCACCGTGGCGGCACCCGTGCCGGAGTACGAGTAGCGCAGCACGTTACCGTTGGCATCTGCCACGTCGATATCCGTAGCGAATGATAGTAATGGCAGGGCTGATAGCATCAGGGCCATGAGCCACCGCGATTGGGAAAACGGGATATGTTTCATAGTCGTATAGTTTTCAGACTCGGCCCCCTGTTGTCCCCCGGTGGGGGACGCTCGTCTGAGTCGGAGGGCACTTCTATTGTTCACGTTTCACTCTTCATCCCCCTCAGGGATAGGGGGCCTCATAGGGAGCTTTCATCCCCTACGAGGGAATCATAGGGGACCTCCCTTTTCTTCTTTTTGCCAATCATCGTCCCACACGTTGTAGTGGTGCGGGTTCTCTTTGGCATCCATGGGCGGGTTGCCCTCCTGGCTGGCGTCTTGGGCGCCGTCCAGGCTGTAGATGTCCATGAATGGGCGTTGGCCCGCCAGTAGGACAACGTACGTTCGTGGCTGTGTATATTTCTTGTGCATGGCAAATGGGTTAAACAAACCTGTGTTGCTGCACGCATGCAGCAACAAGGCTCGGAGGAAATAATCGGCTCAAAGTTAACCACTTTCTCCTGTGCCAGCAAATATTTTGCACAATAAATGAGCGGTTATGTCCATTTGGGCCGTATCCCTTTGTCGTGCGGTTCGGCGTCAGTATTCTGCGGCTCAGAATGCTGTTTTCTGAGGCTCAAGGCGGCTTTCAATCCTTGCTGGCAACTGTTTCTTCCAGCCCTGCGAAAGCGTCAACAGCGCGTCACGACCCTTCGGGCGTGGGTTAGCCAAGTAGATAGAGAGCTCCGAAACTTATGTCATATAATATATACGTGCGCGCTTGGAAGTCTGATTTTTCGGTTGAGCTGTAATGGCTGTGTATAAGTACCGAAAAAGGAAAGGCACAATGTGAAGTTCACATTGTGCCTTGATGCGCTTTGCAGTAGCGGGGGCGGGGCTTGAACCCGCGACCTTCGGATTATGAATCCGACGCTCTAACCAGCTGAGCTACCCCGCCATCCTTCTTGCAGAGACGGTCTTTCCGTTTTTGCGGGTGCAAAGGTAATGCAAGTTTTTGGAATCGCCAAACAAAACGGGGAAAATGTGACGGCAAAGGCTGAAAATTCCTTGCGGAGCGAAGCGGTGCCCCTGTCATCACCAGATATCCTCGCTCTCGTTGGGATTGTCATAGACCTCCTTGGCCACGTACTCGAAGTAGTCCATGAAGAACTCCTTCTTCTCGTCGTCGAGCACTGACTTGAAGCGGATGTAGTAGTTCTTGAAGGGCTGAAGGTCTGCGCTTACCATGACGCGGCGGGTGATGAAGTGGGATGCGCGCACGGTGGTGGCGCTGCCGGGCGTTGCACACCAGGAGTTGGGTGCCTTCATGAAGCCGATGGCACGCATGCGCTTGTTCACGACCTCGTCATATTCTTCGTCGCCGCTGTCCTGTTCCCAACCCACGCCGGATTCCTGGACTTCGCCTACGAGGCGGCGTTCCAAGCCACCCATACGGAGGTCCATGGGGATGCCTACGGCGGGCATGTTGTTGCGGTCGGCACCGAAATACACCTGGGCCATGGAACGCCAGCTGGAACCGGTGGCCACGCCGAAGCGGATCTCGTAGTGCCCGGCTCTGGTCACAGGCGGCAGTTTCATGATGAAGTCATAGCGGCCGATGACATTGAACTCGTCGCCTTGCAGGTTGTACCAGTTGCAGCGGTAGCCGGGCAGATAGTAGAACTTGGTGCCCTCGAAGATCTCGACGTTGGAGATGTATTGGTAGTTGGTGGGGAAGCCGCGGCAGTTGGTGGCACCTGTGGGGAAGTAGTCGCGGAAGGAGCGGATGTCGTTGGTCATCAGCTCGGGCATAAGACAGCCGGCATCGATGCGGATGCGCTGTGTGGTAAGTTGCGTACACACATTCTCGGTGCAGACCAGCAGCTTGGTGATGGGGTAGATAACGCCGTTGGCGATGCTGCTGTTATCCACATTCTGGTCCTGGGCCATTTCGATGCGGATACCTTCGTTCTCGGCGGGGCTCGTGGCAGCGCCGCGGATGGGGAAGAAGTCGCCGCTCTCGTGGTAGGTGTTGGCGTTCTCACGCTCGGGGGCAAAGCGCCCGCGGCCGTTCTTCAGCACGGGGAAACGGTTCAGGTAGATGCCTTCGCTCTGACGGCTCTCATAGGTCTTGAGAAGTCGGGGCACGCCCATGGTCTGATAGTAGTCCATGATGGGGATGCCCGGCTGGGAACTTACGCCATAGTTGTAGCCCAGCTCGTTGTAGTGTATGACCAGTCGCTCACGGCTGATTCGCTGTGGCAGGATGTGGTAGGTGACGAACTGATTGAGGATGTTGAGCGAGTCCTCGTAGTTGTTGTCGAAGGTGGTGGCAGGAATGACGCTGAACAGGCCCGTTCCTTCCAGATAGGCCTTCACGTCCTCGACGGTGATGTCGGTGGCCGCCTTGCCTAATGTCTGCTCCCAGAAGGCATCGGTCTCGGCAAAGATGGTGAAGCCGTAGTAGCGGTGCTCGGGCATGGTGCCCACCTGGTTGAAGGTGTTGTGGGTTTCGAGGTCCTTGAACTGCCCCGTCAGGTACATGCGTTCCCACACTTCATCGCGGAAGGCGTTGAGGGTATCGTCCAGGCCGCAGGCCAGGATGAGTTTGCTCATGACGGTATAGCCGCTCTTGCCGCCCATGGCCCAGATGCGGAAGAAGTCGCCCAGGCGGTCGTTGCTGGGAGCAATGACGGCTTCCATCTCGTGTACATAGCCGTTGATGACCTCGATGCCGCGATTCTTCATGGACATGGGGGCTTTGCCGTCGATGAAGATGCTGTCGGAGTTGACACTGCCATAGATGACCTTGAGCTTACGGTCGTTCATGTTGGAGATGCGGAACTCATGCTCGTTCTCAGGGAAACTGGCCACATCGTAGCTGGTCTGGTCGCCACCGTCGATGATGCTGTTGAACACGATGACCCGCTGGATGGAGTCGAGGTCGTGCTCGTTCTTGAAGCCGTCCCACGAGGGCGATGTGATCAGGCCCGACCGATACAGCGAGTCTAAGTAGAGCTGTATGGCGTGGTTGTTGGGCGCGAAGCAGGTGTAGTGCCCGCGTGCTGCCAACAGGCTTGACATGAGCGATTCGGAATAGTCGCTCACGGTCAGGGTGTTCAGCAGGGCGATGTATTCGCTGAAGCTGGTGTCGTTCTTCTCCAGATAGCTCATCACGGTCTCGTCCATGAAGGTGTACCGATCCGACATGTCTATCTTTTCCGAGCAGGCGGTAAATGCAGAAATAGCAAGCATTAGCACGGCCAGCAGATGCGCAAAACGGTATTGCATAGGGGTAATTAGTAGGTTCTGGGTGTTTAGTTAGGTAATTTCTGTGGCAAAAGTAGAAAAAAAGTACGACGTGCAAAAGAAAAGGCTCTTTTTCTTCGACTTTTGGGGTTACTAAAGGGCTTTTAACGACAAAGGGCCCCGCCAGTGTTGGCAGAGGCCCTTCGTTTTCTTTCCGAAAAGGTCGGTTAGAGACTGATAGCGCCCGAGGGGCAAGCATCAGCGCAAGTTCCGCATTCGGTGCATTCGTCGGGGTTGATGGAGTAGATGTCGCCCTCAGAGATTGCGCCAACGGGGCATTCGTCGATACAGGTGCCGCAAGCAACGCAGTCTTCACCAATTACATAAGCCATAATGATTCGTGTTTAAGTGAGTAATCTAATGTTTTTTAGTATCGCAAGGAGAGGTGTCTCCTGTTTTGACGCCGCAAATATACCTACTTTCGGTGAACCGCCAAAACTTTTCGGTACTTTTTTGGTATGGGCATACCTAAAAGTAGTGACGCGGGCTTATGCAGCCTTGCGAGTGGTGGTCTTGGTGCCCTCTTTCTTGTCCTTGTCGGCCTTCTTGGTGGTGTCAGCCTTCTTGGTGCTGGTCTTCTTGGTGGTGGTAGCCTTCTTGGTGGAGGCTTTCTTGGTGTCATCACTCTTGGCAGCACTGGTAGTATTGCTCTTTGTGCTCTTCTTGGCCGAGGGGTAGCATACGCTGCACGGTGTCATGCTCTCCTTGGCTTCTGCCAGGGTAATGCTCTTCACGTCCTTGCTCTTTGCCAGTGCTGTGCAGCTCTTCTTCTTGTGGTACTTGCTGCCACTGCCGGCTACATAGACCTTTGATGTGCCTGTCTTGGCGGTGGTTGTGGTCTTCTTCTCGGCGGTCTTCTTCTCAGCTGCCTTCTTTTCAGTTGTGGTTTTCTTCTCAGCTGCCTTCTTCTCCGTAGCGGTCTTCTTCTCAGCGGTAGCCTTCTTCTCAGTGGCGGTCTTCTTCTCAGCAGTGGCCTTCTTCTCAGTGGGGGTCTTCTTTTCAGCAGTGGCCTTCTTTGCCGTGGCGGCTGCGCACTTGGAACAGGGCTCGTACTTCTCCTTGGCTGCGGTGAGTGTCAGTTCCTGAACGTTTTTGCTCTTGGCAATGAGGGTGCAGGCCTTGTCCTTGTGGTACTTGCTGCCCGAAGGTGTCACATAAACCTTGGTGGCCGTGGCGGTGGCTTTCTTGGCGGTGCTTGCGTTTGTGGCATAGCAGATGAGGCACTTCTCGCGGCCGTTGCTCTTGGCCGTGGATTCGGCCACCGTCTTGATTTCGCCGCCGCAGCTGTTCAGGCCCCGGCAGTTCTTCACTTTGTGGTATTTGGTGGCACTTGCCCCCGTACAGATATACACGTTGTCGGCCATGGCCGTTGCTGTGGCGAGCATCATCATGGCTCCCAGACAGCAGATTGCTTTAAATCGTTTCATGAGGTTTGTAAGGTTATGTGGTTTGTGTGGATGTGAGTTTTAGCGAATGGCCTTCTTCTTCCCATCGACAATGTAGATGCCGGCTGTGCGTGGCTGCCCGTTGAGGCGGCGACCGCTCAGGTCGTAGCTTGTCGGCGATGTCTGTGTGTCGGGCTGGACAGCCTGAATGGCATCGGTATTCTCATACTTGATGGACGAGAGCTGCACGGCGGTTTGGTCGGTTGTGATGTGGATGCGGAACACGAAGCGGGCCGTGGCGTAGGTGCGCCGCTGGTCGGGATCGCTGTAGCGCAGGGCCTGGCAGATGGTGTAAGTGTTGCCGGCTTTGCATCGGCCGGGGTATTGTCCGAGGGTGAAGGTCAGAGAGCCTTGTGTGAATTCGGAATAGACATAGCCGGAGCCGTAGTCGGAGACGTTGCCCGTGGCATTGAACCAGTGGCCCAGTCCGTTGGCGGTGTTGTTGCTCGTGGTGTTCACCGGATAGTTGTCGGCGTTCTTGCAGGCATAGAACATGATCTGCCCCTGGCGAGGCCCGGATGTGTTCCATGTCACAATCTTATCGGGGATGTCGGCCACTGGCAGCTGGAAGGCTGTGCCCAGTGTGGCGGCCGCCTGTCCGCTCACAGCGAACGAGGTGCCCGAGTGGTCGCCGCCGGTGGTGGCAGGATAATAGACATCGTAGGTGAAGGTGCAGTCCTGAATCTTGCGGCCGTCCAGTGTGGGAGCCATATAGATGGAGGCTGCGTTCTGGTTGATGTCCGTGCCTTCGAAGCTCACCTGATAGGGCCAGAAGTCGTCGTTAACGGTCAGGTTCTCGTCCCACAGGTGCTGGAAGTACTCGGTTGGAGCCGGCACCACCACCATCCACAGGCGCTGTGTGCCTTCGGGTACTTCGGCCTGAATCTGGTCAGACTGATTGCCGGTGCCCTTGCAATAGACCTGGTCCTCGTGCAGATATACGCGCTCGCCATTGTTCAGCAGTGCCACAAATCCCAGGCGGAAGCCCTTCTTGGCATCCTTGGCGCCATTCGACCGGGTGTTGTAGGTCGATGCCGTCCATTTCCCCCATGCCGTCTCGCCGTTCATGCATTCCGAGGGGTCGGCTTCCAGCAGCTTTGCGTTGGTGGTGCGCAGCGCCGTGAAGTTGGCCGTGATGGTTGTCCCAGCCTCGGGCACATTCAGCGGAATCACGTTGAAGCCTGTGCTCTGGGGGCACGAGGCCATGGCCACCTGATAGCTGCGTTCGCCCAGTGCCACGGCTGCATAGTTGAAGTTGCCGATATAAGCGTTGCGATAGGGTGCGCAGGCAGCCCAGTCCTGGGTCACGCATTTGGCTGCGTACTCGTAGTATTCGCGGTAGAGGTCCTCCGGTGTCCAGCCCTTCAGCTTCATCAGGCTTTGGTTGAAGTCGCAGGCGTCGGTGAAAAAGTCCACACCTTTGACCATCGGCGTGTTCCACACGTCGGCCACCGTGGTGATGCCATACTTGTCGGCCAGGTGGTAGTGCATCCAATAGCTCTGATAGCGGTGCCACTCATGCGTGTAGGCATAGTTGTGTGTGCGGCGGAACACGCTCCAGCTTTGGTTGTACATCTCGCTGGGGTAGCTCTGGTTGGCTTGCCACTGCGCCGTCTGTTCCCAGATGCCCTGCCCGTTGCCGACAGCCAGGTGGAAGCCTGTGCCGATGGTCTGGCTGTCCGTGTGTCCTGCTGCTTCGGCAAAGCACATGTAGTGGAAGGAGTGTCCCACCTCGTGCGCTACCGAGTGTCCCACCGGCTTGGAGGTGGCGGGGTTCAGCCACAGGGCCGGGACCATGAAGTCGTAGCCGCCGCCGTAGCAGGTCCATGTGGTGGTGTGGTTCAGCAGCACCATGATTTTGTATTTGGCCACGTTGCTCTTCTGCGGATCAACGAAGCCAAGCTTGTTGATTTCCAGTTCGTAGAATTCCTCAAGCTTCTTCTTCATGTACGTAAGGTCGAAGTAGAAGAAGTCGGACGACGCCAGCTTATCTGGCGCCGTGTTGCCATAGTATTTATCCCAGAAGATGATGAAGTTGTCCGTCTCCACCGAGCGGCTTTTGGACCATGTGTATCGGTTCTGGGGGTCGGACTCGGCATAGAGCAGCGAGTCCGAAGGCCATGGGTGTTGCCATTCGTTGGGGATATAGACGGCTTTGGCGGCGCGTGCCGTCAGGCAGAAGCCGACGAGCAGAAATGTCAGTACAGGTAATAGTCTTTTCATACAGGTGTGTTAGTAGATGTTTGCGGTGGCAAAAGTACACTTTTTCCGTTGGAACGTGCAAGACAAACGCCAAAAAGTTGTGTTAATAAAGCCTATTCGTGGCGGCGGCGAGTCAAGTAAGGCGCATTCCGTCGGGCTCGAGGGTGATGAGATGCCGTTTATACAGGTCGCCCACGGCTTTCTTGAACACCTTCTTCGACACGCCGAACACCGCATAGATTTCCTCCGGGTGGCTCTTGTCGCCCATCGGGATAAAACCGCCATTGTCCTGGATGTGTGCAAGAAGCACGTTGCTGAAGTCTGTCACTGCGCGCTGCCCCTGTTTTTGCAGCGCCAGGTCGATCTTCCCGTCGGGGCGCACTTGGCGCACATAGGCGCTCAGGCGGTTGCCGCTGTGCAACTCACGGAACACCTCGTTGTCATAGAGCAGCCCTGCGTATTGGTTCTCGACGATGACTTTGAAGCCCAAGTCTGTCTTTTGCCACACCAGCACCTCCACCTGCTGGCCGGGCCGGTAGGGCGGAACGTCGGTCGAGAGCCAGTGTTCCACCTTGGCCGAGGCCATGATGCGATAGGTTTCCGGGTCCACGTGCAGGTGTACCAGGTAGCTTCGGTCCTTCTGCATCTTCATCTTCTGTTCGCGGAAGGGCACGAAGAGGTCCTTCTCCAGCCCCCAGTTCAGGAAGGCGCCAAAGTTGTTCACCCAACTCACGGTGAGCCAGGCGAAGTCGCCCACCTGCGCCAACGGCTTCAGCGTGGTGGCCGTGAGCCGTTCCTGTTGGTCCAGATAGACGAACACTTCCAGCTCGTCGCCCACCTTGGCGCCCTCGGGCACATATTTATTAGGTAGGAGGATGCCGCCGTCGGGGCCGCCGCTCAAGTAGAGGCCCTGCTCGGCCTCCCTGACCACCTGCAGGCGGTTGGTGCGCCCCAGGCGGATGCGCTTTGCGTTGCGGTTGGCAGGTGTGTGCTGCGTCGGCTTCTGGTGCTGAGTCTCAGTATTGTTGGCCATAATTATGCAAGATAAGTGGGTGTAACGGCTTCGGGCGAGATGGCAGACGGGGTGCTGGGTGCCATGTCGGGCAACGGCTCTCCGGCGGGCGTGGCCGGCGCTGCTGCGGGGGTGGTCATGGCGGGTGCCGTCGTGGGTGTGGCTGGTCCGTCGGCCATGGCGGCCGGCTGTTGGTCTGGGGCGCCAGATGTCCGGCCTTCTGAGGCGTCAACATGAATCAGGCCGTCGCGCATGTGTATGGTGCGGTCAGTGATGGAGGCCAGTTCTTCGTCGTGTGTCACGATGACGAAGGTCTGCCCGAACTTGTCTCGCAGGTCAAAGAACAGCCGGTGCAGCTCGGCCTTGTTGGCGCTGTCCAGACTGCCCGAGGGCTCGTCGGCCAGCACCACGGCCGGGTGGTTCACCAGTGCCCGTGCCACGGCCACGCGCTGTTTCTCGCCGCCGCTCAGTTCGGAAGGCTTGTGCCCGGCGCGCTCCGACAGCCCCATGAAGGCCAGCAGTTCGTCGGCGCGGGCGCCGGCCTCTTTCCGGCTTTGCCCGGCAATAAAGGCAGGCATCATCACGTTCTCGCGGGCCGTGAATTCGGGCAGCAACTGGTGGAACTGGAACACGAAGCCAATCTCGCGGTTGCGGAACCGCGCCAGGGCGTTGCCGCTCAGTTGTGCCACATCAGTGCCGTTGATGACGATGCTGCCCGTGTCGGCGCGATCCAGCGTGCCGATGATTTGCAGCAGTGTAGTTTTGCCGGCACCGCTGGGGCCGACGATGCTCACCACCTCGCCCTTTCCGATGTCGAGGTCGATGCCTTTCAGCACTTGCAAGGTGCCGAAGCTCTTGGTGATGTTATGCAGTTTAATCATAGTCAGGACATTTTATGCAACCAACGCTCAAACAGCAACTGCCGCTGGGTCACGCTCTGCCCGTTGGGGGCAAATACCGACATGCTCTCCTGCGGGTCGCCGAATTGGTCGGGGTATAGAAGGATTACGTTTGTGTGAGAGAAGTTGCGCGCGATGAGGGCCGGCAGCATGTTGTGGGCCGGCACATAGGAGATGAAGCCCACGCGCGATGTCACGATGACCAGCAGGTGGTCGGCATTCACTTCCGAAGCCAGCGTCACCAGCATTCCGCCGAAGCCGTTCTCCGTGCGTATTTCCATCTGCACGGCCGGGTGCAGGCGGTGCAGATAGTCGCTGATGTATGTGCCCGTTTCGCCACAGGTGTGGAAACGCATCAGCTGACCCGTACGCTCGCCGATGCGGCACAGGTGCTCCAGCCATTTGTAGAAGCCCACCTCGTACTCGGCATTTGGGGGCACGGCCACCACGATGCGGCGGAAGGTGCCGGGCGCCATCTGCAGGCGGGCAAAGATGACTTCGCGGTGTGTGGCGGCCAGGACGTTCTGTGAGATGACACCCAACGTGCCGGCCGGACGGCCGTCGGCCGTTTCGTGCAAGCCCAGGATGACCTCGCCGGCGTCCACCTCCTTCATGGCATGGCTGATGGCTGCCGACACGTTGCTGGCCACACGTATCATGGTTGACATCTGCACGTCGGCGGCAGCCGCAATGGCCTTGGCCTTGCGCAGGTTCTCCTTGCCTTGCACCAGCACGCTGTCGTCCGGGTCGTTGTCCATGGCGATGGCAATGCCCATCAGGCTGTCGTGGATCAGTGGGTTGCGAATCATGATGGACAGTTGCGTCAGCGCGTCCACCGTCTGCGGGTAGGCGTAGGCCGTGAGGCACTTGCCGTGGTAGCTGCCCTGGTTGCGTTCCAACTCGGTGGTCTGCAGGGCCAGCCTCCGCGCAGCCCGGCCTGTGGCCAGCGACGACACGATGCACGAGAACAGTATCAGCAGCACCGTGGCGTTTAGTACCTCCACATCCATCAGCCCCACCTCAGGGTCGGTGCCTATCATCACAATGGCCAGCGCACCGGCTGCGTGGGCATTGGTCAGGCCGAACATCAGCTGGCGGTCGGCCTCGGCAGCGCCCGTCAGTTTCTGCATCAGCAGTGCCCCCAGCCATTTGCTCAAGGTGCCCACGCCGATGATTACGGCACACAGGGCCAGCACGCTGGTGTCGGCCACCAGCACACGCACGTCGATGATCATGCCCACGCCAATCAGGAAGTAGGGCACGAACAGGGCGTTGCCCACAAACTCAATGCGCGTCATCAGCGGCCCTCCGTGCGGAATGATGCGGTTGATGACCAGGCCGCACAGGAATGCGCCCAGCAGCCCTTCCAGCCCGAACGTGATGGCCAGGCAGGCACTGAGGAACAGCAGCACCAGCACAAAGATGTACTGCGTGACCGAGTCCTCGTTGCGCCGCAGGAACCAGCGCCCCACCTTCGGGAAGGTATAGGCCACAAACACCACGTAGGCCACGATGCCCAGTGCAAAGCGCGTCCAGTACCACCATCCGCCGCTGCCCTTGTAGTCGTTCACCACCACGGCCATGATGAGCAGTGCCAGAAAACTGGCTATGGCTGTGGCGATGATGCTCCACACCACCGACGGGTGCTTGCCCAGGCCATACCGCCCCACGATGGGGTAGGTGACCAGCGTGTGGCTGGAGAGGATGCAGCTGATGAGCAGCGATGTGGATGGCGAGTAGCCCAGCAGCCACAACGACGAACCCAGCGCCAGCAGGAAGGGAACCAGGAACGTGATCAGCCCGAACAGCGCCCCGGTGCGCCCGTGGCGCCGGAACGAGCCCATGTCCATTTCCAGACCGGCCAGGAACATGATATAGTAGATGCCCACCTGTCCGAACAGTTCAAACGAGGCGTCGCGTTCCAGCAGGTTCAGCCCATGCTGCCCCACCAGCACACCGGCCAGGATCAGCCCGATGATGTGCGGCACGTGCAGACGCCTGAATATGATAGGCGCCAGCAGTATGATGAGGAGCATGACGAGGAATATCCACGTCGGATTAGTCACTAATGCAGGCATTCTTTGATATTTTCGCGACAAAAGTAATTGTTTTCCGCGAAAAAGCGTTACATTTGTCGCGATTTTATTCAACGAACACATAAACACACTAATATGAAAGTTGCAATCGTAGGCGCCAGCGGCGCCGTAGGCCAAGAATTTCTTCGCGTGTTGGCTGAGCGCCAGTTCCCCATCGACGAGCTCCTGCTCTTCGGCAGCCAGCGCAGCGCCGGCCGCAAATACACCTTCAGAGGGCAAGAACACGAAGTCCGTCTGCTCCAACATAACGATGATTTCAAGGGCGTTGACATCGCCTTTGTCAGTGCCGGCGGCGGCACCTCCAAGGAGTTTGCCGAGACCATCACCAAGCATGGTGCCGTGATGATCGACAACTCGTCGGCCTTCCGCATGGATGCCGATGTGCCTTTGGTCGTGCCCGAGTGCAATGCCGAGGATGCCCTCAACCGTCCGCGGGGCATCATAGCCAACCCCAACTGCACCACAATCATGATGGTGGTGTGCTTGCAGCCACTGGAGCGCCTCAGCCACATCAAGCGCATACACATCGCCTCCTACCAGGCAGCCAGCGGTGCCGGAGCAGCCGCCATGGCCGAGCTGGAGCAGCAGTACCGCGAGGTGCTGGACGGCAAGGAACCCACCGTGGAGAAGTTTGCCTACCAGCTGGCCTACAACGTGATACCGCAGATCGACGTGTTCACGGACAACGGCTACACCAAGGAAGAGATGAAGATGTTCAACGAGACGCGCAAAATCATGCACACCGATGCCGCCTGCTCGGCCATGTGTGTGCGCGTGCCATCGCTCCGCAGCCACTCCGAAGCCGTGTGGATTGAGACCGAACAGCCCATCAGCCCCGAACAGGCACGCCAGGCCATGGCCCAGGCCGAAGGGATTACCGTGATTGACGATCCTGCCAACAAGCAGTACCCCATGCCGCTCTTCACCGCCGGCAAGGACGATGTGTACGTGGGCCGCATCCGTAAGGACCTGGCCTGCGAGAACGGCCTCACCTTCTGGCTCTGCGGCGACCAGATCAAGAAGGGCGCTGCCCTTAACGCCGTGCAGATAGCCGAGTACCTGATCAAGGTGGGCAACGTCAAGGGCTGAGCCCCTCGGCGCTACAGGCCGGCGTGGCCCGTTGGCCCGTAGCGCCCGGCTGCTCTGAAGTGCCCTGTGCACATGGCCGGTCCCCAGTGGCCTGCTGGCTCCAACCATTTATCCGACAAACTGATAAAACCTTAATAGTAACCCATTAAACTTAAACAAGCTATGAAGAAACTTACGCTTACCCTCCTGGCCGTGGCCACCATGTGTGGCACCGCCATGGCACAGCCCAAGGTGAAAAGTCTGAGCACCTCAACCACCAAGCTCGCAGTAGAGCAGTTGCAAGTGGCCGAGCAGACCACACTGGTCAACCGCATCCTCTACGCAGGCTACAACAGCATCTGCCTGCCCATGACACTCACCGCCGACCAGCTGCAGCTGGCCGCCCGCGACGTGCGTGTAGAACGCCTGGCAGGCATCCGTCAGGAAGGCAGCACCGTGTGCTTGTACTTCGTCGACTGCACTGCCGATGGCATCGAGGCCGGTGCCCCCTATCTCATCTACTCGCCCAAGCTGCAGAACCTCTGCGCCCGCACCACGCAGGCACAGTCCGTCGGCACCACGCTGCACAACGTGAGCCTGGCCGATGCACAGGGCAATCAGGTAACCTTCGGCAGCAGCTGGGAGAGCCTGCAGGGCAACGCCAAGCGCTACGGCATCCCCGCCAAGCAGGACACTGAAGTGCTGCAGAGCATCCTCATCGCCACCGACGAGACCAAGCGTTTCCTGCCCACCCGCTGCGGCTTCACCTGGAATGCACAGAGCGCCACTGCCACGACCCTCGAAATCCGTCATGCGGCCAGCTATGCCCAATTGCCCACCGGCATCTCTGCCGTGAGCACCAGCCAGGAAGGCAAGGCAGTGTATGACCTGAGCGGACGCCGTGCCACTGTGGCCAAGAAGGGCATCTATGTGGTCGATGGCAAGAAGACTGCCGTCAAATAGCCATTCCTTGCGCACAGTGCACACTAAAAGCGCGCCGAAGCGTGGCCGGTCGGCTTGTCCGGCTGCCACGCTTCGGTCGTGTGCCGATTCCTTCTGGCACGCCGAGGTGTGCCGGCCATTTGTGTCGGACACCGTTTCCCCTCGTGCGTGCGCGCTATAAATAAGGTAGCGCCATCCCGTTATTCCGGCTGCGCATGCCACCGCGCGTTGTGCTGCCTCCACTGTACAGGCCGCATCCAGGCCGTTTCATCCCTGTTCCTTCTCATTCTGACCCCAACCTCGGCACCTCTTGGCCTTAACCTCGTTAGCTTTTTGGGTTAAGGTCAACGGTCGGACAACAGTTGTCGTTCAGCCGGACAACAGTTGTCGTTCAGCCGGACAACAGCTGTCTGTCAGCCGGTCAACAGCTGTCCGTCGGCCATTGAGGTAGCCCTCACCCCTTTTCGACCTCCCCCTCAACAGGACGCAAGGTCCACCCAGATTAACCTTCAATAACACCATCAGTTTATGTATAGCCCATTCCCTGCACGCGCCCTTGCGCTTTTGTTCGTCCTCCTGCTCTCTGCTGCCCATCCAGTGTCGGCCCAACGTCTGCAACAGCCTTTAGGGCGAGGTGTGGTGGCCGTGCGCAACGGCGGCAACGTACTGGTTTCTTGGCGCCGCCTGGCCCAGGAACCCGAGGATGCCACATACAATGTCTATGTGAACGGCGCGAAGGCCAACTCCACGCCGCTGAAGAACACCAACTGGCAGACCACCACCGCCAAGGTGCCCGTGGGGGCACAGGTGGCCGTGACCATTATCACAGACGGCGTGGAGAGCGAACCCAGCGTACCCTTTGTGGCCCGGAGCTTCGACATGCGCAACATGTTCATGAGCATCACTTTCGATGCCTCGCCCCTGCAGGCCGCCAACTTCAACACCAGCTACGTGTGGCCCATCGACCTGGACGGCGACGGCGAGATGGACTATGTGGTGAACCGTAAGAACAACGCCAACGGGCTGGACTGCTACGTGGAGGGCTACTTGCGCACCGGCGAGCACCTGTGGACAGTGAAACTGGGCCCCAACGAACTGAGCTGTGCCGGGCAGGACGACATGATTACCGTGGCCGACATGGATTGCGACGGCTATGGCGATGTCATCATTCAGTCATCGGACGGCACGCAGTTCTGGGACCCCGACAAGAAGGCGTTCGGCTTCTACGTGAACGGCAGCACCAAGGCCGACACCGACGGCGACGGCATCGTGGACTATGAGACACAGAACCAGCGCAATGCACCGCGCTACATCAGCATCATCGACGGCCGCACCGGACGCGAGAAGGCCAGCATCGAGCAGAGCTACAACCAGCACTACAGCCGCACCAACCGCGCCAGCCTGATGGGCGACGAGTACAACAAGCACGTGGGCCACATGGGGGTGTTCTGCCACGATGGCGTGCACCCGGCCGTGGTCATGGAGTGGCACATGCGCGGCACCGGCGGCGACCACCACTACTACAACCTGGGCGTGGCCTACGACTTCAGCGGCGGCCATGCCGGACAGCTCAAGGAACTGTTCAACGAGCCCACAGGCGCACCTGCCTTCCACCAAATCCGCGTGGGCGATCCCGATGGCGACGGGCGCGATGAGATGATCGTGGGCGGCTACACCATGGACCACACGGGCAAGATCCTGTTCAACACAGGCATCTCGCACGGCGACCGCTTCCGCACCAGCGACATCGACCCCGAACGGCCCGGCCTGGAGACCTTTGCCATTCAGCAGTACGCCCCCGACCAGCTGGGCATGATCCTTTACGACGCGCGCACTGGCGAGAGCATCAAGCGCTGGTACATGCCCGCCACCGGCGATGTGGGCCGCGGCGAGTGCATGGATGTGGACCGCACGCACCTGGGCTGGGAGATGTGGAGCACCATGGACGGCAATATGTACGACGCCCAGGGCAACCCCATCAGCGGCCTGGCCAACCAATACCCCTGCGAGGGCATCTGGTGGGATGCCGAACCCGACCGCGAGGTGGTGCAGAGCAGCGACAGCCACTACAACGTGTACGTCCAGGACTTCTACAACGGGCGTTTGGTGCAGTTCGCACGCGAGAGCAACTGGCGCTACACCACCGTCTATGCCAAGCGCGCCGCCTTCTGGGGCGACATCATCGGCGACTGGCGCGAGGAACTCGTCCTACTGCACAAGGAAGGCGATGTGCAGGTGGGCATCGTGGGTGTCAGCACCGACTACACCACCACCATCAACAACATCTACTGCCTGCTCGAGGACCCGCACTACCGTGGCGACTGCACCACCAAGGGCTACTACCAGAGCCCCAATCCGGGCTTTTACCTGGGCTATGACATGCCTCGCCCGCAACTGCCCCCCACCATGGTTACCGATGTGGTGCTGGGCCACACCTTCGGGAAGGAGGGGGCCAAATCCGTAAGCTGGGAGGCAGGAAGCCAGGACTTCACCGACTACCGCCGTGCTGAGACACAGACCTATGCCGACGGGCAGAGCGTGCTCATCGACCTCTACACCCCCACACATATCATACTGAACCAGGGCGTGCGTCCAGGCGTAGTGTATGCCATGTCCGTGCGCGGGCAGCGCCAGTTCGTGGATGGCACCGGCAGCCTGGAGGGCACCATGGACCTGTGGAAGAGTCAGCAGGGTACCTTTGCCATCAGCGTGCCGATGAACTACACCGGCACCACCTATATCTCCGAAGGCACGCTCGAAGTGAACAACACCATCCAAGGACCCGTTCAGCTGCGGGCACGCGGCACCCTGGCCGGCAATGCCATCCTGGCCGGCGATCTCGTGCTCGAAGGTGCCCTCAACTACGAGAGCGGCCGCCTCAGTCCCGGCACGGAAGCGCAGCCCTTTGGCACCATCAAACTGCAGAAGGGGCTTGCAGTGAACAAGCGCCTCTATTATGAAGCCAACATAGAGAATGTGCCCGACGAACCGACTGGCCTTCAGCAACATACCGACCAGATGGTCGTCGAGGGCGACCTCGATGTAACGGCGCCGCTCATCATCCACGTCAAGCACACGCAGAAGCTTCAGCCGGCAGCGTTCGTGCTCATCAGCTTCACAGGCCAGTTCAAGGGCAATGCCGATAACATCAGCGTGATGGGGCTCGAAGGCCTCTCCTATAATATAAAGGTAGAGGAAGGGGCTGTGAGCCTCGTCATCAACGAGCAGCGGCAGGCGGCCCAGGGCGTGACATGGATTGGGGCCGAGAGCACCGCCTGGGACTATCAGACGGCCAACTGGCTGTTGGACAACGACGCCACGGAATTTGTGGCCGGCGACCACATCGTGTTCAACGACCAGGCACAGCGCACCAGCGTGCAACTGAGCGATCTGATGCCCATAGGCGGCATCCTCTTCGAGAACGAAACGAAGACGTTGACTCTCAGTGGTGACGGCGGCTTCAGCGGCAGCGGCGGTGTCACCCTCAATGGCGGCGGACGTGTGAACATGCGCACGCGCAACAGCACCTACACCGGTGCCACCATCGTGAACCAGGGCACGCTTGAGGTGAGCGAACTGGCCGATGGCGGTCTGCCCAGCAGCATCGGTGCCGCCACGTCGGCAGCCACCAACTTCCAGCTGGGCAAGGCCAAACTCATCATCAACAACAGCAACACAGCCACCAACCGCCAACTCCTGCTCAACGACACGGCCACCATCCAGGTGGCCAGCGGCGTGGCGGCACTGAAGGGGCGCGTCAGCGGCAAGGGCACGCTGCGCAAGGAAGGCAACGGCCAGCTCAACCTGACCAGCGACGGCGCCAACACCTACTCGGGCGGCACCATCCTGGCCGACGGCACGCTGGCCATGGGCACGTGGAACACCACCTTCGGCACGTCCACCTCGCCCCTGACCGTGGTGGGCAATGCCACGCTCGGCATCTTCAACAACAACACAACCAGTGCCGTTCCTACCTTCCAGAACCGCCTCACCATCGAGGCTGGCAAGACCCTAACCATGAACACCGGCCAGCGCTGCAAGATAGGCGGCACGCTGCTGGGCAGTGGCACGCTGAACATCAGCTTCCCTTACGTGCGCGGCGACTTCTACATGAACACTGCTGCCTTCGAGGGCACGCTCAATATCACCTCCGGCCAGTTCCGCATCACCCAGGCCACCGACCTCTCCCTGGCCACCATGAAGCTGGGAGCCGGCGTCTATGCCGTACACACCAAGAGCCAGAGCGGCGACGAGCAGAACCTCACCACCAAGATAGGCTCGCTCAGCAGCACTGCCGCCGATGCCCGCCTGAGCACCGGGACGTGGAATGTGGGCTATCTGGGGCGCGATGATACTTATGCAGGCATCGTCAGCGGCACCCTCAACAAGTATGGCGATGGCACCCTCGCCTTGAGCGGTGCCAGCTCGGGCGCTGTGTTTATCTATGCCGGCACCGTCCAGGCCAACAACACATCGACAGCCACCACCACGGGCAACATCACCGTGCGCAAGGGCGGCACGCTGGCCGGAAGCGGACAGGCACAAAACGTGACGGTGCAGAACGGCGGCACCATCGGCGCGGGCAAGAACGCCACGTCTGTGGGCACCCTGACGCTGAACGGAACCCTCAATGTGCAGAGCGGCGGCACCATCAGCGTGAAGGCCCGTCGCTCGGCCACTACGGCCACGTGCGATGCGCTGAAGGTGGCAGGCAAGACCACGCTGGCCTCGCCCGTGATCAGCATCACCATGCTTGGCACCAACCCGCTGGCCGACGGCGATGCACTCCGTCTTTTCACCGGCGCGGGAGCCATCACCCTCACGGGCACGCCTACCCTCATCCCCGCCACACCGGGCGAAGGCTTGCTCTGGGACACCAGCACCTTGGCCACCGACGGCACGCTGCGCGTTAAAGGCAACCCCGACGGCATCGGCTATACAAGCACAGACCAGACCGACGCCGATGCCCCTGCCTATGACCTGAGTGGCCGCCGTGTGGCCCGCAATGCCAAGCAGCCTCATGGCATCTATGTGACAAAAGGCAAGAAGGCTTACCGCTGAGGCTGCCACCACCTCCGTCTCTCCCTGCCCTTGGCATCGGCAGGGAGTGACGCCCCTGGTGGCCACAGCCAAGGACTTCATCCGACATCAGTTATCGCGATTCCATAACCCCTTAATCTTATTCTTATGAAGTACTTTACTCTTCGCAGGGCTTTGCCCCTCTTCATGTCTGCATTATGCAGCGTCAGTAGCATGGCAGCCGACTTCGTTGTTGACGGCGTGGCCTATGACATTACCGATAAAAGCGGTGCTGTCGTGACCGTTGTAGCCAAGGATGTCAAGTACACGGGCGCAGTGGTTATTCCGGCTACGGTGACAAGTGGCGGCACAACTTACAAGGTGAAGCACATTGGCAACTATGCTTTTGAGAATTGTACCGATCTGACTTCGGTGCAGATCGGTGTCAATGTCGAAACGGTCAACTACCGTGCCTTTTATGGCTGCAACAGCCTGAGCGATATCAACTGGAGCAACAACATCCGCGCCTATGGTGCCGATGTGTTCTCTGGTTGCACGTCACTGACGAAGGCCGAATTGAGTTCCAATCTGGAGGAGATGGGCAGCAATGTGTTCCGTGGCTGTACGAACATCACCTCTGTAACCATCCAGGAAGGGTGTGGCGTGATAGGCTCGGAGGCCTTTTTGAATTGCGCCAAGCTGAAGTCGGTCAGCATTCCCAACAGCGTCACCTCCATCGGAGCCAGTGCCTTTGCCGACTGCAAGGCGCTGCTGACGGCAACTATCGGCAATGGCGTGAAGACCATCCCGAACTACATGTTCGAGAACTGCACGGCATTGGAGTCCGTTCATATCGGCGATAAGGTCGAGACGGTCAGCTACCGTGCTTTCTATGGCTGCAACAGCCTGAGCGATATCAACTGGAGCAATAACATCCGCGCCTATGGTGCCGATGTGTTCTCTGGTTGCACGTCACTGACGAAGGCCGAATTGAGTTCCAATCTGGAGGAGATGGGCAGCAATGTGTTCCGCGGCTGTACGAACATCACCTCTGTAACCATCCAGGAAGGGTGCGACGTGATAGGCTCGGAGGCCTTTTTGAATTGCGCCAAGCTGAAGTCGGTCAGCATCCCCAACAGCGTCACCTCCGTAGGTGCCAGTGCCTTTGCTGACTGCACGGCTTTGGAAACAGCTAACATTGGTAGTGGCGTGAAGACCATTCCGAACTACATGTTCGAGAACTGCACCAGCCTGCAGACCATTCGTTTGGGCAGTAAGACGGAGAGTGTCAACTACCGTGCATTCCGTGGTTGTCCCTTGCGCAGCATTACCGTTCCCAATGCCGAAGTGCCTAAAGCCAATGATGATGCTTTCAACATCTTTACAGGCGTGCTCTATGTGCCCGCCGCATCAGTATCTGCTTATCAGGCGCACAGCGTGTGGGGCAAGTTTGCCCAAGTCCTGCCTTTGGTGGAGCACTTGTATCTGAGCATCGTACAGTGCGAAGGTGGCGTCGTGCGGATTCCTGTAGCCAGTGGCGCTTCGTTTGCTGTGGCGGTCGAGGCAGAGCAGGGCTGGAAGGTGAACACCGTGACTTACAATGGCGAGGATGTGACCGAACAGCTGGTTGATGGTGTGTTTACCACCCCGACCATTCAGGAAAGCGCCGAGCTGCGTGTGGCTTATGAACTCATCGACAATCATGTGCAGCAGATGTCGGCTAGCCATATCCGTGCCTACGGCAACGGCGGCCAGATTGTGGTTGTAGGGGCTGAGGTCGGCGAGCTCGTCAGTGTCTATAGCATCGATGGCATCCTTGTCGGCACGGGCGTGGCCGACGGGCGTAACCTCCGTTTCAGCGTCAAGACGGGCGACACTTACATCGTTAAGGCTGGTACACAGACCATAAAGTTGGCCATGTGACCGCTCTATTATTAACCTTTAATTATTACTACTATGGGATTTATTCTTTGGATTCTCTACGGCCTGGCAGCAGGCGCGTGTGCATCGTGGCTGCTTGGCTCAAGCCATGAATGGTACTGGAACATCATCATTGGTATCGTTGGTAGTGTGGTCGGCGGCTTCATAGCTGGCCTGCTCGGCATCAAGAGCGACAACTGGATTGGCTCGTTCATCATCTCGGTGGTGGGTGCAGTCGTCTTGCTGCTGCTGTTCAATTTCCTGGCCTGACGGCTACGGCAGTAAAAGGGAATGCCCCCTCTCCTTCGGGAATGGTCCTGAGGAGAGGGGGCATCAAACGTTCGTATGGTGGTGGCCGCCGTGCTACATCGTCTTGAACTCGCAGCGCTGTGGCAGATGGCTGGCCTTCGGCAAGGTGGGCGCTGAGCTTGCGCAGGGCGGGCGCTCGCCTTCGGCCAGTCGGGCCGTGTGCGACAGGCAGGGGCGACATGGCGGGTGGCGCATCAGCGCCGAAGGCCTTACTGGGTTTGCATCACCAGTTTCGTGGTTTTGAACCCATCGCCGCTCACGGTGAGGGTGACGCGCCCTGGCGTGCGGCCGGAGCGGAGGATGACGAGGCTGCGGCCGTCGTACAGGCGGCGGTGATTGGTGAAGGTGAGCTCGTCGCTGTAGTGGTCGCCGCTGCTCACAGCCAGGAGGTCGGCTGGCCCTTCGACGGTGAAGGTGAGGTCGGTATCGGCCGATGGCACGAGACGGCCCTTCTTGTCGCGGGCGGTGATGACGATGTGTTGCAGGTCGCGCCCGTCGGCATGCCATACGGGGTCTGCGGCGGCCAGGAAGGCAGCCGTGGTCGAGGGCTTGCCGGCCTTGCCTTTGGCGGTTCCGGCCTTGTCGGGCTCCAGGCGCAGTGCCACGGCCTGTCCGGCCGTCTCTTCGCGGTGGCGTGCCACGACCTTTCCGCCGGTGCGTGAGATGGCCTCGATGTAGCCCGGCTCATACTTCACCTTGTCCCAACGGATCTGGTTGCGTGCCTTCGGGTTTTGGCGGTCGTTCTGCTTCACGCCGATGCTGCGGCCGTTGACGATGAGCTCCACCTCGTCGGCATTGGTATAGGTGGTCAGACTCAACTCACTGCCGGGCGTGCGTGTCCAGTGGTCGGTGAGCCGACGTATCTTTTGGCTCACGCCGTTCCACTCTATGTCGCGGCTCTGTTCCTGGATGCTGATGTGCACCACTGGCTCATCGGAGAAGATGGCCTTCATCAGGTAGGCGTTGGGCTTGGGCGAGAGGTCGATGTTGAACGCACCCTGAGCCCACCCCTTGGCGGGCCACCCTTGGCTCTCGCCCAGATAGTCGATGGCGCCCCAGTAGGCCAGGCCAATGACGTGGTCCAGGTTCATCTCATAGTAGTTGGGGCCGAGGCCGGTCATGGCAGCCTCGCTTTGGTAGAACTTCATCCACGGGAAGCGGCGGCCGTCGCCGGGGAAGTACATGTAGCGGTAGTTGTAGGCGGCGATGTCGGTTTCTAGGACCAGCGGTGCGGGCAACGAGTCGGTCTGATGGTTGCGGCCGCGGGGGTGCATGGCCACGGTGATGGGCCGTGTGTCATCAAAGCGCTGCAACAGCGGCTTCTGCATGCGGTAGGGTGTCACGCCCCAGTCGCCGTAGGGCAGGTTGGCATAGGTTTGCAGCTCGTTGCCCAGGCTCCACATCACCACGCAGGGGTGGTTGCGGTCGCGCCCAATCCACTCGGGGATATCGTGCTGCCACAGCTCGGTCCAGGGGATTCGGTCGCCGGCGTATTGCTGCAGCCACTTGTCATACAGCTCATCTACCACCAGAATGCCGTACTCGTCGCACAGGTCCAGCAGGTCGTCGGAGTAGGGGTTGTGGCTGGTGCGGATGTGGTTGAAGCCGAAGGCCTTGAGCAGTTGGATGCGCTTCTCGATGGCGCGCGGGTAGGCTGCGGCACCAAGGGCACCGAGCGTGTGGTGGTTGGCAATGCCCTTGAAGATGACTTTCTTGCCGTTCAGCTTGAAGCCGAAATCAGGTCCGTACTCGATGGTACGCACGCCGAAGCGGGAGCGGACGCAGTCGGCCACCGATCCGTCGGCATGGCGCAGGGTAATCTCAGCCGTGTAGAGGTAGGGGTTGTCGATATCCCACAGGTGGGCATCGGGCAGGTTGATGTCGGGCACGATATATTCGCCATTGTGCAGGGAGCCACGCTGTGTCAGTTCGGCATGTTGTTGCGCCACGACACGGCCTTCGCGGTCCAGAATGCGTATGTCGGCAGGGATAGCGCGCAGTCCGCGTTCGGCATTGGTGATGCCGGCCGTGATGTGTACGGTGCGGTTGTCGGTGGTGGTGATGTGCAGCGGGTGGCGGTTGAAGTAGAGCAGCGGGTCGGTGGTGATGAAGTGTACGTCGCGGAACAGGCCGCCACCGGTGTACCAACGCGAGGAGGTGGGGCGGCGCGTGTCGGCGCGCACGGCAATGATGTTGGGTTCTCCGGCCTTGAGCAGGCGGGTGATGTCGGCCTGAAAGCCGAGGTAGCCGTAGTCGGTCCGGCCGATGGGGGTGCCGTTCAGCCACACATCGCCCACCAGCATGATGCCCTCAAAGTCCAGCAGGACGCGTCGGCCCTGCCATGAGGCGGGTGGGGTAAAGGTCTTACGGTACCAGCCTATGCCCATGGCCTTGAAACCGCGGGAACTGAGCAGGCTGCGCACGTTGGCGCCGGGATCGCTGTTGTCCGGCCGCTCGTCGGTGCCTGGAACAACCCAGGGCTGCTCAATCTGGAAGTCGTGTGGGAGGGTCACGTTGCGCCACGACGCATCGGAGGTGGTGGGTAACTGAGCCCCTTCGAGGTCGCCGGCATGAAAGCGCCAGTCGAAATTGATGACGGAGTCGGTGCGTTCGGTGGCAAGAGTCAGCTGCGTAGGTATCAATGCCAGGGCTGCCACGTACAGGATTTTACTGAAGGGGTGTGTCATGGGGGAAGTATTAATGACGAATGACGAATGATGAATGACGAATGATTAATGAGAGTGCATCGCGGTTTCCCCGCGATGAATATGCAAAAGGAGTTTATTGGACTGCTTTCGAAAGCTTGAAGGTGCGATAGCCATAGATGGCTATGATGATGAAACAGGCCAGCGGCAGCACGAACGAGGCGTTCACGGCCGGCCAACCGGCTACGGTGCCTTGGTCAATAATCATTCCTTGCAGGGGAGGCATGAGGGCACCGCCAACGATGGCCATGACGAGGAAAGCAGCACCGAGCGACGTGTCCTCGGCCGACACATTCTCCAGCGCTACGCCGTAGATGGTGGGGAACATGATGGACATGAACAAGCTGATGCATACCAGCGAGTACAGCCCTGCGCGGCCGTCGATGCAGATGGCACCGAGGGTGCAGATGGAGGCGCAGATGCCGAATATCATCAGCAGCCGGCGTGTGTTGATGTAGCGCATGATGAAGGTGCCGATGAAGCGCCCGCTGAGGTTCAGCGACATGGCCACGATGTTGAACACCTGTGCCGTGGCCTTGTTGATGCCGAGGCGGTCGGCATACTGGATGATGAACGTCCAGCACATAATCTGGGCTGCCACGTAGAACACCTGTGCCACCACACCATAGCGGTAGGTGGTGTTGTGCCACAGGCGGCGCAGCGTCTGCCCCGCGTTCATCTTTGTGCCTTCGCCTGTGAGCTTGGGCATCTTCGTCAGGGCGATGATGACGAACATCACCAGCACCACGAGGCCGATGGCCACGTATGGGTCGCGAATCACAGCCAGGTCGTGCAGCCGGATCTCGCTCTTTTCGGCTTCGGACAGTGTGCCGAAGATGATCTGTCCGGCAGCGTCGCGCTTGTCGGATAGCAGCTGGGGCAGCACGATGAACGAGGCCACCGCCATGCCTGAGAGCGAGCCCACGGGATTGAATGCCTGGGCCAGGTTGAGGCGGCGCGTGGAGTTGCTCTTGTCGCCCAGCGAGAGGATGAACGGGTTGGCCGTCGTTTCAAGGAAAGCCAGGCCGAAGGTCAGAATGTACAGCGAAACGCAGAAGAACGAGAACTGCTGGTACTGTGCGGCGGGTATGAAGAGGAAGGCACCCACGGCATAGAGCGCCAGGCCAATGAGCACGCCCACCTTATAAGAGTAGCGCCGGATGAACAGCGCTGCGGGAATGGCCATCGTGGCATAGCCGCCGTAGAAGGCAAACTGCACCATCGATGCCTTGGCTGCCGACAGCTCCATCACTGTCTGGAACGCCGCCACCATCGGGTTGGTCAGGTCGTTGGCAAAGCCCCATAACGCGAAGAGCGAAGTGATGAGGATGAACGTGAAGAGGTATTTCTTAGGGACTAAGGGAGTGGACTCTCCCCCCGCCCTCCCTGTCAGGGAGGGAGCAGAATGTGTTTGACTTGATGAGTTCATTAAGTAAGGATATTAATAGAGTTTTCGGCACTGCCCCTTCTTAACAGGGAGGGGGGGGAGCCTTTCATTATTTGTAAATCGGCCCGAAGTTCTGGCAGGCGCGGTAGTCGGCCCCTTCCTTGTCCATGCCGAAGGCGTTCCAGGCGGCTGGGCGGAAGATGTCCTTGTCGGCCACGTTGTGCATGCACACGGGGATGCGAAGGATGGAGCAGAGCGTGATGAGGTCGGCACCGATGTGTCCGTAGGCGATGGCGCCGTGGTTGGCACCCCAGCAGTTCATTACGCTGTACACGTCCTTGAAGCAGTCCTTGGTGGGGTCGAGGCGCGGCACGAACCAGGTGGTAGGCCAGGTGGGGTCGGTGCGGCGGTCCAGGATATGGTGTGTGTCGGGGTCCAGTTCCACGGTCCAGCCTTCGGCCAGTTGCAACACCGGTCCGAGTCCGGCCACCATGTTCACGCGCATCATGGTCATGGGCATGCCGCTGAGGCTCACGAAATGCGACGAGTAGCCGCCTCCGCGGAAGTAGTCGCGGTCGGCCGGCATCCAGTCGGTGGCTTTCAGGCAAGCCTCCATGTCGGCCTTGGTCAGTTCCCAGTGCGGTTTCATGGTGGGCTTGCCTTCGGCATCGGTGGCGGCACCCGTGGCATCGAGGGTGGTGGCTCCGCTGTTGATCAGGTGGATGAAGCCCTGTGCGGCAGCGCCTTCAGGTCGCTTGCCAGCCACACGCTCCACGGCCTCGGGGCTCCAGTAGGTGCGTATGTCGGAGAACATCACGCCGCGGTTGGTCAGCAGGTGGCCGAAGAGCATGGACAGGCCATTGAGGAAGTCGTTTTCTGTGGCCAGTACATCGGCCTCGCGGGGACCGTTCCAGTCAAAGCTGGTGCAGAGCATCGATTCGGGGAAGTCGAAGTTGGGCTTATAGTCCGTCCATTGGCGCTGGCCTTGCACGCCGCCAAAGAGGGCGTTGTGTCCCAGTGCCTCTTCCTTGTAGCCCAGTTCCAGCAGGCGTGGGTTGCCGTGCATCAGGTCGCGGATAATCATCATTGTCTTCACGGTGAACTCCCAGTCGGCATCCTTCTCTGCGCGGTTCTTGCCTTTCCCCTTGCCGTTGAAGGTGGTCATGGGAGTGCCGGGGAAGAGCGGGCGGTCCTCATTGTAGTCGTGCCCTTCCTGCGGCTTGCAGTATTGCTCCACCCAGGCCATGGCTTTCTGGAACTCCTCGGGGTCGTAGATGCCGAAGTCCACACGTCGCAGAATCTCGACCAGCGACACGTATTCCGTGCGCATGCCCAGGTAGTGCTGCAGGAAATCGGCATTGACGATGCTGCCGGCAATGCCCATGCAGGTGTTGCCCATGCTGAGGTAGCTCTTGCCGCGCATAGTGGCCACGGCCTGGGCCGCGCGTGCAAACCGCAGCAGCTTCTCGGCCACGTCGGCGGGGATGGTGTTGTCGTCAAGGTCCTGCACGTCGTGCCCGTAAATGCCGAAGGCGGGCAATCCCTTTTGTGCGTGTGCGGCTAGCACGGCAGCCAGATAGACGGCTCCCGGGCGTTCGGTGCCGTTGAACCCCCACACGGCTTTCGGGTAGTGTGGGTTCATGTCCATGGTCTCCGAGCCGTAGCACCAGCAGGAGGTCACGGTGATGGTGGCGCCGACCCCCTCGCGTTCAAATTTCTCGGCACAGGCCGCACTCTCGGCCACACGCCCGATGGTGGAGTCGGCAATGACGCACTCCACTGGCGAGCCGTCGCCGTTGCGCAGGTTGTCGGTAATGAGTTCGGCCACGGCTTTGGCCAGGGCCATTGTCTTCTCTTCAAGGCTTTCACGGACGCCACCCTGGCGACCGTCGATGGTTGGCCGGATGCCAATTTTAGGGTAAGTTTTCATAGTGTAGGAGGTATTTTGGTTATTATTTAGGCTGATTGCAGTGGCAAATGTACACAAATCGGAGAAAAGTCGTGCATAAATGCGGCTTTTTTTAGGCAATAAAAGGCCATAAACTTCGTTATTGTATATGATGAATCGATATTGTACCACGTTTATCGCTTTCCTTCTGCTCCTTCCGGCCTTTGCGCAGGAGCAGAAAATCATGCATCGGCCCTATTTGGACAACCGATTCCTGCACTATGGTTTCTTCATCGGGCTGAATATGATGGATATGGAATTGCAGAACAACGGCTACATCGATGAGGCCACGGGCGAGCAGTGGTACACCGACGTGGACAACTTCCAGCCTGGCTTCTCTGTGGGTGTGCTGGGCGAGTTCCGTCTGAACAAGACGCTGGGCCTGCGCATAGCACCGGCCATGCACTTCGGTCAGAAGCATGTCAGCTTTCACGAACAGCGTTCGGGGCGCGACTCCACCCAGAACATCAAGAGCACCTACATTTCCTTCCCCATCGAGCTGAAGATGGCGGCCCCGCGCTACAACAATTTCCGCCCTTATTTCATGGTGGGCGTGGCGCCAAGCTTCGACCTGACGGTGAAGAAACACCATGCGCTGCTGCCCAAGCGTATGGACTGCTTCCTGGAAGTGGGTGCAGGTTGCGACATCTATCTGCCCTTCTTCAAACTGGTGCCCGAACTGAAGTTCAGCTTCGGCCTGTTGGATGTCTTGGAGAAGGACCGCAGCGACCTGATTGATGCCACGCTGCTGAAGTTCACCAATGGCATCGACAAGAGTCGTGCCCGCATGGTGACGCTGACCTTCTACTTTGAATAAGATTGGGCCTTTTCCCCTTCCTTTGCCGAAAGAGCTGTGCGCACGCTTGCCTCACTGCTCTAAAGAGGCAGTGTCAGTTCGCCGCACAGCGACTGGTTCATGAGTGCGCGTATTTGCTGCGGGTCGTCATAGCGGCCCTGCAGATGCATCAGCTTGGCCACGGCCGATTCCACCGTGCTGTCATAGCCTGAAATGACACCGGCCGACTTGAGCTGGAATCCGGTGTCGTAGCGGGCCATCTCGACGGTGCCGGCGGCACACTGGCTGATGTTGACAATGTTCACGCCGCGTTCGGTTGCTTCGTGCAGCATCGTCATCAGCCACGGAAGGGTGGGGGCGTTGCCGCTCCCATAGGTGCGCATGACGATGCTACGCAGCTGCGGAATGTTCACGATGCTATGCACCAGCGACTGCTGGATGCCCGGGAACAGGGTGAACACCATGACGTTGGTGTCCATGGTGGTGTACACCTGCAGGGACTTGCTGTAGTCGGGGTGCAGGATGTGCTCTTCGTGATAGACGATGCTCACGCCGGCGTCGGCCAGATGCGGGTAGTTGAACGAGTCGAAGGCGTTGAAACCGTCGGCATTCATCTTCGTGGCACGATTGCCGCGCAGCAGGCGACCGGAGAAGTAGATGCACACCTCGGGCACCATCGGCTTGCCGTCGGGGTGGTGAGCCGCGGCTATCTCAATGCTGGTGATGAGATTCTCGCGCCCGTCGGTGCGCAGCTGGCCTATGGGCAGTTGCGAGCCGGTAAGGATGACGGGCTTGGTCAGGTTCTGAAGCATGTAGCTCAGTGCCGAGGCCGTGAAAGCCATGGTGTCTGTGCCGTGCAAAATGACAAAGCCATCATAGCGGTCAAAGTGATCCGCTATGATGGTGGCTATCTGGGCCCACAGCTGTGGGTTCATGTCGCTTGAGTCGATGGGCGCTGCAAACTGGTGTACATCTACCCGGACGGGAATGGCATCAAATTCGGGCATGTTGGCCACCAGACTCTTGAAATCCAGTGGCTCCAGGGCGCCCGATGCCGGGTTGCGCCCCATGCCAATGGTGCCGCCCGTGTAGATGAGCAGCACTTGGTTATGACAATTCAATGTATGCGTAGCGTTTAAGGGGTCTTCTATAATTTGTCTTTCAGGAAATATGAAGGATTTCTTAATACTTGAAGCTGGCATTCACGGTGCCGCCGTTGTTCTGCACGGTGTTGTCCAGCTTGATGCCCTGACTGCTGCTGCCGGTGTTGGTCACGGTGAGCGTGCCTCCGTTCATGATGAGCGTGGCCGCACGCATGCCGCGTGCATACTTGCCATTGGCGCCGATGGTCACCGTTCCGGCATTCATGGTGATGGTGTTTTCGGCCTTCATGCCAGTGGTGCGAATCTTCTCGCCGGCGGCGTCAAGGTAGCCGACCCCGTTGGCATTGATGGTGATGGCGGTGGTGGCGCTGCTCTCGCCGATGTTGATGCTGCCGTCGCAATCCACTCCCTTGGCATCGGAGGCCGAGGAGGACAGAGTGATGTCGATGGTGCCGCCGTTGATATTCATCACGGCCACGGTCGAGTCGGCGCGGATGGCCTTGCTTCCGGCGGCATCGTGTGTGATGCTGATGCTGCCGCCATTCATAGTGAACGTGCCGTTGTCCGCTTCGTCAGAGTTTGCTGCCGTCTCCATCTGCAGGCCGTCGGCGCCATAGCCGCTCAGCACGATCGAGCCGCCGTTCATGGTGAAGTACTCGCCGCAGTGAATGGCATCGGTCACGGCTTTGGTCACGGTGATGGTGCCGGTGCTCTTTTTCAGCACGAGGTATTCTTTGGAGCGGATGCCGTGGGCGGTATTGCCCGCCACGGTAAGCGAGCCGTTGCCCGCCACTTCCAGGTGTCCCTGGCAGTTCAGCGCAGCCTTCTGCGTGCCGCCGGAGCAGTCGGTCAGGCTGTTCGTGGTGCCGTCCATGATGTCCAGGTCGATGCGCTTGCCGCACTGGATGTCCAAGGCCGCACCTTTGGTGCTGGTCAGGTTCACGCCGTTCAGGTGGAACTTGCACTTGTAGGATCCGTTGTAGGTGAGGCTGCCGTTGCTGCTCGAGCCTGTGAGGATGAACTCCTGCTCGGTGGCGATGTTGGCATTGTCGATCACCACGTGGCCGCCATTCACGCTGCAGGTCACGCCCTCCACATTGGCGGGGATGTCAACGGTGGCCGATGCGCCGTCCCAGGTGATGGTGACCGGGTTGACGATGGTGATGCTGTCAATCTCGGCCGTGGCATACTGTGTCGAGCCGATGGTGATGGTGCTGCCCGCCGTGGCATAGTCCATGGTGGGTGCTTCAGTCAGCGCATAGCGTGTGCTCTCGCCGGCCTGCCACACGCGCATCCATTGCTGGGCCGAAGCCGTACTGGCGGCTACGGCTACGCATAGTGTAAGAAGGAGCTTTTTCATCACTTGGCTATTTTAAGGGTTTGCTGACCGAGTTTCACAATATAGATGCCGGTGGGCAGGGTGGAGAGGTTCACTTCCGTGCGGCTGCTGGCCACAGGCATCTGGCGCACGATGGCACCGCTGGCGTTATACACCGTCAGCACGCCGCTTGTGCCTGCCACGATGCGACCGTTCTGGTAGGCCAGCTTGCCTGTGTGCAGGTTACGCACGGCAGTGGCTTTCTCCGAGAAATAGAGACGGTTCAGGTTGGACAGCGCCACCGAAGTCTCTTCGCCGTCGATGGTCGTCACCACCAGATTGCTGCCGCTGAAGGTGATCTTTTTGATGGCATTCAGCGCCACGCTGCTCTCGGCAGCCGTGGTGGCGATGGTCAGGTAGTTGTATGTGCTGGCCCACGTTGTCAGGGTAGAGGCCAACAGCAGTAGTAGGATTGCTTTTCTCATCTTGTTTCAGGTATTTGTTCGTGTTAGGGTGTGTTTAGAATTTGACTTTGTAGCCTATGGCTATGGCATGGATGTTCTGGTCGCCATCGTCGTCGTTTTCGTGGTTGAACACATAGCCCAGTTGCAGGCGGTGCAGGCTGGACACGGAATATTCCACGCCAACCGAGGTGCGGAACTTGTCGGTGTGGAACCCGTCGCCCATGTTGTTGAACAGTTCGACATAGGCGTAGGGGGCCCACTGCCATCCCTTCTTGTCCACTTCCAGCGTGAAGCGTGAGCGCAGCGTGTGTATGGTCTTGCTGCTTTTCTCTTTGTCTGTGTTCAGGTCGTCGTGCTCGGCCTGGTAGGTCGAGGTCACATCCCTGGCCGTGGCCGCAGCATCGGTCAGATCCAGGGCGTAAATGGTCTCGCCGTCCTGCCAGTAGCGCGTTATCTCGTCGTAGGCGACATCGCTCTCGCTGGTCACAGAGGCCTGTGTGTAGCTCACGTCGCGGTATTTATCGAGCACCTTCTCACGGCCCACGGTCTTGGAGGGCATCAGTGTGAGCTGGTAGCGTTCGCGCAGGCTCAGGCGCAGCCATCGCCATAGTTTATAGGTGTAGGTGCCGTCTATGCTGATGCGGTGTTTGGGCCTCCAGAAGGCATCTGTGGTGCGGTAGCTGATGTTCTTGCCTTTGTAGGTGTAGCTGGTTGTCCCGTCGCTGTAGGCCGGTGCTCCCAGGAAGCTGGCGAAGTCCGTGTTCTCGCTCTCGCCGGCCGGGCGGTACTTGTACTCGGTTTTCTGGGCGGTTTCCAGCGGGTAGTGTTTCATGATGAAGGTGTAGCCCACGCCAAACTTCCAGTGCTTGGTGGGTTTCCACCCTAAGCCCAGCCCTATGTCGAAGCGGCTGGCCTCGTCAAACCACTCGTTGGTGCGCAGCCCGGCATCGAGTCCGAGCGTGAGGTTGTAGGGCAGTATCTTCGTGGCCCCCACCTCGGTCCACAACGCGCCGGTGGTCTGGCCCGTGTTGTCTGCTACATAGTCAGCCTGCGCCTTGGCAGGACTCAGCGCGCATGCCGTGCAGGCGGCTATTAGTAGGATACGTTTCATTTTGAATGCTTGTTTGTAGCTACTTACATTTCCTTTGGCATCCGTCCGTAGCGGGCAATGCTGTTGCCAATGTCCGATGGGTCCTCGTAGAAGATACGTATGAGCACCGAATCCTTCAGGAAGTCGATCATGCCCACCTCAATGCGTGTGATGTTCAGCCCGGTGCGTTTTTCCAGGTCGGCCTTCAGCTCCTCGCGTTTCTCGGGCGAAACAAGGTTCACGTTGTCATATTTGATAATCTTGGAGCATTCCTGTTCCAGCACCTTGCTGTTCTCAAACAGCCATGCCATGCACACGAAGGCTATGTTCACGAACAGGATGGTCACAATGCCCACGCCGTCCCAGTAGTCGGCCTTCGGGTGGTAGTCGCCATGTGCCAGGGCGTTGATCACGCTCAGTGCAATCAGCATGAACAGATAGGTCATCTCGCGGATGGGCACGGCTTCCGTGCGGAAACGCATAATGCCGAATATGGCAAACAAGCCCATCGCAGCGCCCAGTTGCATGCCGCCGCCGTCCATCAGGCTCACCAGCAGGAAGATGCTCATAGCCATGAGAATGAATATGAACATGTAGTCGCGGCGCATGCTGCGCGGATAGTAGAATTTGCGGGCGATGAGAATCACCACGATGAGGTTGATAACGAAGCGGATGACCAGCGACGTGAACTGTTGCGGGTCGAACAGGGTGACACCGAATGTCTGCCCAAGCGTGTAGTTAATTTGTGTGAAGTCCATATGGGGTGTTTTTGTGTTTTTAGGTGTTGGCCGGGTGGAAGTGGAAGCCCGTCAGTTTGCTTATCCGCACCATCTTGGGCTTGAATAGGTTGTTTTTGAGCTGTCCGTTGGTCATGACCGACCCTATGCAGTATTTGGAGAAGCCGGACGGCTTGATGCGCAGCTGGCGCAGCATGTCCAGCACGGGCGAGAACACGTTGCCGTCGCGCTTCAGCTCGATGATCACCAGGTCGCCCGTTCCCGTGGCATTGCCCGTTTCAAAGTTGTGGAAATGCACGTTGAAGTCAATCGTCAGCCGTTCCGTCTTGCCGTAGTTCACCAGCGTGATGCGTTGGAACTGGTTCTGCACGGTGGGCAGGATGTCGTCGAAGGTGGCACCCGTGAGTCCCTTCGTGAAGTCGCTTCCGCCGGCCTGCACCACATCTGCCCGCTCCTGCGAGGGCACAGTGATGCGTTTCTTCTTGGTGCGTCCGTGGTTGTTCTTCGTCTTCACTTCCAGGAAGGTGAGGTCCGAGTCCATGTAGGTGCGCACACGAATCTTCTGCCGTGGCGCACGTCCGTTGTGGTGCTCCAGGAAGAAGCGGTGCCACGGCGTGTCCCAGTAGGTGGTGCGGTAGTTAGCTATACGCTGCCCGCCAATCTCCTGGGCGAAGTATTTGCCCTGCACCAGCTTCAGCAGTTGCACCAAATGTGCTTTGTCCGTCACGAACTTCGTGTCCGTGCGGTTCATCAACTTGATGCCGCCCATCTCGTCCAGTGTGATGGGGGCCAACTGCGCTGTCAGGTTGTTTATGCTTGTGTCTAAATCCATTCGTGTGTGGTGCGGGTGCGTTTCGTCAGTGCGCCTTTGGGGTACAAAAATAGTAATAATTCTGTTTCGCCCAGTTTTTTTTACTCTTTTTTTATGCTTTTGGCAAATATTTCCGCCCAAATGCATGGTGTTTAGGTATGATTCCTTATCTTTGTGGCCACGAACGGCCGCGTTCGCCCACTCAATTTGAATATCAACCTAAACATTAAACTATACCATTATGGCAGACGTTAAAGAATTTCTCTCCGGTGCCGAGGAACGCATGGAAGAGGCTGTGATGTACCTGGAGGACTCGCTGGCACGCATCCGTGCCGGCAAGGCCAATATCAAGTTGCTCGATGGCATACGCGTGGACAACTACGGTTCGATGGTGCCCATCAACAACTGTGCCGCCGTGACCACCCCCGATGCCCGTACCATCGCCATCAAGCCTTGGGACAAGAGCATGTTCAAGGTCATTGAGAAAGCCATTATCAACAGCGACCTCGGCATTATGCCCGAGAACAACGGCGAAATCATCCGCATCGGCATACCGCCCCTCACCGAGGAGCGCCGTAAGCAACTGGTCAAGCAGTGCGGCAAGGAGGCCGAGAATGCCAAGATGAGTGTGCGCAATGCACGCCGCGAAACCATCGACAAGCTGAAGAAGGCCGTGAAGGACGGACTCAGCGAGGACATGGAGAAGGATGGCGAGGCCGACCTGCAGAAGATGCACGACAAGTACATCAAGAAGATCGACTCTCTCTTCGATGCCAAGGAGAAGGAGATTATGACAGTATGATTTCGAGAGAGAGTAGAGAGTAAAGATTAGAGAGTAAAGAGTTGAGATGAGAGATAAAAGATAAAAGTTCTTCGCCCCTCTCCCTCTCTGCTCTCTACTATCTTATCTCTTACTCAACTTTCGGAAGTTGTAAACAGTCGATGCCCAGGCGTCAGACGTTGGTTCTTCGACACTTCGAAGAACCAATGTCAAGCCCCT
>JAFXQT010000090.1 GCA_017526905.1 Bacteroidaceae bacterium | reverse complement strand
GACGAATGACGAATGACGAATGACGAATAAAGGTTACTGACATTTATAATAGTAACTCTTATTCGTCATTCGTCATTCATCATTAGTCATTAGTCATTCCTCATTCTGCATACACCTTAAAACTCTGTATGGCGCCGTGGTGGCGTAAGGAGAGCACGTAGAGGCCGCGACGCAGGGAGGTCGGCAACTGGATGGTGGCATCAGGGGCCACCGTCTGAGCCTTGATAACGGCTCCAGAAATGCCCACCAGGTGAGCGGTGACATCCGAGGGGCGGGCACCATTCAGGTCGAGCTGTAGGCGCTGGCCGCCCTTGAGCACGGACGAGAGGATGCGGAAACCAAGGTCGGCACTGCCAGACGCAGCGGGCTGCGAGGGCTGACTGTGCAGGTCGGCAATGCCCGTATAGGTGGGATCCTTGAGGTTCTGTTCGTAGAAATACCAGCGCACTTGGTTGTGCGTGGCCACGGCGGTGGCCCCTTCGCCCAGGCGGATGCGGTAGTCGTAGTGGTGCTTGCGCTGTGCCTCGCCAGTATAAATGTAATCCGTGTTGCAGGGCACGCAGAAAACCACATCGTTGGCAGGTCTGTCGGCCGTAGTCCATTGCAGCGTCATGGGGCCGCACAGAACCGGCTGACTGTAGAAGGTGCGCCCGTCCTTGGTGCGGTAGCACAGTTGGCAGCGCATGTTGCTGTCCTCAGGTCTGAACTCCACCACGCAGCCATTGCCCACCACATGTATGGGGATAATGTTTCCGCCGCTCCATCCGGGATTGGTGAGCGTGTCGGGTGCCAGCCACCCGTCGGCATCGTTCAGCGTGCAGGTCTGATAGGGCGTGAGGGCGAATGGCTCCACGTCAATCCAATATGGCTTCCACTCGGCTTTCACCACAGTGCCGAAACTGCCGTTGAGCAGGTTGCGGCAGCCGTTGGAAAAGCCACCGAAGTCGATGGTGGCCAAGCGGGCACGATACTGCATGATGAGCATCCGCATGGCCTCGTCGCCAATGCCTTCTATGCCCTCTTGCGCGTTGCCCAGGGCGATACCCTCCAACACACGTGTGCGGCAGTAGCGCCATATCCAGGGCACGGCGCCGTCTCCAACCACGGCACCCAGGAACAGCGGGAACACCTCGCCGTACTGCACGCCTCCGATGAGGTTGCGCCAGGTGCATATCTGCCCGTTCGGGCCATACATGTTCACGCCCTCGGCACTGGGACCGCCGAACGAGCCGTCCTGCAGCCAGCCGGAATAGCACTCGATGGGCATGAATGGACATATCAGGTTGCCCACGCCCAGCCATCCTGGCGAGCCGTAGGTGCCGTCGCGCTTGGCGTTCATGGCCATCTGCAGCCACACGTTACCGCCCTCGTGGAACCAGGCGCTCTGCTTCACGCCCTCCATATCGGCAAAGATGGCGTGTATACCTTCGTGCACCATGGCCTCGCGCTGGTAGTTGCCGTCGTTCCAAAGGCGGTCGGCATCGTCGCGGAAGCGGCTCACAGGGTAGTATGAGGCCCACACGCACGGCCACGACCGGCCATCCACACTGGTGGCACTCTGGTAGCCGCCTTGCGTGGTGTTCGCTTCGTTGTCGTTGGCCAGTCCCGATCCGAACACATACACGAACGACCGCCATCCCTCTCGGGCATTGATATCGGGCGGCCAGCCCATCACATCGCGGATGTAGGCAAAGTCGGTATCGAACTTCTTCATCATGTTCTGCATCTCCTTCTGCAGCACGTCGCCCGTGCCACAGTCGGCGTTGAGGTTGTCGCCCCAGAACACACTCCACCACTCGCCGTCCACGCGGTTGGCCGCCTGTCCGTTCTGCTTCTTGAAGTTGTGCGATTTCTTTGGCGTGGGGAATCCGTTGGGGCGCTCGTCACGGAAGTTATAGCTCCAGTAGGGCGTGTGTTCCTCCCACCTGAAGGGCGTTCCGGCAGGCTCGGTTTGCACGTCGAGTACGAAGGGGTAGGTGAGCGACGTACGCCGGCCTTCAGCCGTCTTGTAGCGCACGGTTATCTGGTACTCGCCGGCATCGGAAGCTTCAGCGGCATCCAATACGAAATCGTTGGAATTGAATCCTTTCACCAGCTTTCCCGCATGATTCTTCACGCTGAAGGAAATCAAGTCATCGCCCTCATTCCGTATGCGTGCGCCCATGGTCACCTTGTCGCCCACCTGCACTTGCAGGCAGTTGGAGGCCACTGGCTCCTGCTCGTTGCGCCGCATGTAGGGCAGTGGAGCCCATGAGTCGGTGCGGTCGGCCCGATGAAAGAAGGCGGGCTCGTCCGATTCGATGGCCTGGCGGCCGTCCACGCGTATGTTGATGTGATACAGCAGCGTGTCGGCCGTGGCAGAGTTGATGAAGCCCTGCACGGCGGTAAGTTCGGCCCCCAGGGCCAGCTTGCCCTGAATCACGTTCACGTAGAAGGCGCTGGCATCCGTCTTGTACTGCGATGATGCCACCCCTTTTGAGCGGGTGGTCGAGTGGCCCTCGGCATCAAGGTAGTTTCCGTTGGGGGAGAGGGTCGATACGTTGTTGAAGCTGCCGTCGGCGCGCTGTATGTAATAGCGCACCGTCTTGCCCAGCTCCGTGTTCAGGTTGGCCACCCCCAGGTAGCCCGATACCACGTCGGGGTGAATGCGGCAGACGGATATTTCCGTTTGACCCTCCAGTCGGTGAACGGTGAAATGAAAGTCGTGGCGCGAGGCGGCAGCCGATGGACTCAGCCACAGACATGCACCAGCCAGCCAGGCCACATGGCGCAATGCCCCACAGGGCAAGTGAGTATTTTTCATAACAGGCATTTCTGATAGGTTATGGCAACGTTGGTAGTTAGTTTCCGATTTGTCTTTTCGGCAGTTAAAAGGGAAAAGACGTGTCAAAATTACAACAATTGAGCGAAAGGACCAAAGAAAATGGAAGAAATGTGGTTTCCGACGCAAAAACATGCTAAATTGTAAGGCGGCTTGACAGGAAATGCCTATCTTTGCAGCCCAGAATAAAACACACCTTATCATATATTCGTTCTTATCCCTTATGAAGAAGCAATTGAAGAAAGTGCTCGTGCTCGGTTCGGGCGCATTGAAAATCGGACAAGCCGGTGAGTTTGATTATTCTGGAAGCCAGGCTCTCAAGGCCTTGCGCGAGGAGGGCATTCGCTCCGTCCTTGTCAATCCCAACATCGCTACCATTCAGACCTCCGAAGGCATTGCCGACACGGTCTATTTCCAACCCGTCACCACCCATTTCGTCACCGAAATCATTAAGAAGGAGCGCCCCGACGGCATCCTGCTGGCTTTCGGCGGCCAGACGGCGTTGAACTGCGGAACCGAACTCTACACGAAAGGCATTCTTAAGGAATATGGCGTAGAGGTGCTGGGCACCAGCGTGGAGGCTATCATGGACACAGAGGACCGCGACCGTTTCGTCAAGAAACTGGACGAGGCCGAGCTGAAGACGCCCGTGAGCCAAGCCGTCGAGACCATGGAGCAGGCCTTGGAGGCCGCCCACCGCATCGGCTTCCCCGTGATGATTCGCAGTGCCTACGCCCTGGGCGGTCTGGGCAGCGGTATCTGCCCCGACGAGACCACCTTCCGCGAGTTGGCCGACAGCGCCTTCACCTTCGCCCCGCAAATTCTGGTCGAGGAGAGCTTGAAGGGATGGAAAGAAATCGAGTTTGAGTGCATCCGCGATGCCAACGACCACTGCTTCACTGTGGCCTCGATGGAGAATTTCGACCCCCTTGGCATCCACACCGGCGAGAGCATCGTCGTGGCACCCACCTGCTCGTTCACCCAGGAGCAGGTGCAAATGCTGCAGCAAATCACCATCCGCACGGTGCGCCACTTGGGCATCGTGGGCGAGTGCAACATCCAGTTTGCCTTCAATGCCGAAACCAACGACTATCGCATCATCGAGGTGAATGCACGCCTCTCCCGTTCCAGCGCCCTGGCCAGTAAGGCCACCGGTTACCCACTGGCCTTCGTGGCAGCCAAGATTGCACTGGGCTACACCCTGGACCAGATCGGCGAGATGGGCACCCCCAACTCGGCCTACGTGGCACCCCAGCTGGACTACATGATTTGCAAGATTCCGCGTTGGGACCTGACCAAGTTCTCGGGCGTGAGCCGCCTGATCGGTTCCAGCATGAAGAGCGTCGGCGAGATCATGAGCATCGGCCGCTCGTTCGAGGAGATGATCCAGAAGGGCCTGCGCATGATAGGGCAGGGCATGCACGGGTTCGTGGGCAACGACCACGTGCGCTTCGACAACCTCGACGAGGAACTGCAGAACCCCACCGACCTTCGCATCTTTGCCATCGCCCAGGCACTGGAGGATGGCTACACCGTGGAGCGCATCGAGCAGCTCACCAAGATCGACGTGTGGTTCCTTGAGCGGCTGCGCCACATCGTGCAGCTGAAGCACGAACTGATGCAATATGACACCCTTGAGGCCCTGCCCGACACACTCCTGAAGGAGGTGAAGGCAGCCGGTTTCAGCGACTTCCAGATAGCACGCTTCGTGCTCAAGCCGCAGGCCACCAACATGGAACGCGAGAACCTGCGCGTGCGCCAGCACCGCAAGCAGCGCGGCATCCTGCCCTCTGTGAAGCGCATCAACACCGTGGCCAGCGAGCATCCCGAACTGACCAACTACCTCTACTTTACCTACCTGCCGCAGGTGGAGCCCACCATGGCCGATGCCCTCACACCCGCCGAGTGGCGGCAGCAGGTGCAGGCGGCTGCCGACGCAGGGGCTATGCAGCACGACATCCCCTACTACCACAACGACAAGAGCGTGGTGGTGCTGGGCAGTGGTGCCTACCGCATCGGCTCCAGCGTCGAGTTCGACTGGTGCTCGGTCAATGCCATCAACACCGCCCGCAAGCTCGGCTACAAGAGCATCATGATCAACTACAACCCCGAGACCGTCTCCACCGACTATGACATGTGCGACCGTCTCTACTTCGACGAGCTCTCCATGGAACGCGTGCTCGATGTCATCGACCTTGAGCAGCCGCGTGGCGTGGTGGTCAGCGTGGGTGGACAGATCCCCAACAACCTGGCCATGAAGTTGCATCGTCAGGGCGTGCCCGTGCTGGGCACATCGCCGGTGGATATCGACCGCGCCGAGAACCGCGACAAGTTCTCCGCCATGCTCGACAAGCTCGGCATCGACCAGCCGGCCTGGCGCGCACTCACCTCGCTTGCCGACATCAAGGAGTTCGTCCAGCAGGTGGGCTTCCCCGTGTTGGTGCGCCCCTCCTACGTGCTCTCCGGTGCCGCCATGAACGTGTGCTACGACTACGACGAGCTGGAGCGCTTCCTCCAGATGGCCACTGAGGTGAGCAAGGAATACCCCGTCGTAGTGAGCCAGTTCATGCAGGAAACCAAGGAGATTGAGTTCGATGCCGTGGCCGACAAGGGCGATATCGTGGAGTATGCCATCTCCGAGCATGTGGAGTATGCCGGTGTGCACTCAGGCGATGCCACGATGGTGTTCCCCGCACAGCACATCTATTTCTCCACCATCCGCCAAATTAAGAAGATCGCGCGCAAGATAGCCGTCGAGCTGAACATCAGCGGCCCCTTCAACATCCAGTTCCTGGCCAAGAACCGCGAGGTGAAGGTCATCGAGTGCAACCTGCGTGCATCCCGCTCCTTCCCCTTCGTGTCCAAGATACTCAAGCGCAACTTCATCGAAACCGCCACACGCATCATGCTCGATGCACCCTACTCGCGCCCTGACAGCTCCGAGTTCGACATCGACCGCATCGGCGTCAAGGCCAGCCAGTTCAGCTTTGCACGTCTGCAGAACGCCGACCCCGTGCTGGGCGTGGATATGAGCTCCACCGGCGAGGTGGGCTGTCTGGGCGACGACCTTCACGAGGCCATGCTCAATGCCCTCATTGCCACCGGCTACCGCCTGCCCGCCGCCGGCAGTGCCATCCTCATCTCGTCGGGTAGCGCCAAGGGCAAGGTGGCCCTGCTGGAGCCCGCCCGCCAGTTGGTCAAGAAAGGCTATCAGATCTGCGCCACACACGGCACCGCACGCTTCTTCAATGAGAACAACGTGCCCGTGACCGAGGTGTCCTGGCCCGACGAGCAGGCCACTCCCGACGCTCCTGGTGTGATGGACCTGATGGCGCAGCACCGCTTCGGGCTCATTGTCAACGTGCCCAAGAACCACTCCAACCGCGAGCTGACCAATGGCTACCGCATCCGCCGCGGCGCCATCGACCACAACATCCCCCTCATGACCAACGTCCGCCTGGCCAAAGCCTTCATCGAGGCCTTCACGGCCATGGGCCAGGACGACATCAAGATCAAGAGCTGGCAGGAATACACGGCCTAAAGCCCAGTGCCTGCACGGCCATAGGAAACGTGGCCAAGAGGATATTGGTCCAGGATCAATGAAGCAAGAACAGGTGTGCCCCCTGCAACGGGAGGCACACTTTTTTATTAAGGGGGAGTTAAAGAGGGAGTTAAAGAGGGAGTTAAAAGGGGAGTTAAAGGGGAAGTTAAAGAGGGAGTAAAAGAGGAATTTAAAGTGGGAGTTCTTGAGAGGAGGCCATGTGCTCATTGCCAAACAGACGGATACATGCACTACTCATACAAAAAACGGGGGCTTTCGTACAATGGTGCTTCTCCGCTTTAGGCCGATGTCAGTATTCTCCCTATCTTTGCATCGGAGAAAAAGAAATGACAATGAGAGTGAAAATGATCCTGCCGGCACTGCAAGAGGCCGAAAGTCCATACTGGCGCCCCATCAAGTATGCGCTCTTCCCACCGCTTGGGCTGGCAACACTGGCCGCCTATTTCAGCGAGGACGACGATGTGGAGATCCAGGACCAGCATGTCGAGCCACTGACGCTGGACGATGAGCCTGACTTGGTGTGTATTCAGGTGTATGTGACCAATGCCTATCGGGCGTACGCTATAGCCGACAGCTACCGCAGCCGCGGTGTCTATGTGGCCATGGGCGGGCTCCATGTCACGGCGCTGCCGGATGAGGCCGCCCTTCATGCTGACACCATCCTGCTGGGGCCTGGCGAGGAAGCATTTCCGCGGTTCGTCCAGGAGCTGCGCGAGGGCCATCCACAGCGGCGCTATGTGGCACGATGGCGTTCGCTGGAGAACATTCCGCCTGTTCGACGCGACCTAATCAAACGCGAGCGATACTTCGTCCCAAACTCGCTGGTCGTATCGCGTGGCTGCCCTCACCACTGCGACTTCTGCTATAAGGATGCTTTCTATGGCGAAGGCAAATCCTTCTATACACAAAGGGTGGACGATGCGCTGGCTGAGATCGACCGCCTGCCAGGCCGTCATCTCTATTTCCTCGATGACCACCTGCTGGGCAGCCCACGTTTTGCCACCGCGCTGTTTGAGGGGATGAGGGGCATGGGCCGCGTGTTCCAGAGCGCCGCCACGGTGGCCTCTGTGCTGAACGGCAATCTGATAGAGAAAGCAGCAGAAGCCGGACTGCGCAGCGTATTCCTCGGCTTCGAGACCTTCTCGCCCGAGAATCTGCGCTCGAGCAACAAACTGCAGAACCTCTCCAAGGACTACGTGGCCGCTGTGGAGCGCTTGCACAGCCTGGGCATCATGATCAACGGCAGTTTCGTGTTCGGCCTGGACCATGACGACCCAGATGTGTTCCGCCGCACCGTTGACTGGGGCATAGAACACAGCATCACTACAGCCACCTATCACATCCTGACGCCCTATCCTGGCACGCGGCTCTTCCGGCAGATGGAGCGTGAGGGGCGCATCACCAGCCGTGACTGGAGTCGCTATGACACCCGAACGGTGGTGTATAAGACACGTAGCCTCACGCCAGAGCAACTGAAGGAAGGGTATGATTGGGCCTACCGCGAGTTCTACGCCTGGCGCAACATCCTGAAAGCCAGCTTCGGGCATGACAACCTGCAACAACGCCTGGCGCATCTCATGTACACGGGTGGTTGGAAAAAGTTCGAACCCTTCTGGAACTTCATGATACGCTATGGCAGGCTCAACCGCATGCTGCCCCTGCTGGAGCAGTTGCTGGCCCACACGCGGCCCAAGCAGCAGGGCACAGCCGCCATCATCGCACCGCAGATGCTGGGACGCGTCGCTTTCTGACGGGTGGAGGCAATAAAAGCACACCGATACACGTTAGTTTCATATATGGAATGGTTCAAGGTATATTCGTCAACGGAACTGCTGCGAGTAGCCACCACCGAGATTGTCTATGTCAAGGCCGATGGCAACTACTCTGAGATTGTGCTTATCAACAACCGCAAGCACAGGATCACCATGCAACTGCACGTCTTTGAGGGTTATTTCCGCCAGTTGCGACACAATTTTTTCGTGCGTGTGGGGCGCAGTCTCATCGTGAACAAACGCTTCATCTACCTGATCAACCTGCCGGAGCAGAAGTTGGTTTTTGCTGGGCCGTATCTGCTGAAGGATATCTCCACGGCGCTGGCTCAGGAGCGGACGAAACGCTTTGAGGACATCTACACGCTTACCGTCTCGCGCGAAGCGCTGAAAGAGCTCAAGCAGACATTGGAAACAGAGAAAGGAGGCGACTATGAGTGAACAGACCGGCCAACTCGGCCAAGAAGTGCCCGTCATCGTCATCGAACGCGATGATGAAGAGATGCCTGGACTGAACAAAAGAAAGCCGGCTGGGGGGGCGGTGCGCCAACGCACATGGCGTCAATGGGCGCTTGTTGTGGTGGGCACGGTCCTGCTGCTGACGGCCCTCGTAGCCGGGTACAGGCAATGGGCCTATTATTACCGCATAGGCATCGAGGTATCAACCACGCCCGCCCAGAACATCCAGAAACTGAAAGCGCCCCTTACCGCCGCTGAGCCGGAGGTGGTCAGCACGAGCGACAGCATCTTGGGTGTGGCCATGGATTTCTATGCCATACATGGGTTGCAGGCCAGCATCCAGTTCGAAGAGCCCGATACAGCCGATGCTTCCGTGTTCTTGTACTGCCGTTGTGCCGACCACAAGGCCGACACTACCTATATCGGCACCCTGGTGGCCGATGGCACCGAGTATCAGAGCGACCGCTCGAGGCTGGGCTATATGGCCATGGCGGACGGGCGCATGGTCATTGGCGTGGGCAGGAGCGATGAGGTCAAGAACTACGTCCAGCCGTTGGGCGGATCGTTCTTCCGCCAGTTCGTGCTGGTCAGCGCCAACACCATCCCCAAGCGCTTTTACCTGCATGGCAAGGTGGAGCGCCGTGCCATCGGGCGTAAGGGCGATATGCTCTATTACATAGCCACTCGCTATAAAGAGACGCTTTGGGACTTTGCAGATGCCTTGCGCGAATACGGGTTCATCGATGCCATCTATATCACCGGCGGCACCGACTACAGTTTTTACCGTTCGGCCGACGGCGTGCGGCATGACATCGGCGATGCCGGTCGGTATCCACACCGGAAATGGGCGGGCGTCATTCCCTGGCTGGTGTTCCGGAGAGCAGAATAGTTTTAAAAAGGCAAATATAGCCTTCAAGCAGTGCTTTTTTGCGATGGCCGTCGCGCGTATGAAAAATAGTTTTGCTATCTTTGCGGCGAAACGCGCAAATGTAGCATACTTATGATTAAGGATTTCAATTTCTACGCACCCACACGAGTGGTGTTCGGGCGCGAGTCCGAACAGCAAATCGGACGTTTAGTGGTGGCCGCCGGTGGTCACAAGGTTCTCATACACTATGGCGGCGGTTCGGCCGAGCGGTCGGGCCTGCTCGGCGTGGTGCGCAGCCAGCTTCAGAATGCTGGCATCAGCTTCTGCGAGCTGGGCGGCGTGGTGCCCAATCCGTTGCTGTCCAAGGTGCGCCAAGGCATCGAAATGTGCCGGCGCGAAGGTGTGGATTTCATCCTTGCTGTGGGTGGCGGCAGCGTCATCGACTCGGCCAAGGCCATCGGCTATGGCGTGCCCTACAGCGGTGACGTGTGGGATTTCTGGCAGGGTAGGGCAGTGCCCCAGGCGTGCCTGCCCATCGGTGTGGTGCTGACCATTCCCGCTGCCGGTTCAGAGATGTCGTCCAGTTGTGTCATCACACACGACGAGAGCCTGCTGAAGCGGGGCGTGAACAGCGACCTGTGCCGCTGCCGTTTCGCCGTGATGAACCCCGAGCGCACCTATACCCTTCCTGCCTATCAGACGGCCGCCGGCGCCACCGACATCATGATGCACACCATGGAGCGCTATTTCTCGAAGTACGAGGACATGACGCTGACCGACGCCATCAGCGAGGCGCTGCTGCGCACCGTCAAGGAGGCTGCCATAGCGGTGCTGGATGCGCCCACCGACTACCGTCTGCGGGCGCAGATTATGTGGGCCGGGTCGCTGGCGCACAACGACCTTACGGAGTGTGGCACCGAGAAGGACTTTGCCACCCACAAGCTGGAACACGAACTTAGCGCCCTGTTCGGTGTGACACATGGCGCCGGTCTTGCCGCCTTGTGGCCTTCGTGGGCGCGTTTCGTCTGTGGCCGCCATCTCAGCCGTTTCGTTCAGTTTGCGGTGAATGTGATGGGAGTGCCCAATGATTTCGCACACCCGGCCGACACCGCCGAGCGTGGCATCCAGGCCATTGAGGAGTTCTATCGGAAGATTGGCATGCCCACCAACGTGCCCGAATTGCTCGGCCGGCCACTCACCGAGGCCGAAATAGACACGCTGGTGGATAAGTGCTCAAATGGCGGCACCATCTGTGTCGGCGCCATGGAGAAGATTGATGCCGAGGCCATGCGCACCATCTACCGAATGGCCAACGGCACAGCCTGAGAACACCATCTGCGGCCACTTGAAAAGGTCCTGTAAGGGGGGCATGCTCCTTACAGGACCTTTTCGCATAGGTTCCGGCTTGGCCGATGCTGTTTATTCGGGTTTCAGGTTCTCGTCGAAGAAAGCCTCCAGCTTGTCGTAGGGGATGACACCGGCCACGTCGTCGTACAGGTCAACATGCGAGGCGCCGGGAACGATGTAGAGTTCCTTGTTGCCTTCCTTGGCGCTGTGGCCCTCGACGTGCTTGCCCGTCATTTTCTCGAAGGCATACTCGGAGAAATAGCGCGAGTGGGCTTTCTCGCCGTGGATGAGCAGCACGGGGCTCTCTATCTCGGCGGCGAAGGCCAGGATGGGTTGGTTGAGGAACGACTGACAGCCCGTGACGTTCCACCCGTCGGTCGAGTTGCCCGAGCGCTCATGATAGCCGCGCTTTGTCTTGTAGTAGGCATGGTAGTCTTTTACAAACCAGGGAGCATCCGTCGGCAGTGGGTCGATCACGCCGCCTGCACGCTTGTAGGTTCCTGTCTTGTAGTCCTCGGTGCGCTGTGCGGCCATGGCCTTGCGCTTTTCCATGCGCTGTGCAGGGGTGTCCTCGCTCTGGAAGTAGCCCTCGCGGGTCACCTTTGTCATATCGTACATCGTGGTGGCAACGGTGGCCTTGATGCGGGGGTCGATGGCAGCGGCATTCACGGCCATGCCACCCCATCCGCAGATGCCGATGATGCCGATGCGCTCGGCGTCGACATTATCCTGCACGGAGAGAAAATCCACGGCAGCCAGGAAGTCCTCGGTGTTGATGTCGGGCGATGCCATGCGGCGGGGCTCACCGCTGCTCTCGCCCGTAAACGAGGGGTCGAAGGCAATGGTCAGGAATCCGCGTTCGGCCATGTGCTGGGCGTAGAGGCCGCTGGACTGCTCCTTCACCGCTCCGAAAGGTCCGCTCACGGCGATGGCAGCGAGCTTGCGGCCCTCGGCATCCTTCGGCGTGTACATGTCGGCAGCCAGTTCAAAGCCGTAACGGTTGTGGAAGGTCACCTTCCGGTGGTTCACCTTGTCGCTCTTCGGGAACGTCTTGTCCCACTCCTGTGTCAATACTAAAGTAGTCATATTATCGTCTGTTTTGGTTTGATTGTCCTTTTGATTGCATGCAGCGAGCACTCCGGCTCCGAGCATGGCAGCCATTACTACCTTCTTCATCGTTGTCGCTTATTTATTGTTTACTTGGTACCGCATCCAAACAATGCCATCCTGTTCCTCCACGCTTTTGAAGGTAAGGCGAACGGGCTTGCGGTCCATTGGCCGGCCATCGAAAGCCGCAGCCATGCCGCCGCGCCCGTCAATGCCGTAGCCGTACAGCATGCTCACTTCGTCAATCAGTCCTTGGTCGAGCATGGAGCCGTTGATGTGCCCGCCGCCAACCACAGCCAGGCGCTCCACGCCAAACACCGTCCGCAGTGTTTCCAGGGCCGCAACAAGGTCTGTGCTGCCCTGGCCTGTTGTGATGTAAGATATGTGTTTGCCCTTCAGGTAGTCAAGATACTCCTGGCTGGCTTGTTCCGAGAGGATCATCAGCAGTGGGCGGCCAAACAGCTCCGTGGTGTTGTCGTCCCATAGCAATGTCCCGTGCGTGTCAACGCCGATGGCGTAGCCCGCTGCCTCCACGGCCTTGTACAATTGCCGGCCTGCATCTTCGCGGGGCTTCTGCGGTTGGAACACACCGTTCTGTGCATAGTGCATGGCCAGGGTTGTCTTGCCCTCCAGTGTGGAGGGGCAGCCCAGCTGTGCCAACGCTTCGTAATAATGGTTGGTGTCGTCTATCTGTTCGGTCATCGCGCAGTCGATCCTGCCGTCGAGCGAGGCCATCATGTGGCAAATAACATAGGGTCTCATCATTCGTCATGTTGGAATTGCGAGTGCAAAGGTATGGCGAAAAAACCGCAACCTGCATAGACAGATTGCGGACAAAACTACCCGAAATGAGGTAACTCACCTTTTACGCTGGCTGTCGAAGAACTGGCGCGGGGTCTGGCCCGTTGCGTTCTTGAACATCCGCGTGAAGTGCTGGGGGTATTCAAAGCCCAGGTCTTCAGACACCTGGACAATGCTCCTGCCGCTGAGGATGAGGCTCTTGGCACGCATCACAACGAAGCTGCGGATGTAGTCCTTGGGGCTCTCGCCCAGCGCGTCTCGGATGATGTCGCCAAGGTAGCTCGGCGAAAGGCACAGCTCGCTGGCGCAGAACTTCACGCTGGGCAGGCCGTTCGCACGCTGCATGCCACGCGCGTAGTAGTCGGTCAGCACCTGTTGGAAGCGGCTCAGGATGTCGCTCCCCTGGGCCGTCATCTCCTTGAACTGGCGCATGTAGAAGCGGTTGCAGTAGTCAAGGATAAGCAGGATGTGGTCTCTGACGATGTCGTCGTGTCCCAGCGCCTGCGCCTGTGTTGCCAGTTCCCGGCGCAGGTTGGCCATGAGCTGAGCCAGCGCGTCCTTCTCCTGGGCCGTCAGCACAAGGGCTTCGTTGGAGTGGTAGGAGAAGAACTGATAGCCGTCGAGCCTTTGTTCGATGGCCGAACCTTGTATGAACTGGCTGTCAAACAGCAGCACCCAACCGTGGTACTGCCGGCGTGTGCCGTCGTCCGGCTTGCCGCCTATCTGCCCAGGCGAGAAGGCAATCAGCGATCCGTCGCCCTCATGATACGTGCCGATGCCATAAACCAGCCCCTCCGGAAACTCCTCTTGCATAAAGATGCCATAGCAGCCTGTGCGGTTCAGCGTGTGGCGTATCGCGCCCACCTCGTCGTAGTGTATCACCGAGACGTGCGGATGGTACACCGGCGCACCGATATCCCGTGCGTAGTCGTTCGCTTCGTTGATGTACAAGTCTATCGTCATTGCAGCACAAAGTTACTGCATTTACCCCAATGTAGGGCTGTAATAACAGACTTTAACACACGCCCCGTCCTGTGTGTGGGGCGTGTGTCGCTCAAGCTGATAAACTGTTTGCAGCAGTTGTGCTTAGTTGGATAGGCCGATGCTGAGCTTGTGTCCCTTATGTCTTCACCACTTTCTTCCCAGCCACAATATACACCCCTTTGTGGGCCGTCGGCAGGCTCACTTTCCGGCCTTTCAGGTCGTAGGCCCTGTCTGTGCCGACAGTGTCGGTGGCTGTGGTGCCGATGCCGGAGGGGGCGGAAATGGTAAGCTGATACTGAGCCTCTTGGGCCTCGTAGCAGTTGTCTGTCTCGACGCCCGTTGCTGTGATGGTCACTTCGCCAATGGCCAGGGCCGTTACCACGCCGTCCTGCCCTACGGTGGCAATCTGCTCGTCGCTCGACGTGTACTCGACCTCGCCGTCGTAGAGGCCGATGCTGAGCTTGTTCTCTTGCACGGCGGCACCGAGGGTGGTGGCGACAGCCGTCTTTTCGAAGGAGAAGGTCGGCGTGGCCTTGTCTATCCATACGGTATAGGTCCTTGTGGCGGGAGCCAGGCGGTAGTCGGTCTCTGTGCCGCCGACGCTGATGTAGGCGGTGCCGGCACCGACAACGGTCAGTTCGCCGGTTTGGGCATTCACCTTCACCACCTTCTCGTTGCTTGACGTGAAGGTGATCCGTCCGTCGTAGTCCTGCGAGCGGGTCACGGTGGGTGCCGCCGGGGCAGGCTCGCCGTAGCGGCCCTCCACGCGGCTCGCCGATAGCGTCAGGAAGGCCTGGTGCTTCGTCCAGCTCGTCACGTTCAGCGTCACGGGCAGGCGGTTGTCCTTTGTGTTGCCTTCCTGCCAGGTATAGGGCCACTTCGTGTTGTACTCGTAGCCGCAGTCGCTGCCCACGAGGTTGGGCGTGTCGGGGCCGTTGTCGTAGATGACGAAGTAGCGGATGCCATCGACTGTGACTTCCTTCGGTGTCTGGGCCTGACCTTTGGCGCGCAGGTTCAGCACACGGCTGACATCAAGGCGCTCATGCACGCGCAGTCCCACCTCGGTCGGCGACAGCTTCACGGCTTGCACGGTGGGCTGCTGGTTGTCGAGTTTCAGTATGCTTTCGTCCACATTGCCTTTCACCACGTCTTTCAGGTCGAGCCACATCAGGCGGTTGTTGAAAGCCTGCACCCGTCCGAGCACCGGGCAGTTGTCGGCAATGAGCACCTGCAACTGGTTGTCCTCGCAGTTGACGACTCTGAGTTCAGGGTTGTTCGTCAGGCTGAGCGTGCCTAAAACATTATGGTCGCAGGTGATGTCGTTGAACTCCTCGCAGTCGTCGATGGTGATGGTGGTGATGTCGTTGTTCAGCATCATCAGCGTGCGGACGATGGGCAGGTGCTTCATCGAGAGCGACTTGATGGTGGTGTAGCGGATATCCACATTCTCCAAGGCAGCACAGTTCTGAAGGTTCAGCGAGTTCATCTTATCGACAGCATCCTCCTCGCCCTGAATGCTGACGAGCTGGATGGCGGGATGGTTCGAGAAGTCGAGGTCGGTGATGCCCGTATGCTGTAGCCATAATCCCGTCAGGTTAGTCAACTTGCTGACGTTGAGCGCCGTCAGCTTCGGCGTGCCGTTCAGTTGGATTTCTTTCACGCTGGTTGGCAGCGAGAGGGCTTGGACGTTGGGGCAGTGCGACAGCTCTATGGTCTCAAACATCGTGTTCTTACTGAAGTCCAGGGTCGTTACGCCATTACAATCCCCCAAGGTGAAACGATAGAGTTTTGGAAATACGCTGGGGTCGATTGCCCGGATGCTTTCCTCTTCCGAATAGCCCCACAGGTGGAGCTCCTCCAGGTTCTTGAAATGTTCGGCGCCCTTCAGGTTCAGAATGCCGCCGGCATTGATGATTGTAATCGTAGCCAGCTCGGCGTCGCTCAGTGTGCCGTTGCCATCCTCGTCGTATTCCGATGCATAGTTGCGCAACGCCTCATCGGGGAAGTTCGTCTGGTTTATCACTACGCTGGCCTGCGCCGAGCTATACATCAGCCCGAGGGCTGCCAAGGTAAGTAATGTCTTCTTCATAATAAACGGATGTAATGTTGATACACTCTCCGCAAAGTTAGGCATAATTCCGCAGTTCCGCCCGCCTCGTGGCCCGCGAATTGCAAGCGAAGGGGCTATTTTCCACCCTTTTGGGTGGCGCTCCACGTTACAAAAACAATTTTCCACCCGTTTGGGTGGTGAGTTCTGGAAAGAAAATTGTAGCTTTGCGCCTGTTATGAAGTATCTGTGCCTGACACTATGTCTTATGGTCAGCCTTGCGGCCCAGGCCTACAATGACCATCGCAATGCCCGTGTCGATTCCCTGGAAGCGGCACTGAACAGCAGCAATCCGCCCAAAGGCGACGACCTTCTGCGTGCCTACGACGAGCTGATGCGCGGCTATTTGAACTATGATGCCGCCAAGGCCGCCGACTACGGCCGCAAGGCGCTGGCCCTAAGCTATAAGCAAAACGGCCTGTACGTGCGGCAGAACGTGCTGCGCCTTTTTGCACAGATGCACTATGGCCGCGAGGAGTACGGCGAGGCCGCCGCATTGTACCGGCAGGCGCTGGCCGTCGTCGACACCATGGCCACGATGAAGCGCTACACCGAGGAGGACATCGACGATGCACGCTCGGTCATTTACGGCAGTCTGGGCAACCTCTACAACATGCAGGACCAGGGCCACCTGGCCATCCACTACTACCAACAGGCGCTGCCCATCTTCGAGAAGCACGACTGGCGGGAGAGCCAGACCATCCTCTATTATAATATAGGAGAACTGTACGCCCAGATGGGCAACTACGACGAGGCCGAGCGCAACTACCTGAAGGCCATCGGGAAGGCCGAGGCAGCGGCCGACTCGCTGATGATGACCCTGCCCAAGAAAGGTCTCGCGGGCGTGTACTTCGACACTGCGCGGCACGCCAAGGCCCTGCAGGCTGCCAACGAAGCGCTGGCCTACTATCGCCCCCACCGCAAGGAGGAGCCCCAGGACTTTGCCTACACGCTGGCCAGCAAGGCCCGCATCCTCTTGATGGAGGGCCATGAGGACGTGGCGGCAGCCAAAGCCTGTGTGGAAGAAGCGCTGCCCTACATCGATAGCGCCGAGGTTATGTTCGACGATGCCGCCGAGATCTATATGGCCGCCTGCGAGGTGGCAATGGCCGAGCACCACTGGCAGCAGGCACTCGGCTACGCCCTGCAGAGCGTCCACCCCGACTCCGCAGCCACCGTTGCCGACCGTGGCGGCTACATGCTGCTGGCCGAAATCTACACCGAACTGGGGCAGAAGGCCAATGCCCGCGCCTGTATGCAGAAGGCCATCGGCCTGATGAACCGCTACGCCACCGACCACTACCAGAGCGGACTTTCGCAGATGGAGGTGCTCTACGAAACGGAGAAGAAGGAGGTTCGGATAGCACAACTGGCCAGTGAGCAGCGGCACTGGCGGTGGCTGTTGGCCCTGGCCGTAGCGCTGTTGTTGGCGGCCATTGCCCTGATGGTCTATTTCCAGCTGGCACACCGTCGGCAAAAGGCACTGCTCGCCGCCAGGGTGGCGTTGCAGACCGAGGCGAAAGAGCGGCATATCCTGGCACGCGAACTGCACGATTCGCTGGGCGGTATGTTGTCGTTGCTGAGAATAAAAAGCCTCACCCCCGACCCCACTCCAAAGGGAGAGGGGAGTGAATATCTCAAGCTATTGGATGCTACGATCGAGGAACTGCGCCGCGTGGCCCATCACCTGATGCCCGAAGAGCTGCTGCGCGGCGGGCTGGTGCCGGCCCTTCGCGACTTTGCACGCTCTGTGCCTGGGGCTGCGTTTCAGGCCTATGGCGACATCCGGCTCGACCGCGAGCGCGAACTGACACTCTACCGTTGCGCCTACGAACTGGTGAACAACGCCCTGAAGTATGCCGAGGCTTCACGTATCGACATCCAGCTGATGCAGACCGCCCGCGAGGTGACGCTGACCGTCGGCGACGATGGCAAAGGCATGGCCGATGCCAAGGGCATGGGCCTGCAGAACATCCGCGAACGAACCGAAGCCTTCCGCGGCACGCTGCGGGTGCTTACCAGCCCAAACGAAGGAACAGAAATCAACGTCACATTGCCGCTATGAAATATAAGATAGATGTTTATATCGTGGACGACCACGCCATGTTCAACCAGGGGTTGGCAGATGTCGTAAACCACAGCGATACCGTACACGTAAGCCGCTGTTTCACAACACTGAGCGATTGCCGGCTTGCCATGGCAGAACGCTGTCCGGACGTGCTGTTGCTCGACATCTCTGTGCCCGAAAGGCAGCGAGCGGCCGAGTGTGGTTCATCGGCCGGCGAAGCCGCCTGGCCGGATGCAGACATTGCCGACAGCATAGCCTTCTGCCAGTGGGTCGTCAGTGCGTATCCGAAAGTTAGGGTTGTGGCCGTCACCATCCACGACGAATATGGCGTCATCCGTCGCATGCTGGACAGCGGCGCTCATGGCTATGTGCTGAAAAGCGCCCCCATCGACCAGCTCATCACCGCCATCAAGCAAGTGTGGAAGGGGCAGCGCTACATCAGTCCGGAGGTTGAAAGCATCATTCAGGAGTCTGCCGACCAGGCCGTACGCCTCACCATCCAGGAGCAGAACATACTCAGCCTTGTCTGCGAAGGGCGCTCCAACTCGGAGATTGCCGAGCGTCTGCACCTCAGCACCGAAACCGTGAAATGGTACCGGAAGCGATTGCTGGCCAAGTTCGGCGTGAAAAACACGGTCAGCCTGGTTGCCTTGGTGCTGAAGGAGCATATCCTGCCCTACGCCGGCCCAACCGAACCAACACCTGCCAGCAATCAGATTAGTACATGCCAAATCAAAGTCATCAGCAGCCCACCATCAAAGAAGTGCCTTGCCAAGTAGGGCAGGGGTGTCTCAGCGGTGAGACACAGCCGTCTCAGCGGTGAGACTCGACTGTCTCAGCAGTGAGACACGCCCGTCTCATTAGTGAGACACGGCCGTCGCATTGGTGAGACACACCCATGCGGTTCCCCCCCACACGGCCGAGCGTTCAACCTCAAGTTTTTGCTGGACAAACCCTGGGCGCGGGTGTACCGCGGTTGAAGCGGAGCGGGCTGTCGGACAAGTGGCTTTTCATACTGCAAATATAGTGTTTTTCGGGGAAACTTGCAAGGAAAAGTATCACTTTTCACCCGGAAATATCACTTAAATATCACAGAAATATCACAGCCTATGTGCTTGGCCATGAGGGCGATGAACGGATTTGTGATATTAGTGATACTTTATTCTGGAATTGTATTTGATGGTTATTTTCCTGCCGTTTGTTATGTAGATGCCTTTACGGCTGAGGGCGCTTTTGTGCACGGGCCGACCTACAAGGTCGTAGATTTCGTGCGCAGCAATGTGGGTGTCAGCGCCGGTAACCTCATGCAACCCCACGGCAGTGCCGCTAAAGAACAGTTTCACGCCTGCGGCATCGGTAGCGTCGGAAACTAAGAAATAGGCTTCAGCAGATAAGGCTTGCCTGCTTCTATCTCGGTGGCTGATGTAAAGCGGATGCTGTTAGCATCTGAACTCTCGTATGCATAGATCGTAGCACCCTGTAGCGGAGAGGCTGCAATCTGCTCAGCACTCAGGCTGAAGGGGAGGCTGAAGGTGTTCCAGATGGCTGGCTTCAGTGTGCGCTCCAGCGCCACATTGGCGTAGGCCGTTGCCGTCGGGGCCGTGGTGGCATTCTCGCTCAGGGTCACGTCTTCAGCCATGGCCTCAAGCTTGAGGTTGTTGTAGAGACACCAGTTATAGTCCTTCACGAATCCGGGGACATTGATAGTGATGTTGGCCTGTTTCGTTGATGCGTGAGGTCAGGGTGTAGGTATCGCCCGAGCGTGTCACGGCAAAGTCGATGCCATGCTCTCGAAGCACGCCCCAGCAGCCCCAATAGGCACCGGCAGAAATGAAGGTGCCGGAGGCTTTGTTCTGGATGTAGTAGGTTCCGTCGGGGAGCCAATTCTCCTGCTCCTGAGCCATGGCACCTATGGTGGTGAGCGTCAGGCATAGGAGGAATGTCTTAACGTGGTGTTTCATGTTTGCCAGTTGTTTCATAGTGGTGTTCTTTATATTAAGCAAGTAGGTGTTGTGTGTGGGGAAAACTGGCTCAAAGGTATGGTCCCTGGCAGGGAGCAACAAGAAAAAGCGTAAGAAGGTAGGTTAACAATGGGGCGTAGTGCGCTTTTGAACAATTATTACCCCAGTTTGTAACCATCGTTCCCCCCCCCAAAAAAAACAGTGGTGGGCCCTCAAATCAGCACAGCGTATTTGCAGCTGATTTGTAGGACCCACTCACCGCACGAATAGTGTGTGGAGGCTGTTAATGCCTTACCTGATGAACAGCAGTTCGCGGTACTTGGGCAGCGGCCAGAGGCTGTCGTCGACGATGAGTTCCAGCTTGTCTATCTGGTAGCGGATCTTGTCGAACATCGGTGCGATGGTGTCGTGATAGGCTATGGCTCGCTGGTGCTCGTCGGCAATCTTGTTGGCCCGTTTGCGTGCCTCGACCAGTTCCTCCACCAGCGTTTCGATGGTGGCCGTGCGTTCGGCTATCTCCTCGATCAGCTTCAGGTTGCGTGCGTTGAGCTGGGCGGCCTTTGCCTCGGGGAATACGGCGCGCATGTGCTCCACGTTTTGCAGCAGCAGGCTCTGATAGCTGGTGGCAACGGGAATAATGTGGTTCATGGAGAGGTCGCCCAGCACGCGGGCTTCAATCTGTATCTTCTTGGTGTAGGTTTCCCACTTCACTTCGTTGCGGGCCTCGAGCTCCTTTTGGCTCATCACGCCCAGGCTCTCGAACATCCGTACGCTGTCCTTGTCGAGGTAACGCTCGAAGATGACTGGGCAGGAGGTCTCGGTGTCCAGGCCGCGACGGGCGGCTTCGGCCTTCCACTCGTCGCTGTAGCCGTTGCCGTCGAAGCGGATGGGGTGGCAAGTGCCGATGTCTTCGCGAAGCACGTCGATGATGGCATGGTACACGGGCGAATGGCCGGAGCCTTCTGCATAGGCAGGCTTCTTTGCGTATTCAGAGATCCTTTCGTCAACGCGCTGCTTGAACGAGACGAGCGCCTCGGCAACGGCGCTGTTGAGTGTAATCATCGCACTGGCGCAGTTGGCCTCGCTGCCCACGGCGCGGAACTCAAACCGGTTGCCGGTGAAGGCAAAGGGGCTGGTGCGGTTGCGGTCGGTGTTGTCGATGAGCAGTTCGGGAATCTCGGGTATGTCGAGCTTCATGCCCTGCTTGCCGTCCATGGCGAAGAGGTCCTCCTTGTCGGCCTTTTCTATGTGGTCGAGCAGTTCCGACAGCTGCTTGCCGAGGAAGGAACTGATGATGGCGGGCGGAGCCTCGTTGGCGCCAAGACGGTGGGCGTTGGTGGCGCTCATGATGCTGGCCTTGAGCAGACCGTTGTGTCGGTACACGCCCATCAGCGTCTCGACGATGAAGGTGGCGAAGCGTAGGTTCTGTTCGGCTGTCTTGCCGGGTGCATGCAGCAGCACGCCGGTGTCGGTGGAGAGGCTCCAGTTGTTGTGCTTGCCCGAGCCGTTGATGCCGGCGAAGGGCTTCTCGTGCAGGAGGGCGCGGAAGCCGTGCTTGCGTGCCACACGCTTCATCACGGACATGAGCAGCATGTTGTGATCCACGGCCAGGTTGGTGTCCTCGAAGATAGGAGCCACCTCAAACTGGTTGGGTGCCACCTCGTTATGGCGTGTCTTCACGGGTATGCCGAGCATGAGGGCTTGAATTTCGAGGTCGCGCATGAAGGCAGCCACGCGCTCGGGGATGGAGCCGAAGTAGTGGTCGTCCATCTGCTGGTTCTTGGCCGAGTCGTGGCCCATGAGGGTGCGCCCGGTGAGCAAGAGGTCGGGGCGGGCGGCGTAGAGCCCTTCATCGACGAGGAAATACTCCTGCTCCCAGCCGAGGTTGCTGGTGACCTTCTTCACGGCCGGGTCGAAGTAGTGGCACACCGCTGTGGCTGCCTCGCTGACGGCGCGCAGGGCCCGGAGCAGCGGTGCCTTGTAGTCGAGGGCCTCGCCGCTGTAGCTGATGAACACGGTGGGGATGACAAGTGTGTCGTCGATGATGAATACGGGGCTGGTGGGGTCCCAGGCCGAGTAGCCGCGGGCCTCGAAGGTGGAGCGTATTCCGCCGCTGGGAAAGCTGCTGGCATCGGGCTCCTGCTGCACGAGCAGCTTGCCGCTGAACTCCTCAATCATGCCGCCTTTATGGTCGTGCTCGATGAACGAGTCGTGCTTCTCGGCAGTGCCTTCGGTGAGGGGCTGGAACCAGTGGGTGTAGTGCGTCACGCCGTTCTCCTTGGCCCAACTGATCATGCCGGCGGCCACGGCATCGGCCACCTTGCGGTCCAGGCGGGCGCCGCCGTCGATGACGTCGATCATCTTCTCATAGACGTCCTTCGGCAGGTACTTATACATCTTCTCGCGGTTGAATACATGCGCTGCAAAGTAGTCGCAGGGGCGTTCGCCCGGTGCTGTAATGTCGAGGGGCTTCTTCTTGAATGCCTCGCCGACCATTTGGAATCTCAGGTTGCTTGTCATAGTCTTGTCTTGTGTTTATGGGGTTAATGTGTTAACGTGTTAATAGAATCTTGCAATGCGGTCGAGTGCTTCCTCGGTGCGCTCGTGCGAGCCGAAGGCGGTGAGGCGCACAAAGCCTTCGCCCGAAGGGCCGAAGCCCACGCCCGGGGTGCAGACCACATGTGCGTTGTAGAGCATCTGCTCGAAGAAGCGCCACGAGGTCATGCCGCCGGGTGTCTGCACCCACAGGTAGGGCGCGTTGTCGCCTCCCACGACATTGAGGCCAATGCCCCTCAGCGCCTCTTTCATGTGGGCGGCGTTTTGCATGTAGTAGTCGATGGTGTGCTGCACCTGCCGGCGCCCCTCGGGCGTGTAGATGGCCTCGGCGGCGCGCTGGCTGAGGTAGCTGGTGCCGTTGAACTTGGTGCACTGACGGCGGTTCCAGAGCGGGTTCAGCGCAATGCGCTCGCCCGTGAGCGTGGCTGCGGATACTTCCTTGGGCACCACGGTGTAGCCGCAGCGCACGCCGGTGAAGCCTGCCGTCTTGGAGTAGGAGTGGAACTCGACGGCCACGCGGCGGGCGCCCTTGATCTCGTAGATGCTGTGGGGCACGTCGTCGTGGCGGATGTAGGCCTCGTAGGCGGCGTCGAAGAAGATGAGGGTGTCGTTCTTGAGGGCGTAGTTGACCCATTGCTTCAGCTGCCGGCGCGTGAGGGCGGTGCCGGTGGGGTTGTTGGGATAGCAGAGGTAGATGACATCTACGCGCTGGCGGGGCAGTTCGGGCACAAAGCCGTTCTCGGCCGTGCAGGGCAGATAGATGACGTTGGACCACCGCCCGTCGTCGCCCTTCACTCCGGCGCGGCCGATCATCACGTTGGAGTCGATATAGACGGGGTAGATGGGGTCGGTGACGGCGATGCTGTTGTCCCAGCGTATGAGTTCCTGGAAATTGCCTGTGTCGCTCTTGGCGCCGTCGTTGACGAAGATCTCGTCGCGGTCGAGATGGATGCCGCGGGCGAGGAAGTCGTTCTTCAGGATGGCATCGCGCAGGAAGTCGTAGCCTTGTTCGGGGCCGTAGCCTCGGAAGGTGGCCGCAGTGGCCATCTCATCGGTGGCACGGTGCAGTGCCTCGATGACGGCAGGGCAAAGCGGTTGTGTGACGTCGCCTATGCCGAGCGAGATGATGTCGGTCTTGGGGTGCAGCGCCTTGAAGGCATTCACCTTCTTGGCGATGTCGGCGAACAGGTAGTTGTTCGGCAGCTTGAGGAAATGATCGTTGACGAGTGCCATAATTTAGAATGACTAATGACGAATGACTAATAAGGCTCCCTGTAATCCCCCGGCGGGGGATAGGGAATGACTAATGAGGAGTGACGAAGGGGTACGGTCTAAGGCCGTAGGCGTATTTTGTATTTCATATTTCAATCATCCACTGTTATCTCCCCGTCGAAGACGAATGCGGCAGGGCCGGTCATGAGAACGTGGTTGTGGGCGAAGGTGTGGTCATGGAGGTTGCGGTCGGTGCTGAGCCATTCGATATCGAGTGTGCCACCGTCCATAATGATGCGGGAGTGGCGTGGAGAACGGCCCGTTCGGGCCGCCGCGACGGCCGTGGCACAGGCGCCCGTGCCGCAGGCTTGCGTGATGCCACTGCCGCGTTCCCAGACGCGCATGCGAATGCCGTCAGGACGCATTTCGGCAAATTCGATATTACAGCGCTCCGGGAACTGCGGGTGGCGTTCAAGGCGTGCGCCTTCGGCTGCCACGTCAACGGCCGTGATGTCGGCCACGAAGATGACATAGTGGGGGTTGCCCATGCTGACGAAGGTGCCCTCGGGCAGGTCGCTGTCTTGCCTGGGTGTGAACTGTGACGGCACATCGAAGGCGGGTTCTTCCATATCCACCGTCACGCTCGCCACCTCGCGGGCCGATGTCCTGGTGGTGTTCAGCGTGAGCACCTTGATGCCTGTGGCCGTGAGCAGGCGCACGAGCGTCTTGTCCGTCAGGCCCCGCTCATAGACATATTTGCCGATGCAGCGGCTGGCATTGCCGCACATCAGGGCTTCGGAACCATCGGCGTTGAAGATGCGCATCGTGAAATCGGCCTCGGGGATGGGGCTGCGCCCTATGAGCACCAGTCCGTCGCTGCCGATGCCTGTGTGCGGGCAGCTCCATCGTCTGGCAGTCGCTGCGGGGTCGGCGATAGGGTGGCGAGAGGCATCCACATAGATATAGTCGTTGCCGCAGCCGTGCATTTTGGTGAAAGGAACCATGGGATTTACGATTTACTGTTTACTATTTACCACTTACTATTTACCATTGGACATTGATTATTGTCCATTGTCCATTGTCCATTGTCCATTATCTACGATCCATTACTCAAATATTCATGCACCTTGAGTGCTGTCTCCCTGCCGCTGGCCATGGCGCGCACGACGAGGCTGGCTCCGTTGGCAGCATCGCCGCAGACGAAGACCTGCTCGGGGTATTGTGGGTGTTCGGGCTTGAGGAATCCCATGGCCAGCAGCACGAGCTCGGCCTTGATGATTTCGGGTTCGCCCTTGGGCGCCATCCGCGGCCGGCCGCCTGCCGGGTTCGGCTGCCATTCGATTTCCTGTACCTTGACGCCGCTGACGTGTTTGCCGTCGGCCGAGAGGAACTCTAATGTGTTGATGTTCCATCGGCGCGTGCAGCCTTCTTCGTGCGACGAGGTGGTCTTGAGCGTGCGTGGGTAGGCCGGCCAAGGGTTCTGCGGGTCGTCGGGACCTTCAACGGGGCGCGGCATGATCTCGATCTGCGTGACGCTGCGAGCGCCTTGGCGATGGGCGGTGCCTATGCAGTCGCTGCCCGTGTCGCCTCCGCCGATGACCAGCACGTCCTTGCCGCGCGCTGTGATGCGCTCGTCTTTTGAGAACTCCATGCCTGCGAGCACACGGTTTTGCTGCGAAAGCAGTTCCAGGGCCAGGTGAATGCCACTGAGCGAGCGGCCGGGGATGTCGAGGTCGCGGGCAGTGGGGGTGCCGGTGGCGACGACGATGGCATCGAAGGAGGCATTGAGCTGCGATAGAAGCGCAGCGGAGGAAACGGGACAATTATACTTGAAGTCAATGCCCTCGGCCTCCAGCACACGGATGCGGCGGTCGATGATGGCCTTGTTGAGCTTAAAGTTAGGGATGCCGTAGCGTAGCAGGCCTCCGGGGGCCTCGTCCTTCTCGAAGACGGTGACGGTGTAGCCCATCTGGTTCAGCGCGTCGGCCGCAGCCAGTCCGGCCGGTCCGCTGCCGATGACGGCCACGTGCTTGCCATTGCGCTGGGGGATGCGCGGCTGTATGAACCGCTCGCGGAAGGCACCCTCGGTGATGGCTGCTTCGTCCTCGCGGTTGGTGGTGGGCTCGTGGTTGAAGCGGTTGAGCACGCATGCCTTCTCGCAGAGGGCTGGGCAGACGCGCCCCGTGAACTCGGGGAAGGGGTTGGTGGCAGATAGTAGCTGGTAGGCCCGTTCCCACTCGCCACGGGCAAGCGCGTCGTTCCATTCGGGCGGTTTGTTGCCCAGCGGGCAGGCCCAGTGGCAGAAGGGTACGCCGCAATCCATGCAGCGCGACGCCTGCAGCTTGCGCTCGCGTGTGTTCAGTGTCTGCTCCACCTCGCCGAAATCGTGGATGCGGTCGTGCACAGGGCGGTAGCCCGCCTCCTGGCGGTGCACATAGAGGAAGGCAGCCCCTCCCCCCGCTCTTCCCTGTAGGGAGGGAGTGGTATGTATTTGAGATATTGAGTTCTTTTCCATCGCGTTTAGTTACTCTTTACTGATTTACTGTTTATCTGCAATATAATCCCGTCAGTATTCTCCTTGCACGTCGGCAATCTTCTGTTTCAGCCGTAGCATCTTTTCCTCTTCGAGCACGCGTTTGTACTCGATGGGCGTCACTTGGATAAAATCTTTGACGTAGGCGCTCCAGTCGTCGAGCATCCGTCCGGCAAGGGCGGAGCCGGTGTGCAGGTAGTGCTGGCGGATGAGCTCCAGCAGCTCCTTGCGGCTTGCGCTGTCCTCGACGAGCGAGAGTTCCACCATGTCCATATTGCAGAAGTAGTCGAAGGTGTGGGATGGGTCATAGACGTAGGCCAAACCGCCGCTCATGCCCGCTGCGAAGTTGCGCCCCGTGGGGCCGAGCACGACGACGCGTCCGCCCGTCATATATTCGCAGCAGTGGTCGCCGGCGCCTTCGATGATGGCCGTGGCCCCGCTGTTTCGCACGCCGAAGCGTTCGCCCACGCGGCCGTTCACGTAGAGCTCGCCACTCGTGGCGCCGTAGAGCCCTGTGTTGCCGGCTATGACGTTGTCCTCGGCGGCAAAGGTCGCCCCGGCCGGAGGCAGAATGGCTATGCGTCCGCCCGACAGTCCCTTGGCGAAATAGTCGTTTGTCTCGCCTTCGAGCCAGAAACTGATGCCGCGCACGAGGAAGGCACCGAACGACTGGCCGGCAGAGCCCTTGAAGCTGACACTGACGGGGCCTTCGGGAAGACCGGCCAAGCCACACACTTCGGCTATCGAACCCGCGAGACGGGCGCCTACGGCACGGTCGGTATTGTGAATCGTGTAGGCGAGTACTGATGAGGCTTTGCGATCCTCCATGATGCGCTCGTCAAGGCTGTCGGACTGTTTGCCCAACGGCGCCTGAGGCTGACGGGCGTCGGCGGTGAAGTGGAGCTCGCCCGTTTCTTGATGAAGCAGACGGCTGAAGTTGAGCGTGACGCCATCTGCGACGGTGCAGCACAGCTCGCCGTCAGCGTCCCCCTTGGCCCTGAGCTCGATAAGGTCGGTGCGCCCTACGATCTCGCTGAGCGAGTGGGCGCCTATGGCAGCCAGATACTCGCGCACCTCGCGGGCGAGGAAAGTGAAATAGTTGACGAGGTGTTCGTAGCGCCCGATGAAATGGCGGCGGAGCTCGGCATCCTGTGTGGCTACGCCCATCGGGCAGGTGTTGAGGTTGCACTTGCGCATCATCACGCAGCCCAGCACGATGAGCACCGCCGTGCCGAAAGCAAACTCGTCAGCCCCCAGCAGTGCCATGAGCACCACGTCGCGTGCCGTCTTCAGCTGGCCGTCGACTTGCAGACGAACACCGCCACGCAACCCGTTGCGCACCAGCGTCTGCTGCGATTCCGACAGACCTATCTCGGGCGAGATGCCCGCAAAGCGCATTGAGCTGGCTGGTGATGCACCCGTGCCGCCCTCGGCGCCGCTGATGACGATGAGGTCGGCCTTGGCCTTGGCCACACCGGCTGCAATCGTGCCCACGCCGCTCTCGGCCACCAGCTTCACGCTGACAGCTGCTCTGGGATTCACGCTCTTGAGGTCGAAGATGAGCTGTGCCAGGTCCTCGATGGAGTAGACATCGTGATGGGGCGGTGGCGAGATGAGCGATATGCCGGGTATGCTGTGGCGCGTGCGGGCAATGACCTCATTCACCTTGAAGCCCGGCAGCTGACCGCCTTCGCCAGGCTTGGCGCCCTGGGCCACCTTGATCTGTATCTCCTCGGCGTTAGCGAGATATTCCGTCGTGACGCCGAAGCGCCCGCTGGCCACTTGCTTCGTCTTGCTGTTGAGGCTGATGCCGTCGATGGTGGCGTGGAAGCGTGACGGATCCTCACCGCCCTCGCCGGTGTTGGAACGTCCGCCGATCTTGTTCATAGCCAGGCATATGGCCTCGTGGGCCTCTTTGCTCAGGGCACCGAAGCTCATGGCGCCAGCCACGAAGTGCTTCATGATTTCCTCCTCTGGTTCGACCTCGTCAAGGGGGATGGCACCTGCCTTTCCCGTTTCTGTCGTAGCAGGAGCCAACAAGTCGCGGAGGAAGATGGGCTGCTGCTTCTCGTCGACCAGCCGCGCCCACTCCTTGAACTTCTCGTACGACCCTGTGCGGCAGGCCAGCTGCAGGCGTGCTATCGTCTCGGGGTTCCAGGCATGCCGGATGCCATCGCGCCGCCAGTGGAACTGGCCGTTGTCCTTTAGCGCTTCATTCCCTTCCTTCCTGCGGATGGCATCGCTGGCAATCTTCTCGAGGCCGGCACCACCAATCGTGCTCACTTCCGTGCCGAAGTAGGTTCTCAGCACCTCTTCGCTCAGGCCTACAGCCTCGAAGATCTTGGCACCGCGATAGCTGCGGATGGTCGAGATGCCCATCTTGGCCATGATCTTGAACAGTCCTTTTTTCACAGCCTTGATGTAGTTGGCCTCGGCGTTGGCGTAGTCCTCCTGAATCTTTCCGCGCCTGACCAGGTCGTCGAGAATGGCGTAAACCATATAGGGGCACAGGGCCGAGGCTCCGTAGCCCAGCAGCAGGGCAGCGTGCATCGTCTCGCGGATCTCGCCGGACTCTACGATGAGCGCCGTCTGCACACGCTTGCCGGCGCGGATGAGATAGTGGTGGACGGCCGAGACGGCCAGGAGCGAGGGGATGTAAGCCCATCTCATCCCCTCCCCGGCGGAGGGGCATTCCTTGTCCGTCAGAATAATGTAATTATAACCATCATCCACTGCCTGTTCTGCATCCTTGCAGAGTTTGTCCAATGCTATCCTAAGGTTTTCACCAGCCAGAGACCAATCAGTCTCCCCTCCCTTGGGGAGGGGCTGGGGGTGGGCTAATGTCAACTTAATTGTCTTGAACCCCTTGTAGCCGATGTTGCATAGCATGTCCAGCTGCGTGCCGGTCAGGATGGGGTGGGGCAGACGCACCATCTTACAGTTCGTCTCGTCGGGGCTCAATATGCCCGTTCCTACGCGCCCGATATATTCCGTGAGGCTCATCACAAGTTCCTCGCGAATGGAGTCAATGGCCGGGTTTGTCACCTGCGCAAACTGCTGGCGGAAATAGTTGAAGAACACCTGCGGGCGCTCGCTCAGTACAGCCAGCGGCGTGTCGTTGCCCATCGATGCCGTGGGCTCCTGGCCCTTCGTCGCCATGGGTATGATGGTGGCGTCTATGTCTTCGGCACCGTAGCCGAAGAGCGCCTCCTTCTGTTGCAAGTCGGGGAGCCCGTTTTCCACCTTACGGCCGCTCTTCAGCTTTTCCAGCTGGACGCGGTTGGTTGAGAGCCACTGCCCGTAGGGGTGCGCAGCCGCCAGCTGTCGCTTCACCTCGCCGTCGTAGTAGATACGGCCCTCTTGGGTGTCGATGAGCAGTATCTTGCCTGGTTGCAGGCGCCCTTTCTCGGCTATCTTGCCAGGATCGAAATCTATCACGCCAACCTCCGATGCCACGATCATCATGCCGTTCTTTGTGATGGCGTAGCGTGCCGGGCGCAGGCCGTTGCGGTCGAGCATACCGCCGGCGTAACGTCCGTCGGAGAAAAGCAGGGCCGCCGGACCGTCCCACGGCTCCATCAGAATGGAGTGGTATTCATAGAAGGCCTTCAGCTCAGGGCTGATGGGGTTCTTGTCGTTGAACGACTCCGGCACGAGCACGCTCATGGCGTGCGGTAGCGATAGGCCGGCCATGACGAGGTATTCCAGCACATTGTCCAGCGAGGCCGAATCGCTCATGTCCGGTTCGATGATGGGTGCTATGTCCGACGCCTCGCCCAAGACCGTGGAGTGCAGCACACTCTCTCGCGCCTGCATCCAGAGGCGGTTGCCGCGGATGGTGTTGATTTCGCCGTTGTGTGCCAACAGACGGAAGGGCTGGGCCAGTGCCCACGTGGGGAAGGTGTTTGTGCTGAAACGTGAGTGCACCAGCGCCAGTCCGCTTGTCAGATAAGGACTTTGCAGGTCCGTGAAATACTGTCGCAGCTGTATGCTGGTCAGCATGCCTTTATAGATGATGTTTGTGTTGCTCAGCGAGCAGATGTAGAATGCGTCGTAGGCGGGACTCTGTGTTGCGAGTTCGCGAACACGTCGCTCCACGTGCTTGCGTATAATATATAATGTACGCGCGAGGCTGTCGGTCGGTTCGTCGCTCTCTCCTGTTATGAACAGCTGCTTGATGGAAGGTTCGCTGCTGAGGGCGGTGGTGCCGAGACAGTCGGGATTTGTCGGAACGGTGCGCACATGGGCGAGCTTCAGCCCTTCGCGTTCCGTCTCTTCGCTGATGATTGCAAGCAGAGCGTCTTGTGCCCTTTCGTCCTTAGGCAGAAAGACCAGCCCCGTGCCATAATGTCCTTTCTCGGGAACAGGGATGCCCTGCAGGAGTATGAACTCATGGGGTATCTGAATCATGATGCCGGCACCGTCGCCCGTCTTGTTGTCGGCGCCCTCGGCACCGCGGTGCTGCATGTGCTCCAGCACCCGCAGCGCCTGATCCACCAGTTCGTGGCTCTTGCCACCATGGATATTTACGACCATTCCTACGCCGCAGGCGTCGTGCTCCATGTCGTGTCTGTATAGTCCGTTATCCTTTATCATTTTGCTTATAAAACAAAGTTTGTGCTTTCTTTTTGTAAATCGCTGCAAAGGTACAAACTTTCGTTTTTCTGGCAATGGAAGGGGCCCTATTTAAGTGTATTTATTTTGTTGCTTGTTACATATTGTTTGTTACAATCTGTATTTCTTTTTAATTTGTAATTGATAATTGTGTATATGGTAACAATCTATAACTTGCGCGTTATTGCAACTAAGAAACTAAGCCTGCTCTTTTCGCTATGTTTACAAAATGACGTATCTTTGCCGCCGAAACATTGCAATGTGATAATAGGACGCTAACGTTTATTCTTTAAAAAGATGAAGAAGATTGAAGCAATTATCAGGAAAACAAAGTTTGAGGAGGTCAAAGAAGCGCTCCTCAGTTCGGACATCGACTGGTTTGAATATCATGACGTACACGGAATCGGCCAAAGCCGTCAGGAACGAATCTATCGTGGCGTGCAGTATTCGACGGATGTCATTGAGCGCGTGGCCATCGCCATTGTCTGCCGTGACCAGTTCGTTGAGCCTACCGTGAATGTCATTATCGAAACAGCTCATACGGGTGAGGTCGGCGACGGACGCATCTTCGTCAGCGAAATGATTGACACATGGAGCATCCGCACAGGTGAGCATGGCGATACGGTGCTGCGTGACAAGAAGTAAACAAATACTCAGGATAATACAAGAAACAACAACACACATCAACACACAACACATTATTATATTATGAACGACATTGCACTATCGCTCGATACCGTATGGATGCTGCTTGCAGCCATGCTCGTTTTCTGGATGCAGCCGGGGTTTGCTCTGTGTGAGGCCGGTTTCACGCGCGGTAAGAACACCGCCAACATCTTGTTCAAGAACTTCGTCGATTTTATGTTCGGCTCGCTGCTGTTCTGGTTCGTGGGCTTCGGTTTCATGTTCGGTTCTGAAGGAGCCGGCTTCATCGGTGCACCCAACTGGGGCGACCTCTCGTTCTACAAGGGCGAGTTGCCTGTGGAGGGTTTCCTAATGTTCGAGACGGTTTTCTGCGCCACCTCAGCCACCATCGTCAGCGGTGCCATGGCCGAGCGCACCAAGTTCTCGATGTACGTCATCTATAGTGCCGTCATCACGTTGCTCATCTATCCCGTTGAGGGACACTGGACTTGGGGCGGCGGCTGGCTCTCGGATGCCACTGCAGACAGTTTCATGATGCAGACCTTCGGCGACGTATTCCACGACTTCGCAGGTTCGGCCATCGTGCATAGCGTGGGTGGCGCACTGGCGCTGATCGGCGCGCTTGCGTTGGGACCTCGCCGCGGCAAGTACGCCAAGGACGGCAGCAGTCGGGCCATCCCCGGTCACTCGCTGACGCTGGCTGCCCTGGGCGTGTTCATCCTGTGGATGGGATGGTTCGGTTTCAACCCCGGATCACAGCTGGCCGCCTCGGGCGAGGTGAACCGCACGGCCATCAGCCATGTGCTGCTGACCACCAACTTGGCTGCCGCAGCGGGCGGCGTGGCCACGATGTTCCTCACATGGTGGAAGTACGGTAAGCCTTCGTTCTCGCTGATGCTCAACGGCGTGCTGGCTGGCCTCGTGGGCATCACGGCGGGTTGCGACCTCGTCTCTCCCGTTGGAGCAGTGGTCATCGGCCTCATCTGCGGCCTTGTGCTGGTCTTTTCCATTGAGTTCATCGACCACGTGCTGCACATCGACGATCCAGTGGGCGCCTCTTCGGTGCATGGCGTCTGTGGCGTCCTCGGTACGTTGCTGACTGGTCTGCTATCGACCTCCAACGGTGCTCTGTACGGCGGTGGTTGGGGCTTCTTCGGCGCTCAGTGCTTCGGCATCGTTGTCATCGACCTGTGGGCTGCCGTCTGCGGTATTGCCCTGTTCTATGGCATCAAGAAGCTGCATGGCCTGCGCGTGGATGCCCGCATTGAGGACGAAGGACTGGATGTGTATGAACACGGAGAAACATGTTATAACTGAACCATCAACCAAATCATATAAAGCATAAAGAAACAATGAAAAAGATACTATTCATTATCCTGTGTGTAGTTGGCATGGCTACAGCAGAAGCTCAAGATACGTTGAAGGTAAGTCTTGGCGCCGGGCTTGTCAATCAATACATCTGGCGCGGTCAGGACTTAGGCGACGCGAACCTTCAGCCCTCGTTGGGTATCGGCTGGCAAGGACTCAGCCTTGCTGCCTGGGGCAGTGTCGGAATCACAGATCCCCAAGATACCAAGGAACTGGACCTGACGCTTGGCTATACCTATGAGGGTTTTAATGTTGGCGTTACTGACTATTGGTTTTCCAACGGCAGCTATTTCAAGTATAAAGCGCATCAGACTACGCACGTATGGGAGGCCAACTTAGGGTATGACTTCGGCTTCCTTAATGTGCAGTGGTACACCAATTTCGCAGGAGATGACGGCGTAAACAAAGATGGCAAACGTGCCTACAGCAGCTACTTGGAGCTGTCGGCGCCTTTCCGTCTGGGAAACCTCGACTGGACGGCCACGCTCGGTGCCGTGCCCTATGCCACGACACTCTATGACGCCAACAGCTTCTGCATAACCAACGTGAGTCTGCGTGCCACCAAGGACTTCGTCATCAAAGAGAGGTATCACCTTCCTCTATTCGTCGGATTGACCGCCAACCCCAGGTCTGAGAAGCTCTATCTCCTGTTTGGCGCCTCGTTCTCCCTATGATTATCGATTGCACCATCATGATAAAGCAATTGCTGCATCATGATGGTGTAATTGCTGCATCATCATCAAGCAAAGAAAATAGTTATGAATACAAAGTACATCTTCGTGACAGGCGGCGTGGTTTCCTCGCTCGGAAAGGGCATCATAGCTGCGAGCATCGGCAAACTGCTGCAGGCACGTGGCTACAAGGTCACTATCCAGAAGTTCGACCCTTACATCAACATCGACCCGGGAACGCTGAACCCCTATGAGCATGGCGAGTGCTACGTCACGGCCGACGGCATGGAGACGGACTTGGATCTCGGCCACTACGAGCGCTTCACGGGCATAAATACCACACGCCACAACAGTATTACAACGGGGCGAATCTACAAGGCTGTCATCGACCGTGAGCGTCGTGGCGACTACCTGGGCAAGACCATCCAGGTGGTGCCACACATCACGGACGAGATAAAGCGAAGGATGCTGCGAGAAGATGTAACGGAAGAGGAGCTGGATTTCGTCATTACAGAGGTGGGCGGCACCATCGGCGACATAGAGAGTGCGCCGTTCATGGAAGCTATCCGTCAGCTTCGATGGCAGTTGGGGCGCAATGCCGTTTGTGTGCACCTGACATACGTTCCCTACCTGAAGGCAGCCGATGAGCTGAAGACGAAGCCCACCCAACATTCCGTAGGGGAACTGCAAGGCATGGGCATCCAGCCCGACATCCTTGTGCTGCGCACCGAGCGCCACCTCGACGACGCATTGCGCATGAAAGTGGCTTCGTTCTGCAATGTCAACCTGGAATGTGTGGTGCAGAGCGAGGACATGGCAAGCATCTACGAGGTGCCGGTCAGCATGCAGCGCCAAGGCCTCGATGCCGCCATCCTGCGGGGGACAGGTATTCCCGTCGGCGAGACACCCGTCATGGCACCTTGGCACGACTTCCTTGAAAAACAGCGTTGTGCTACCCGCGAGTTACATATAGGTCTGGTCGGGAAATACGACCTTCAAGATGCCTACAAGAGCATCCGCGAGAGCCTGAACCTGGCGGGCATTTATAATAATGTAAAGGTGAAGCTACACTTCATCAGCAGCGAAGAGATAACCGGTGGAAACGTGGCGGCAAGGCTGGAGGGCATGGCAGGCATCGTCATCTGCCCGGGCTTCGGGCAGCGCGGCATTGAGGGAAAGATTATCGCAGCCGAGTACACTCGCACCCACGACATCCCGACGTTCGGCATCTGCCTCGGTATGCAGATGATGGTGGTAGAGTTCGCGCGAAACGTCCTCGGCTACAAAGATGCCAACAGCACGGAGATGAATCCCGACACCGCAGCCGGCGTCATAGACCTCATGGAAGAGCAGAAAAGCATCACGCAGATGGGCGGCACCATGCGACTGGGTGCATACGATTGTCTGCTAAGGGAAGGAAGTGGTGCGTGCGAGGCATACGGTGGTGCGACAAAGATCAGCGAGCGTCATCGGCACCGCTATGAGTTCAACAACCGGTATAAAGAAGAATACGAGGCCAAGGGCATGAAGTGCGTGGGCATCAATCCCGGCACGGGTCTTGTCGAGATTGTGGAGATTCCTACTCATAGTTGGTACATCGGCACGCAGTTCCACCCCGAATACTCCTCAACGGTATTGCATCCGCATCCGCTGTTTATGTCGTTCATAAAAAGCCTCACCCTTCACCTGGGTGGTAGGTGAGATAAATCGTAAATAGTAAATCGTCAAATTGTAAATTGAGATGGTGGAACAGTTGAAGCATGAATGCGGTGTGGCACTGATTAGACTGCTGAAGCCGCAGGGCTACTATAAAGAGAAGTATGGCACTGCGTCCTACGGCCTCGGCAAGCTCTATCTGATGATGGAGAAGCAGCATAACCGAGGACAGGAAGGAGCTGGCATTGCCTGCGTGGACATGAATGCCGAGGTGGGGAGGGAGTATATGTTCCGTGAGAAAGCGATGGGCAAGGATGCCATCACCTCGGTCTTTGACGTCATCACACCCGAATGGGCCAAGGCACAACTCTTCATGGGCCACCTGCGCTACAGCACGACGGGCAAGAGCGGCCTGCAGTATGTCCATCCCTTCCTGCGCCGCAACAACTGGCGTGCCAAGAACCTGTGTCTCTGTGGCAACTTCAACATGACGAACATCGGCGAGGTGTTCGAGAAGATGGTGGCGCAGGGGCAGTCGCCTCGCATCTACAGCGACTCCTACATCACGCTCGAACTGATGGGACACCGGCTGGACCGCGAGGTGGAACGCCTGTTTGTCGAGGCAAAGGCCAACGGGCTGGAAGGGACAGACATCACGCGCTACATAGAGGATCACGTGCAGATGGCCAATGTGCTTCGCACCACGATGGCCGATTACGACGGTGGCTACGTCATGTGCGGCATGACGGGCAGTGGCGAGATGTTTGCCATGCGCGACCCTTGGGGCATCCGCCCCGCCTTTTTCTATCGTGACGACGAGGTGGTGGCCGTGGCCAGCGAGCGTGCCGTGCTGCAGACGACCTTCGATCTCGCCTGCGACGATGTCCGTGAACTGCCTGCAGGCCAAGCGCTCATCGTGCACAAGGACGGCACGTCGGCGTTGGAGACCATCTTGGAGGCTCGTCTGCAGGCGCGCTGTTCATTTGAGCGCATCTACTTCAGCCGCGGCTCCGACCGCGACATTTACCGTGAGCGCAAGCAGCTGGGGCAGCAACTCACGGAACCCATACTCCGAGCCATCGACGGAGATACCGAGCACACCGTCTTCTCCTTTATCCCCAACACGGCCGAGGTTGCCTTCTACGGAATGATGGAGGGCTTACGCAGCGAGGGGCTCAGCGTGCGAAGCGAGAAGGTGGCGTGGAAGGACATCAAGTTGCGCACCTTCATCACCGAGGCAGGCTCGCGCAATGACCTCGCTTCGCACGTCTATGACATCACCTACGGTTCGCTGCGGCCATACGACGATAGCCTCGTCATCATCGACGACAGCATCGTCCGGGGCACCACTTTGCGGGAGAGCATTTTCAAGATCCTGGACCGCCTGCATCCGCGGAAGATAGTGATGGTGAGCAGTGCGCCGCAGGTGCGCTATCCAGACTACTACGGGATTGACATGGCTCGGCTGGAGGAGTTCTGTGCTTTCCGTGCCGCCATAGCGCTGTTGCGTGAGTGTGGTATGGAAACGCTCATTGAGGCCACGTACCGAAGCTGCAAGTCTGAGCTGGCAAAGCCTAAGTGTGAGCAGCGGAACTGTGTCTGCGCCATCTACGAGCCTTTCACCGAAGAGGATATCAACCGAAAGATGGCCGAGATGCTGCGTCCGGCAGGGATGCAGGCCCCCGTGGAGTTCGTGTTTCAGACCATCGATGGCTTGCATGCCGCCTGCCCCGAGCATGGTGGCGACTGGTATTTCACGGGGTGTTACCCCACGCCCGGTGGCACGCGCCTCGTGAACAAGGCCTTTGTGGAATATATAGAGAATAAGATGGCCAATGGATAATGGACAATAGTAAATCATTAAATAGTAAATAACATCATGTGTGGAATCGTAGGTTACATAGGAACCAAGCAAGCCTATCCGATACTGATTAAAGGCCTGAAGCGCCTGGAGTATCGTGGCTATGACAGCGCCGGCGTGGCAATGATCAGCGATGGCGGCGACCTGAATGTGTACAAGACCAAGGGTAAGGTGGACAACCTGACTGAGTATTGCAGCGACAAGGATGTGACGGGGTGCGTAGGGATTGCCCATACGCGCTGGGCGACGCATGGCGAGCCATCGGCGCGCAACGCTCATCCGCATTATTCCCGGAGCCACAACCTGGCCATCATCCATAATGGCATTATCGAGAACTACGCGGACATCAAGACGCAGCTTCAGGCGAAGGGTGTGGAGTTCAAGAGCGACACGGACACGGAGGTGCTGGTGCAGCTGGTGGAGTATATCATGGTGAGGCGGAGCCTGTCGTTGCTTGAGGCCGTACGGGTGGCACTGCACCAGGTGATTGGCGCCTACGCCATCGCCATTGTGGATAAGCGCGACCCCAACCAGATCGTTGCTGCGCGCAAGCAGAGCCCCCTGGTGGTGGGTATCGGCAAGGATGAGTTTTTCCTGGGTTCCGATGCCAGCCCGATCATCGACTACACCGACAAGGTGGTGTATCTCGAGGACGGCAACATCGCGGTGATCCGGCTGGGGGAGGAGCTGAAGGTGGTGAGCATCCTCGGGCAGGAGCAGGAACTGAAAGTAAGCACGGTGGACCTGGACCTCGGACAGATAGAGAAAGGCGGCTATGAACATTTCATGCTGAAGGAGATCTTCGAGCAGCCGGCATGCCTGAAGAACTGTATGCGAGGGCGCATCAACGTGGATGGCGACCATGTGACGCTGTCGGCCATGATTGACTACCGCCGTCAGCTGATTGGCGCGAAACGCATCGTGATTGTGGCCTGCGGCACGTCGTGGCATGCCGGCCTCATCGCGGGTCAGCTCTTCGAGAGCCTGTGCCGCATCCCGTGCGAGGTGGAGTATGCCTCGGAGTTCCGCTATCGCAACCCTGTAGTGACGAAGGAGGATGTGGTGATAGCCATCTCGCAGAGCGGCGAGACGGCCGACACGCTGGCTGCCATCCAGCTGGCCAAGGAGCGTGGAGCCTTCATCTACGGCATCTGCAACGCCATCGGATCGAGCATTCCGAGAGCTACGGACACGGGGACATATATCCACGTCGGTCCTGAGATCGGTGTCGCCTCTACGAAGGCCTTCACGGGCCAGGTGGCGGTGCTCACGATGCTGGCGCTTTGCCTGGCGGCAGAACGCGGTACTGTCTCCGAGGAACTGTATCGGCAGATGGTGGGGGAACTGACCCAGATTCCTGCCAAGATGGAGCAGGCCCTCGAGACCAATGAGCAGATAGCACAGCTGGCGCCTATCTTCACCTACGCCAAGAATTGCCTCTACTTAGGGCGCGGCTACAACTATCCCTTGGCGCTGGAAGGGGCCTTGAAGCTGAAGGAGATCTCCTATATTCATGCCGAGGGCTATCCGGCTGCCGAGATGAAGCACGGACCCATCGCCCTCATCGACAGCGAGATGCCCGTCTTCGTCATTGCCACGCGCGACCGTCTGTACGAGAAGGTCATCTCGAACATTCAGGAGGTGCGGGCACGCGGCGGACGTGTCACGGCACTCGTCACCGAAGGCGACACGCAGATTCAGAAGTTCGCCGACCACGTCATCACCCTGCCCGACACGCTCGAGTGTTTCCAACCCCTCATCGCCAGCATACCCCTTCAGCTGCTGGCTTATCACATCGCTGTGTGCAAGGGCAAAGATGTTGACCGCCCCAGGAACCTGGCCAAAAGCGTGACGGTGGAATAGGGGAGAAGAAGAGATGAAAGATAAGAGATAAAAGTGAAAAGATGAGCCCATTTGACAAGGTGCTATTAGAACTATGTAGCCCCTGACAGGGGCTGCGTGGCGTTATCCGGCGCTAAGCGCCCTCCCCCTTGGGGCGAGTGAATGGAGGGTGTAGGGCGAAAGTTAAATAGTAAATGGTAAATGATAAATAATAAATGTTATCATGTGTGGAATCGTATCAATATTCAATATTAAGCAGCAGACGCACGCTCTTCGCGAGAAGGCTCTGCGCATGAGTCAGAAAATCAGGCACCGCGGCCCGGACTGGAGCGGCATCTATTGCGGCGGTTCGGCCATCCTTGCCCACGAACGTCTCTCCATCGTGGACCCCGAGAGCGGCGGACAGCCGCTGTTCTCGCCCGACAGGAAGGTGGTGCTGGCCGTCAACGGAGAGATCTACAATCACCAGGAGATTCGCCGCCAGTATGCCGGTCGCTACGAGTTCCAGACGGGCAGCGACTGCGAGGTGATCCTTGCGCTCTATCGCGACAAGGGCATTCGCTTCCTGGAGGGCATCAGCGGCATCTTTGCCTTCGCCCTCTATGATGAGGAGCGGGACGAGTTCCTGATAGCCCGCGATCCCATCGGCGTGATACCCTTATATATAGGTTATGACAGCGACGGCACGGTGTACGTGGCCTCCGAACTGAAGGCGCTCGAAGGACAGTGTGAGCGCTATGAGCCTTTCCTGCCGGGGCACTATTATTGGAGCGGCGAGCCTGGTATGAAGCGATATTACCAGCGCGACTGGTTCGACTACGCTGCCGTCAAAGACAACGCCGCCAGCAGCGCCGCCATTCGCGATGCGCTCATGGCCTCGGTGAAGCGCCAGCTGATGTCCGACGTGCCCTACGGCGTGCTGCTCAGCGGCGGACTGGACTCGTCCGTCATCTCTGCCATCGCAGAGCAGTTTAGCGAGCATCGCATCGAGGATGACTCGCAGTCGCGCGCCTACTGGCCTCGTCTGCACAGCTTTGCCGTGGGGCTGAAGGGAGCGCCCGACCTGGCGAAGGCGCGCCTCGTGGCCGAGCATATAGGCACTGTACATCATGAGATTAACTACACCATACAGGAGGGCTTGGATGCCATCCGCGACGTCATCTATTTCATCGAGACCTACGACGTGACCACCGTGCGTGCCTCCACGCCAATGTACCTGCTGGCACGTGTCATCAAGTCGATGGGCATCAAGATGGTGCTCTCGGGCGAGGGCGCCGACGAGGTGTTCGGCGGCTATCTTTATTTCCACAAGGCTCCGAGCGCAAGGGCTTTCCACGAGGAGACCGTGCGCAAGCTCGGCAAACTGCACTACTATGACTGTCTGCGGGCGAACAAGAGCCTCTCGGCCTGGGGTGTGGAGGGGCGTGTGCCGTTTCTCGACAAGGAATTCCTCGATGTGGCCATGAGGACTAATCCCGAAGCCAAGATGTGTCCTGGTGCGACGATTGAGAAGAAAATAGTGCGCGAAGCTTTCGCCGATATGTTGCCCGAGGAGATTGTCTGGCGGCAGAAGGAACAGTTCAGCGATGGCGTAGGCTATTCGTGGATTGACACGTTGAAGCGGATAACTTCCGAGGTGGTCAGCGACGAGCAGATGGCACATGCAGCCGAACGCTTCCCTGTCAACCCGCCGCTCAACAAAGAGGAGTACTACTACCGCAGCATCTTTGCCGAACACTTCCCCAGCGACTCGGCAGCCCGGAGCGTGAACCAGGAGGCAAGTGTGGCCTGCTCCACGGCCATCGCGCTGGAATGGGACGCGGCTTTCAAGAATATGAACGACCCAAGCGGCAGGGCTGTCAAAGGCGTTCATGAACAGGCTTACTGACACCATTTACTATTTACGACTTACTATTTATCACAAAGCTATCAATTAGATGAAGGACGCAATATTGATATTGAGTGATGGAACTCAGTTTCACGGCAAGAGTTTTGGCTACGAGGCCGACGCCGTGGGCGAAGTGGTGTTCAACACAGCCATGACGGGCTACCCTGAAAGCCTGACCGACCCAAGCTATGCAGGTCAGATACTGGTGACGACTTTTCCGTTGATAGGCAACTATGGTGTCCCTGAGACAGGAGGCGCGCCTTTGCCTAAATTTATGGAAAGCGAGCACATTCACGTCAAGGGCCTTGTCGTGGCAGATTACAGCGAGAAGTACAGCCACTGGAATGCCAAGGAGTCGCTCTCCGAATGGCTGAAGCAAGAGATGGTGCCAGCCATCACGGGCATCGACACGCGAAGGCTCACCCGGCGGATCAGGGAGTGCGGCGTGATGCGAGGGCATATCATCATTTCGGAGTATTCCGATAACTATGATTATTCAGGACAGGCTGATTATGGAAGCATCAATTGGGTGGAGCAGGTGAGCTGCAAGGAGGTCATCCGCTATAACGAGGGAGCCGGCAAGCGGGTCGTGCTGGTTGACTGCGGTGTCAAGGCCAATATCATCCGCTGTCTGGTGGATCGGGGCGTAGAGGTCATCAGGGTTCCGTGGGACTACGACTTCAACCAGCTTGACTTCGATGGCCTGTTCCTGTCGAACGGCCCTGGCGACCCTGAGCGATGCAGCAAGACGGTGGAGCACATACGCACATTCCTTAACAAGCCGAATGTTCGGCCGCTCATGGGCATCTGCCTGGGCAACCAGCTCCTGGCCAGGGCCGTAGGTGCTAAGACATACAAGCTGAAGTACGGTCATCGCAGTCATAACCAGCCCGTGCGGCTCGCAGGCACCACCCGTTGCTTCATCACGAGCCAGAATCATGGCTATGCCGTCGATGCCTCAACGCTTCCTGCCGACTGGGAACCTTTGTTTGTGAACATGAACGACGGCTCCAACGAGGGTATCCGCCACAAGACGTTGCCTTGGTTCTCAGCACAGTTCCACCCCGAAGCCTGCTCCGGCCCTACCGACACGGAATGGATGTTTGATGAGTTCGTCTGTTGGGTCTCAGGTTATAAGGTTGCTTCACCTCAAAACCTAATAACCTTAAAACCTCAAGACCTCAAAACCTTAAAACCTCAAAACCTTAATAAGGTCCTCCTCCTTGGCAGCGGTGCTCTCAAGATCGGGCAGGCCGGCGAGTTTGACTACAGCGGTGCTCAGGCGCTGAAGGCTTTGAAGGAAGAGGGCATCCGCTCCATCCTCATCAATCCTAACATCGCCACGGTCCAAACCTCGAAGGATGTGGCAGATACCGTCTATTTCCAACCCGTTACGCCCGAGTTCGTGGAGCGTGTTATAGAGAAGGAGCGGCCCGATGGCATCCTGCTCTCTTTTGGCGGGCAGACTGCCCTGAACTGCGGCGTGGAGCTCTACAGGAGAGGCGTCTTCGAGAAATATGGTGTAAAGGTGCTGGGCACTCCTGTGCAAGCCATCATCGATACTGAAGACCGCGACCTTTTTGTAAAGCGACTCGACGAGATTGGCGTGAAGACCATCAAGAGCGTAGCCTGCAGCACCGTGGAAGAAGTGCAGAAGGCCGCTCGCGGACTGGGCTTCCCCGTCATACTTCGTGCCGCCTACGCCCTCGGCGGCCTTGGCTCGGGCTTCTGCGACAATGACGAGCAACTGTTGGCGCAGGCAGCGGAGGCTTTCGCCTTCTCGCCGCAGGTGTTGGTGGAGAAGTCGCTGCGAGGGTGGAAGGAGATAGAGTATGAGGTTGTGCGGGACCGCTATGACAACTGTATCACCGTCTGCAACATGGAGAACTTCGACCCTCTGGGCATCCATACAGGCGAGTCGATTGTGGTGGCTCCCTCGCAGACGCTTTCGAACAGCGAATACCACAAGTTGCGTGCCCTGGCCATCAAGATTGTACGCCACATCGGTATTGTTGGCGAGTGCAATGTCCAGTACGCCCTCGACCCCGATTCAGAGGATTATCGTGTCATTGAGGTCAATGCCCGCCTCAGCCGCTCGTCTGCCCTGGCATCAAAAGCCACGGGCTATCCTTTGGCCTTTGTGGCAGCCAAGCTCGGGTTGGGCTATGGCCTCTTCGAACTGAAGAATGCCGTCACCAAGACCACCAGCGCTTTCTTCGAACCCGCCCTTGACTACGTGGTGTGCAAGATACCCCGCTGGGACCTCACGAAGTTTCATGGTGTCAACCACGAGTTGGGCTCAAGCATGAAGAGTGTGGGCGAGGTGATGGCCATTGGGCGCACTTTCGAGGAGGCCATACAGAAAGGCTTGCGCATGATAGGGCAGGGGATGCACGGTTTCGTGGATAACCACGCGATAAAGATTCCCGATGTTCCCGACGCGCTCCGTCACGCCACCGACATACGTATCTTTGCCATTGCCAAGGCCATGATGATGGGCTACTCCACAGATCAGATCCACCAACTAACCAGCATTGACCGTTGGTTTTTGGAAAAGCTCAGCCATATCATCAGCACCAACCACCGCCTGGGGCAGTTCTCCTATCTGGCCTCGTGCATGGGATATATGGAACCGACCGAGTTCCTGGAGCTCCTTGAGCAGCCCGAATTCGGTGAGCTGCTCCGTGAGGCTAAAATTTATGGTTTTTCCGACTTCCAGATAGCCCGTGCGCTATGTCTTGAGGCGAACATGAGCATGGAGCAGGCTGGGCTCACAGTCCGCCAGTGGCGCAAGGAACTCGGCATACTGCCCATGTGCCACCAGATTGACACCCTCGCAGCCGAGTATCCGGCACAGACCAACTACCTCTACCTTTCCTATCTATAACGGCGTCGTTGATCACTCGTGGCCGTCACTTCTGTCCATTTCCGAACACTGGTGTGTCCGGAAATGGACAGTTGTCATTGTGCACTATGCTCAGAATCAACGAAATGCATTTTTGGCATGCTTGTTGCCGTAGTGAAAGAGTGAAAAGAGTGAAAAGTGCGCTCGGGCCACAATCCCAACATCCACTACTGGTTCGACAGCTTCGGCTCCCACTTCCTCGTGGTCTCCACGTGCGTGTACCTTATTATATTGTGCACCGTGCTCATCGGAACCGCAATACCTGCCTGGAGGATTTGCCGCAGCGAGATCACTGAGGCATTGAAAGAAGAATAGAAAGAATGAGAATAGAAAGAGAAGTGAAAGAATGAATAGTGAAAGAATGAACAGTAATAAAAGTGTGCTCGTCGGTTTTGCCGACGGGGAAAGAATGAACAGTAAAGTCATCATGTATTTTCGCCAAGCCCTCGCCCTGCTGCGCGAGGAACGGCTTTTCTCCGGCATATACATCGTGGGAACGGCCTTGGCCATTGCCTTCACGATGGTGATGGCCGTAGTGTATTACATCAAGTTGGCGCCCATCTACCCTGAGAGGAACCGGGCGCGGACGGTCTATTTCGAGGGCATTTACATCGAGGCCGAGAACGGCGGGATGGGAAAGACAGGCTTTAGCCCGAAGGCGTTCGAGGAGTGGTTCGCAGCCAGCCCGAACATCGAGTACTGCGCCCCCACGCTGCTCGCCGCTGGCACGGGAAAGTCTGAAAGCCGCAGCCACGAATATGCTAAGTTCGACAATGAGTACTTCGACGTCGTCAGGAATTGGACCAACGCCGACTTCTTCAAGATCTACGAGTACGACTTCGTGAGCGGACGGCCCTTCACGAAACAAGAAGTGGATGGGCATGAGTCAGTCTGTGTCATCTCCGATGCGCTGGCTGAGCGGCTGTTCGGCAAGGGCGTGGACGCCGTGGGGCAAATGGTCGGCTTGGAAAACTTCAACGAGGCGCGTGTGGTGGGCGTGGTGCGCAGCGGCAGTCAGCTCACGCCCGACAGCTATGCCGATTTCATCGTACCCTATAACCTCGTGGATTTCTGTGGCGGCTCGCCTTACCAAGGCATATTCTCCATCGTGGCTACAGTGAAAGACAACGAGCACTTACAAGCGCTGAAGACTGAACTCGATGGAGTGGCGGCACGTATTCAGCAAACGAATCCCGACATCTGCTCGAATTTCGGTTTCGGCGAAGGAGTGAAAATGAAGATGGTACTGACAAGGAATATGGCGACGCACCCGATGCACGTGCTGCGCGCAGAGAACCGCGATGGCGAGTTCGAGGTGCCTTCGGGTTGGCAGCTCTTTCGGCACTACGCGGGCATCCTCTTCGTGTTGCTCTTCGTGCCGGCGTTGAACCTCTGCGGCATTGTGGCGGGACGCATGGAGCGACGGTCGGCAGAGATGGCTGTGCGCAAGACCTTCGGAGCACGTCGCAGCACGCTTTTACATCAGGTGGTGTGGGAGAATCTGGTGATGACAACCATCGGAGGCATCATCGGACTTGTACTCGCTTGGCTGGCCATCTATGGTTTCCGCCGTGAAATTCTCGGTATGTTCTTCGATAACAGCACCCTCAGCTCAGCACCCCTCGTCTCGGGTGAGATGCTCTTTGCTCCCGCACTCTTCCTCGGCGCCTTTGCAGCCATTCTCCTCCTCAACCTCCTCGCCGCCGTCGTGCCTGCGTGGTGGTGCTTGCGTAAACCTATTGTCCAATCAATGATGGAAAAGCAATAAAAAACGGACTCTCCCCCCGCCCTCCCTGTTAGGGAGGGAGCAAATACCTTCAAGGATGGTAAACACTTAAAAAGATTAAATGAACAATAAAACATAAATGAAAATGAATACAGCCAGTCAAATACATTCCGCTCCCTCCCTAACAGGGAGGGCGGGGGGAGAGTCCGTCCTTTTCCTCGAGCTCGTCATCATTACCGTCGTTGCCTGGGTGGTCTTCGACCCCGCCGTCGTCAACCTCTACTATCGCAGTCTGCCCCTTGGCTACGACACCAACCGCCTGCTCTATGGCGAATGTACCGTGAGCCCATCAGAGGAGGCATCGGAAGAGGAGATGAGCGATCCGTACAACATTACCGAGGAACGGCGGCAGCAGATGACGCGCCAGCTCACGACCGTGGAGGGCGTGGAATCAGCCTATCTCTACGACCAGGACCTTTGGTCTATCGGTCATACCAACGAGACTTATTCCCCATGTCGCCACGAGGCCGATACGCTTTATATGGGCTGGCTCGCCTTCATCCCCGACTCCCACTTCTTCGAGACCTACGGCCTGCAGCCCCTGCCTGGCAGCCCGTCGGCCGAGGAGCTCTCGTGTATCAAAAGGTCGGAGCAGAAGGTGGTGCTGACACGTACCAGTGCCATGGCGCTGTTTGGCTCCGCAGATGTGGTGGGGCGTCGCCTCACGTTCTGCTACAACCCAGAGTCTGAGGTGACGGTGGCAGGCGTGGTGGAGGACATCCGCAAGTCGTTGGGCTACAACATGCGTTCGCTCATCTTCCAACCCGAAAACCTGACCACCACCCGCTGCCGCTTCGTCATCCGTCTGAAGCATGGCGTGGACGCCCGACGCTTCGTGGAGGAGCACGGCCGCGACCTCATCCGCAACGCACGCACCAACTACACCCGTGTCAGCCGCCTCATGACCTACGACGACCACCTACAGCAATTGGAGCTCGACGACGGCCGCACACAGGAGGTAAACCGCAGTCTGGCCCTCGCCCTCTTCTTCCTCGTCAACCTCTGCCTGGCCGTCATCGGCACCGTGTGGTTTCACGCCAAGCGCCGCACAGAGGAGTGTGGCGTCCGCCGCGCCTTCGGAGCTACGAAACTGCGTCTGCTCTGGGAGATGTTACTGCGCAACGCCGCCCTCGCAACCGCCGCTGTTGCCGTCGGGCTCATCATTTACCTGAACTACGCCCACAGCGGTTACTCCACCCTCGAGAACGGCTTCACCTACAGCGAAAAGCTCTATGTTCCGCGACTCGTCAACATCCCCTCGGACATGACCTGGCCCGACCACTTTTGGCCCCATTTCCTCGTCATCTCCGCGTGCGTGTACCTTATTATATTACTCACCGTGCTCATCGGAACGGCTATTCCGGCGTGGCGCATTACGAGAACGAATATCAACGAGGCTTTGAAAGATGAATAATAAGCTTTTCTCCACCATCTATATCCTCGGCACCGCCATCGCCATCGCCTTCACGATGGTCATTGCCGAGATCTACTACGTGAAAGTGGCCGACATCGCGCCAGAGGTGAACCGCAGCCGGACGTACACGATGAACTTTGCTGCCTCACTTCAGAATAAGAAAGAAGTGACGATGATAGGGCACTGGCTTCAGCACGAGCTTACCACATCGATGCAGACTCCGGACTGCGCGACGGCGGTGGCGCAGCTCTATAACCCGGAAAACTACTATATTCGGCAACACGACGGCCTGCGCGACCGCCGCGTGAACGCCATCGTCACCGACCCTGCCTTCTTCCGCTTCTATCAGTTCCGCTTCGTAAGCGGGGCGCCGTTCACCGAGGACGATATGGACAGCCGCCGCTGCGTGGCGGTCGTCACCGAGGACTTGGCCAGGCGACAAGGATTGGAACAGGGGGGAACGCTCGTGCTCAACAACCGGGAATACCGCATCTGTGGAATCGTGGAAACGCCATCGGTGCTGACAGAGAATTGCTGTGCCGACATCTACCTGCCGTACATGGCCGAGGGTGTATTCGTGGTGAATGGGATTACCTTAACCTATGAGAACGTCCCTTTCGCTGTTCGCTTTGCCGTAGCAGAGGACAAGCGCGAGGCCTTCTTCGAGGAACTGAAGGAGGTGCAAGCACGCTACAACAGCGTCAATACAGACACTCCCATTGATCTTCAATCCTCTGTCATATCGCATTATTCCAGCGTGTGGCAAGGACTCACCGCCGTATTCCTGGCGGACAACAGCCACAGCCTCTGGTGGTACGTGGCCCTCTCCATCCTGCTGCTTTTGTTGGTGCCGGCCCTGAACCTCAGCGGCATGGTGGCCGCCCGGATGCAACACCGTCTGCCGGAGATGGCCGTCCGTAAGGCCTTCGGTGCCAAGCGGCGCACGCTGCTCAGGCTGGTCATCAAGGAGAATCTGCGGCTGACGCTCATCGGCGGCGCCGTAGGACTCTTCCTGGCGTGGATGGCCATCTACGCTTGGCGCGACTGGGTCTTTGATCTCTTCGCCACCCGCAATGGCATCTACGCGACGGTGCCTGTGTTGAAAGGCGAGATGCTTTTTGCTCCCGCCATCTTCCTCACAGCATTGCTCGTATGCCTGCTGCTGAACCTGCTGGCAGCGGCACTGCCTGCCTGGCTCAGCCTGAGACAACCCATTGTGAAGGGCATGATGAAAGAGGAGCAGGGCGAAGGCGGCGGATGGCGCTCGAAGGTGTGGCTGGCGGCCGAACTCACGCTCGTGACAGTGGTTTGTTGGTGGACCTTCGACCCCGTTACCGTGAACGCTTTCATCACACACATGCCTCTGGGCTATGATGCCGAGAAGGTGGTGCAACTGCAAATCGCCAGCAGCTATCGCCAGCAGGAGTCGGACCATCAAATCTATTCCTACGACGACGAAATACACCACCTCCTGGAAAAGGTGAAGGAGTGTGAGGGAGTGGAGAGGGCATACGTCGCCGACGGCGTGGCTCCCGTGTTCTACTCTCCAACAACAGCACGCGAGTATTGCGTCGATGGCGACACACTCACCGCCTTCCATTACTCGTTCCGGCCGGGCTCTCCGCTGTTCGAGATATTCGGTATTCAGTCCATCACGCCCGGCGTGCCCACAAGCGAGCTGTCGCAGGGCTGCGAGTATGACCGGGACATCATCGTCACCCGTTCCTTTGCCACAGCGCTCTTCGGCACTACAGACGTGGCCGGCCGACAGGTGCAGAGCTACTTCTGGGATTGGGATGACGGACAGCAGCAGCACTGGCAACCCTATCGCATCCGTGCCGTGGTGGAGGACGTGCGTGCCGACGCTTTCGACCGCGACCGCTCCATGGTGTTCCGTTGCACCACCGAAGGAACGACAACGCCGCCAATCATTCTTCGGCTGCGCGATGGCGTGAATGCCACCCGCTTCATCGAGGAGCGTGGAGAGCAGCTGATGCGTGGCTTGGTGACGGAACACCTCTATATACGCCAGATGCAGCCAGGCCAGAAAGCTCTGGAGCAACGGACGGAGCGTATCGGTGTGAACGGTCATAACCGCCGCAACCTGCTCATAGCAGCTTTCTTTGCCGTGAACCTAGCCTTCGGTGTCTTCGGTTCCCTACTGATGTACACACAGCAACGGCGCGAGGAGGCTGGCGTGCGGCGTGCCTTCGGCGCCACGCGGCGCAGCGTGTTCCTCGGTTTCCTGCGCGAAGCATGGCTGCTCACGTCCGTCAGCGTCGTTCTCGGCTGCATCATCTATTTCCAGATAGCGGCCTCCAAGGGGCTCTTCACTGGGGAACTCGTCACCGATGGTCCCAAAAACCTCTGGTTCGACAGCTTCGGCACCCACTTCCTCATCGTCTCCGCGTGCGTGTACCTTATTATATTAGGCACCGTGCTCATCGGAACGGCAATCCCTGCGTGGAGGATAAGCAGGACGAGGATAACGGAGGCAATAAAGGAAGAGTAGAGGACCCTCCCCCCCCCAGCCCCTCCCTTGTAGGGAGGAGAGTGGTCACCTTTCAAGAATAGAAGTAAATTAGGAACAAGTTAATAACCAATAAATACTAAAAGTATGAATACTCAAGTTAATTCCGACAACCAAGTAAGTAACCAACCAAACAAACAAGCGAATTCGACAACCCAGCAGAACGCTAACGGTCAAATGGTATCTGCTCCCTCCCTACAAGGGAGGGCGGGGGGAGAGTCCTCGGGAGGAGGGTCTTCCATTAAGCTCACTGAGATCAACAAAATCTACCGCACCGACGAAGTGGAGACACAGGCGTTGGAGAACGTGAACATCGAAGTGCAGAAGGGTGAGTTCCTGAGCATCATGGGACCTTCGGGCTGCGGCAAATCGACCCTGCTGAACATCATGGGCTTGCTGGACGAACCCACCAGCGGCGAGATAGAACTGTGCGGACAGCGCATCGACCCGCACATGAGCGACAACCGCCTGGCGGAGATCCGCAACCGCACGCTGGGCTTCGTCTTCCAGAGCTTCCACCTCATCCCGACGCTGAACGTCCTGGACAACGTGATGCTGCCCCTCATCTATCGTGGCGTAGGCCGCAGCGAGCGCACACGCTTGGCCAAGGAAGTCATAGCCCGCGTAGGCCTCTCACACCGAATGAAGCACCGCCCAACGCAACTCTCAGGTGGTCAGTGCCAGCGCGTAGCCATCGCCCGCGCCATCATCGGTAACCCCGAGATCCTCCTCGCCGACGAGCCCACAGGTAACCTCGACTCGAAGATGGGTGCCGAGATTATGGAGCTGCTGCATAAGCTGAACAAAGAGGACGGCCGCACCATTGTCATGGTGACGCACAACGAGAAGCAGGCCCAGCAGACGGACAGGATTATTAAGTTCTTGGATGGACGGCAGATTCAGTAATCAGACTCACCCCCGGCCCCTCCCTAAAGGGAGGGGAGTGGTAACTTTCAAGTGCAGATTAGCAAAAAGATTATTATATGAACATATCATTTTGGGTTAAAGACTATCTACTCCCCTCCCTCACAGGGAGGGGTTGGGGGTGGGTCTCCCACGCCTTCTCCCTCATCCGTGAGGACAAGTTGTTCTCCGCCATCTACGTCGCGGGCACGGCGGTGGCCATTGCCTCGGCTATGGTAGTGGCCATCCTGCTTAATGTCAAGATGGCGAATATCTACCCGGAGAAGCATCGCGACCGCACGTTGTATGTCACCGCCTTGCAATACAAAGACAGCGAGATAGGCGATCCACTCTACTCAGGCTGCAGCACCTTGGCCGTCGATGAGTTGTTCAGTAAGCTGGAGTGCGTGGAGGTGGCAACAGGGTTGCGAGTGGACCCTTATCGGGAGATTACAGTTGATTCCATATCGGCAGTATCCAATAACCCCCAAAACTCCGTGAAGGCCATATTCTGCGACCACCGCTTCTTTCAACTCTATGACTTCCAATTCCTCGAAGGCCGCCCTTTCAACGAACAGGAGTTCCGCAATGGCGAGCAGGTGTGTGTGGTGACGGATAAGTTGTTGGAAAAGATAGGGGTGGCCCACCTTGAATCGGCCCACCCCCATCCCCTCCCCAAGGGAGGGGAGTCCAAAGTGGCAGAAAAAAAACAAAAGAGAAATACCAGCGGAAACGAATCCCCCTCCCTTGGGGAGGGGTTAGGGGTGGGCTCCTCCTCTTTTATTTACATCAACTCCGTCCCCTACCGCATCATCGGTGTCATCAAGAGAACCAGCCCATTGATGGATACTTCATACGCAGAGATCTATGTCCCCAGCCTTGGCAAGAGTCTGAGCTATACCGAATCTAATCCTAGCAACTATCAAGGGAACCTCAGCGTGCGTGTGCTGCTGAAGAAGGGCTATTCGCGCGATGACTTCCTGAAGGAGCTGGAGCCGCTGTGCCGACGCTATGAGGCGGCACAGAGTTCAGTTGAAGGTGAGCCGGTGCACTTCACCCTGGATGCTAAGTCACATTTCTTCGTGTGCTTCTCCTTCTTCCACTCCGATGATGAGTCCACTTCCGACAAGGCCAAGAACCTGATGCCGCCAGCCATCCTGATGCTTATCTTCCTGCTGCTGCCAGCCCTGAACCTCAGCGGTCTCGTTAGCAACCGCATGGAAGCACGGCGGGCAGAGATGGGTATCCGCAAGGCCTTCGGAGCCAAGCGGCGCACGCTGCTGCGCGAGGTCATTCGCGAGAACCTCGTCCTAACGTGCTGCGGAGGTCTCGTGGGTTGGGTGCTCTCTTGGCTGTTCTACCTTGCCGTCCGTCATACGGCCTTGTTCCAGGCGTTCATCCTCCGCGAAGGCAACCTCACAGGTGATATCACGTTGGACCCCAAGATGTTCGTCACGCCCACGCTCTTCCTCATCGTCTTCCTCTGCTGCGTCGTCCTCAACCTCATGGTCGCCCTCATACCGTCATGGACCTCACTACGCAAACCTATTGTCGAATCGTTAAATCAGAAGAAATGATACGCAAGAGCCTCTGGTCCCACCGCCGTCAGAACGGTTGGGTCTTTGCCGAGATTATCCTCATCACCGTCCTCAGTTTCTACTTCATTGACCACTTCGTCGTAACCACCTACGACCGTTATTTCTGTAGTCCCGCCGGAGAGTTTGAGCGGGAACACTTGTTGGTGGGGCAGACGGGAATCCAACAGCCCACCCCCGACCCCTCCCTGGGGAGGGGAGTCCAAACTGGCAGTGGGCAAGCGGAAACAAGCTCCCCTCCCCAGGGAGGGGCTGGGGGTGGGCTGGATGGGCTTCAGGTCGAGGGCCGGTCCTCCCTCTACGCCCTTCGCGACCAGATCCGTGCTCTGCCCGAGGTGCAGTATGCAGGCTTTGCCAGGCACATCATTGGCCTAGGTACCTACAACATCATTTCCAATGCTTCCGAGACGGATTCCACGCGCAGGTGCGGAGCCTACATGCAGGGGTTTCTGCTACATGAGCAGTTCTTCGAGACGCAGGGTCTGACGCCCATTGAGGGCAGTCCTTCGGCAAAGGAACTCTCCGAGGATTGTCCTTTGGACGGCGTGGTCATCACCCGCAGTCTGGCACAGGCGCTATTCGATACCGACCAAGTCGTGGGGCGCCGCATAGTGGAATGGGACTTCAGCGACCGTGCGCTGCAGGAGCAAGGCGGGCCGGTCATCGTCAGCCGCTACACCATCGCGGGTGTTGTCGAAGATTTCCGCTTGCAGCAGAATGATCGCTATGCCTATTCCATTCTGACTCCTATAATCGAAGAGTATGCAACCCCGCAGATGCTCATTCGCCTACATCCCGAAGTTGATGCACAGGCATTTCTGAACCAGCTTACAAGTCCCGCATCCCAAGCGCTTAGAAAAGCCGGCGACCGCATCCTCGTCTCTGTGCAGACCTATGAAGATTGGCTGTCTTCATGGAGTGGCAACAGAGACTACAACCTCACCAACACCCTCCTCGGCATCCTCCTTGCCCTCTTCCTGCTGAACGTCGTCCTCGGCACCCTGGGCACCTTCTGGCTGCAACTGCGCAAGCGCACGGAGGACATCGGCATCATGCGCAGCTTCGGCGCCAAGCGGCGCGACATCTTCTGGATGGTATGGGGTGAGGCAGCGTTGCTGACCCTGCTGGCCTGCATCGTCGGCCAGCTCATCTGGTTCCAGTTCGCCATCAACATGGACCTCTCCGATGGCCTAAGCATGAGCGGCACGGGACGGGAGCGCAACTGGGTGGAAATCTTCTGGATACACTACCTCGTCATCTGTGTCATCCAATACGTAATCATGCTCTGCGTAGTGAGCCTCGCCATCGCTCTACCTATATGGCGAGCCGTAAACAAGCGGCCGGTGGACGCCCTGCGGCAGGATTCATAGCCCCAAAGACCTTCGTCTGTTGCCTGCACGATTAGCATCGTGCAAACAAAGCACCGGCGTGTTTCAACCTGTTTATCCTAATGAAAATGGTCAAAAGAATTATCATCATCGCCTCATTCACTGCCTGTGCAGGGCTCACGACCTTGGCGCAGGACACGCTGCGGCTGAGCCTCGATGAATGTATCACCATGGCGCGCAACCAGAGCGTGGAGGCTGCCGTGGCGCGGGGCGAACTGCAGTCGGCCTACTGGCAGTGGCGCAGCTACCGTGCCGACCTGCTGCCGGAAGTGTCATTATCGGCCACCCTGCCCAGCTACAACAAGCGCTATACCAGCTATCAGCAGGCCGACGGCGGCGTCTCGTTCGTGCGCAACGACTACTTAGGCCTGAACGGTTCGCTCTATGTGACGCAGAAGATATGGCCCACGGGCGGCACGCTCACCATTGAATCATCACTCGACTTCCTTCATCAGTTTCAAAACTCCACTCCCCAGGGAGGGGCTGGGGGTGGGCTTAACCAACTTATGTCGCTGCCCGTTGCCGTAACCCTCTCGCAGCCGCTCTTCGGCGTGAACCACGTAAAGTGGAGCCGGCGGTTGGAACCCCTTCGCTACCGCGAGGCACAGGCGCGCTTCCTCACCGAGACGGAGGAGGTGGCGATGCAGGCTATCAACCATTTCTTCAATCTCCTGATGGCCATCGAGCAGGTGGGCATTGCACGTCAGAATCTGCAGACAGCCGAGAAGCTCTACGAGGTGGCTCTGGCCAAGCGCCAGATGGGCAGCATCAGCGAGAACGATGTGCTGCAGCTGCGACTGGATATGCTCACGGCTCGCAGCGCCCTGACCAACAGCGAGAGCACCTGCCAAGCCCGCCAGTTCGCCCTGCGCTCGTTCCTGGATGTGGAGGCGGATATCGTGCCCATCGTGCCAGAAGGCGTCCCTGATGTGCGGCTGAACTATGACGACGTTCTCAGCCATGCCCTCGAGAACAACGCTCATGCCACGACCATACGTCGGCGGCAGTTGGAGGCCGACTACTCTGTGGCTGTGGCGCGTGCCAACCGACAGAGCATCAACCTCTATGCCCAACTGGGCTACACGGGTACGGGCACCTCGGTGGGCGGCGCCTATCGCGACCTGCTGAGCAAGGAGGTGGTGCAGGTAGGCTTCACTGTGCCTATCCTCGACTGGGGCAAGCGCAAGGGACAGCGGCGGCTGGCCGAGAGCAACCGCGAGATTGTGCGTGGGCAGCTGCGCAAGCAGGCACAGGAGTTCCGTCAGGACATCTTCGTACTGACCGAGCAGTTCAACAATCAGGCCGAGCAGCTGCGCATAGCCATCGAGGCCGACACCATCGCCCAGCGCCGCTATCACACGAACGTAGAGACCTTCAAGATCGGCAGCATCTCGACTCTCGAGCTCTCCGACGCACAGACAGCCAAGGACCAGGCACGCCTCAGCCGCATAGCGCAACTCTACAACTACTGGCTCTACTACTACCAGTTGCGCAGCATCGCACTATGGGACTTTATTGAGAATCGGACTCTCCCCCCGCCCTCCCTGTAGGGGAAGCCCCCTCCCGTCCCCCCCGAGGGGGGGGCGACCATATCCTCTGGATTCCCAATGGAAACGCAAGTCCCCCCTCGGGGGGATTTAGAGGGGGCTTCCCCTCAGCCGAGCGAGGGAGGGAGCAAATACCTTTCAAGAATTGTAAACAGATTAAATGACAATTAAACAAAATGGAAACGAATACATCTAGCCTTAAACATCCTACTCCCCTCCCTCATAGGGAGGGGCGGGGGGGAGAGTCCTCCTCTTCCATGGACCGAGCCATCCCCGTCAATGTACAACGGCGCAATAAGCTGTTGAGAATAGGAAAGTTGGTAGGCGCCATACTCATCGTGCTGGGCGCAGGCGCTTGGCTCGGCTCACAGATGGTGACGGCCCTCGACCGCAAGGCGCTCGTCATCTCCGAGGTGGACCGCGGCACCATCGATGTCAGCGTCACGGCCACGGGACGCGTCGTGCCCGCCTTCGAGGAGATTATCGTGTCGCCCATCAGCTCGCAGATCCTGGAGGTCTATGCCCACAGCGGCGACAGCGTGGACGTGGGCACTCCGCTGCTGCGCCTCGACCTGCAGTCGGCCGAGACCGATTACGCCAAGGCGCTCGACGAACGCGAGATACGTAGGCAGCAGACAGCACAGCTGCAGGCCAACACAGAGACACAGCTCGCCGACCGCCGTATGCAGATTGAGGTGGAAGAGATGAAACTCTCACAGCTCGAAGCCCAGCTGCGCAACGAGCTCTACCTCGACAGCCTCGGCTCCGGCACACGCGACCGCGTGCGGCAGGCCGAGACCACCCTGCGCACCGCCCAGCTGCAACTGTCGCAGCTGCGCCAGCAGTACCGCAACGAGCAGCGCGTGCGGCAAGCCGACCTGCGGATGCAGCAACTGCAGAACAATATCTTCGAGAAAGGGCTCGACGAGAAGCGCCGCACCCTCGACGATGCCAAGATACGCTCGCCGCGCCGCGCCACGCTGACCTACATCAACAGCGAGGTGGGCAGCACCGTCGGCGCCGGACAGAAGATAGCCGTGGTGAGCGACCTCACGCACTTCAAGGCCGAGTGTGAGATCTCCGACAGCTACAGCGAACGAGTCCGCGTCGGAGGAGCCGTCGTACTGCGCATCGGCAAGGAGCGCCTTGCGGGCACCATCAACACCGTCACGCCCATGAGCCAAAGTGGCGCCATCACCTTCACCGTGGTGCCCGATGACATGAGCCATCCCCGCCTGCGCTCAGGGCTGCGCGCCGAGGTTTACGTCATCACCAGCATCAAGGACGACGCCCTCCGCATCCGCAACGGCTCGTTCTATGCTGGACCCGGAAAGTACACCTTATATGTATTCAAGGACGATGAGACCCTCGTGCCACGCGAGGTGCAGCTGGGCGAGTGCAACTATGACTACATCGAGGTCGTCAGTGGACTTAGCGAAGGCGAACAGCTTGTGGTCAGCGATATGACGAAGTACAAAGGGAAGGAGAAACTGAGAGTGAAAAGTAAAGAGTGAAAAGTGAAAGAGTGAAAAGTGAATAATTCAAGTTTCGCAAGTATGCTAATTCGCTGTGAACCAAAGCCCCAAAGGGGCTTGACATTGGTAGCCAGCCATTCCTGTGGCTGGTTAAATGGCGGCAACATAAAGCATGCCTTTAGGTATGCGACCGCAAATGATATCGCGTACCTAAAGGCACGCTATCCTATATCATGCACATTACCAGCCATAGGAATGGCTGGCCGCTCGGCCTCTGGACGCTTCGACACTTCGAAGAACCAATATCTAATGCCTACGGCATCGTTTGCGAAACTTGAATGAAAAATATAAGTTGCCGCTGGCATGCTCTATCACTCCAAAAAGCAATCCGTTTCAGCGGATGCTCGTCAGTGAACAGTGACGCATTACTGCACAGGGCAAATTCATGCTCAAGAAGGTACAGATTTCTGCTTGAATCTTAAAAGATATCGGCTGAATACACCCTTTCTTGGAAATAAATTTGTTGGATTGCCTTTATTGACTATCTTTGCAGCATAAACAATGAGGCTCATGAAAGAAAGGCCCCCGAGGAAAAGTCCCTCCTGTACCTTCAGACTCAAAGGGGCAGATAAGATAATACGTATATACCATAATGATTCTCGTAGTTGATGACGATAAGAACATCCGGCTCTCGCTGAAGCTCATACTGGAGCGCAACGGATATGAGGTGGCCTTGGCTGAGGGCCCCAAGGAAGCCATACGGATCGTCCGCAACACGCCGGCCGTGGAGTTGGTGCTGATGGACATGAATTACAATATGTCCACCGACGGTGAGGAAGGCCTTACGCTGCTGAAGCAAGTCAAGGTGTTCCGCCCCGACGTCCCGTGCATCCTGATGACTGCCTGGGGCTCCATCGACCTGGCCGTACAGGGTATGCGCGCCGGTGCCTTCGACTTCATCACGAAACCGTGGGACAATGGCGTACTGGTGGAGCGGGTGGAAACAGCGATAAAGGTAGCCCCCGAGGCCCACTCCCGTCCCCCGGCCCCCTCCCGTCCCCCCCGAGGGGGGGCGACCATATCCTCTGGAATCCCAATGGAAACGCAAGTCCCCCCTCGGGGGGATTTAGAGGGGGCTTCCCCTCGGGGGGGACGGGAGGGGGCTTGCTCGGGTGTTCCCCTGCCCTCCCTCGCCTCTATCTACACCACCATTGCCCGCATCGCACCCACCAACGCCCCCGTCCTCATCACGGGTGAGAGCGGCACGGGCAAGGAGCTGATAGCCGAGGCCATACACCGTCAGAGCCGGCGTGCCAACGGTCCCTTCGTGAAGGTGAACCTCGGCGGCATCTCCTCGTCGCTCTTCGAGAGCGAGATGTTCGGCCACAAGAAAGGGTCGTTCACCGACGCCAAGGAGGACCGTGTGGGCCGCTTCGAACTGGCCAACGGCGGGACGATCTTCTTGGACGAGATAGGCGAACTGGACCTGGCCTGTCAGGTGAAGCTGTTGCGCGTGTTGCAGGATCAGACTTACGAGGTGCTGGGCGACAGCCGCACACGCCGCACCGACGTCCGCGTCGTCTGCGCGACCAATGCCGACCTGCGGACGATGGTGGCGGAGCACACCTTCCGCGAGGACCTCTTCTACCGCATCAACACCATCAGCCTGCATCTGCCGCCCTTGCGCGAGAGGCGGGGGGACATCCCGTTGCTTGTTGACTATTTCCTGCAGCAGGCCTGCACGACAAACAGGCTGCCTATGCCGGTAGTCGGAGCAGATGCCATAGCCTATTTGCAAACACTACCTCTCAGCGGTAATATACGCGAACTGAAGAACCTCGTTGAAAGGACGCTGCTGATGGGAGAGGGAAAAGACTTCAATCCAAGAGTCATTCCCGGAGCACCCGAGGCCCCCTCCCATACCCCGGCCCCCTCGGCCGGGGGACGGGAGGGGGCCACGTTGGACGATTTGGAGCGTGCAGCTATAGCCACCTCCATTCAGAAAAATGCCGGTAATCTCTCGCTCGTGGCCAAGGAACTGGGTATCAGCCGCGGTGCGTTGTACAGGAAGATCGAGAAGCACGGGCTGTAGCAGCCGTCATCACTCGTCATTCGTCATTGACCTTCGGTCGAGCCTGCTCACGCTCGGGATAGCTCAAACAAGTTTGACTCTCTGCTCGCTTAATCGCAGCCTTCGTCATTCGTCATTAGTCATTCGTCATTCGTCATTAGTCATTAGTCATTCATCATAAATGAAGCTCTTTCACTACTTCCTCATTCTCGTGTTGTTTATATTGCTGCTGGGCGGTGCGGCACTTTACGCGTCGTTTGGCAGCCGGCCGGGCTTGTTCTACGCAATCGAGTGCTTCGTTGTGCTGCTGCTTTTCTACCTGTTTTATTTCTATAGGCGGACTTTGAAGCCCTATGACACACTGATTGGGGGGATGGAGCTGGTACGTGACCTTGACCTGAGCACACGGCTGGCACCTTCAGGGCAATACGAAACGGATGTGATTGTGCGCACGTTCAATGCCCTGCTGGCCCGCTTGCGCAGCGAACACCTGAGCCTGGTAGAGCAGTACAACTTCCTCAGTCTGCTAATCGAAGCCTCGCCTATGGGCGTAGTGCAGTGCGACTTGGACGGCCATATCACCTCAATGAATCCGGCGGCCAAACAGATGCTGACGCCGCTCATCCGCGAAGCAATGGAGCGTTTGCCTATTGGCAATGAAACCACCATGCGACTGATGGGCGAACCGGGTATCTACCGCATCAGCCACTTGTCATTCACAGACCGTGGCTACCAACATCCTTTCTACTTGATAGAGTCGCTGACTTCGGAGGTAAGGCTGGCAGAGAAGGAGGCTTATGAGCGTGTAATCCGGATGATAGCTCATGAGGTGAACAATAGCGTGGCGGGCATCGTAGGCGCGCTTGAGGAACAAGGAATGACGAATGACGAATCAGGGGGAATGACGAATGACGAATCAGGGGGAATGACGAATGACGAATCTCGCTTCGCTCGAAATGACGAATCAGAAGGAATGACGAATGACGAATCTCGCTTCGCTCGGAATGACGAATCAAAGTTACTTTCCAATCCTGAAGGTAACTCTCATTCGTCATTCGTCACTCGTCATTCGTCATTAGAAAACAATTCATCATTCGTCACTCGTCATTCGTCATTAAAAGAACGTTCGTCATTCACTTCCCGCCTGCGCTCCATGTCGGCCTTCGTCACCCGTTTTGCTGAGGTTGTCAAGATGCCACCTCCCCAGCTGCAACTGTGCGACTTGAGCGAGGAGGTGGAGGCCTGCCGTATGTTCCTGGAAAACCTCTGCCTTTCCAATAGGGTTCGGTTGGAATTCAACCTGACGGACGATGCCATTCCCGTGCGTTTGGATTCTGTCCTGTTCCAGCAAGTACTGGTCAATATTGTCAAGAACAGTGTGGAGAGCATAGGTAACCGAGAAGGTGGTTGGGTCAGCATCGCTACATCCGCCCAAACGCTGGTGGTCACGGACAACGGCCAGGGCATCTCCGAGGCGGTGTCGCAGAACCTCTTCACCCCTTTCTTCTCCACCAAACCCAATGGGCAGGGAATTGGGCTGCTGCTCATACGCGACATTCTGTCGGGCCACGGCTGCACCTTCAGCCTCCATACGGATGCTACTGACCGTCTCACACGATTTACCATACACTTCCCGGGCTGAACCGTCGGAGACAAAAAGAGGATATGCCATTGGCGCATATCCTCACGTGAGAACAGTATAATCGGGTGGGGAAGGGCGTAAGTGATGGGTCAGAGCTCATCGGGCGACAAGTCCATGACCTGCCCGTCGCGCATGACCACGAGGGTCGTGCCGAACAGGCGCGCACGCTCCACCAGTCGTTGTTGCGCCAGCAAGATACCTTTGTCTATGCGGCGCTGCATTTCTTTAACTTCGCGGTCACTCATGGCTTTCGGGGGTATTAGCGTATTGATCAAGGAAACGGGCGTACTTATCGCCGTTGTCAACATTGATACGAGTGTCCTTCCAGCCGCTGGCTATGCGCTGCGAGGGGCATGAGGAGTTGTCGTAGAGAGCCCAGTAATCCACGATAGGGATGTACAGTTGGAACAAGTTCTGCAGTCCGGCTTCGTAGCGCCGTTCTATCACATCGACGGGGATATTGTGGCCGCCCTGGCTGACACGCTTCGCCACGCGGCGAATGGCGTGCTCGGGCGATGAAAGGCTGAAGAAGAGCAACGTAACGAAATAGCCGCGTTTCTGTGCGCGCTGTATCAGTTTCACGTACGAACGGGTGGCCAGTGTGGTTTCAAAGGCGAAGGTCTCGCCTTCCTTCAGCAGGTGCAGCACGCGGTCTATCATCAGTCTGCCGGCCTGAATAGCCACCCCCTCGGGGTTGAAGGGGGAGAGGCCGCGTGCAATCTCGTCGGCATTGACAAACTCGCGGCAGTTGAGCATCTCGGGCAGCACGGTGAACGAGGCAGTAGTCTTGCCCGCGCCGTTGCACCCGGCTATGATGTATAGGTTCAGTTTGCGGTTATCGCTCATGGCTGTTTGTGGTGTAGAAACTCCCTGTAATCTCCACGGTGGTGGGAAGGAGGGGATGTCGGCTACAAAGATATGGCTTTTTGACTATGGCGCAAAGAAATTAAACCTTTTTAAGAGTAGCCCCCCAAGTCGATACCCAGGTACTGGAAGCAGAAGTCGGGCTTGTCGTTGACGACGAGTTCGGCCGGAAACTGCGTCTCGGCCAGTAGCGGGAGGGCATACTGATAGTCGGCTATGGAGAAGGAGATGTGCGCATCGGAACCAAGGATAACCGGCACATCATATTTCTTGCACAACTGCAGCAGTTCCAGGTTATTGGGTCGTGCTGCCGCCTTGTGGCGGACGGGGTTGAGCGAGGAAGAGTTGATTTCGAGCAGGGTGTGCGTGTCGCGTGCGGCCAGTACGATGGGTTCGAAATAGAGCTCGGCGGTGCCGTCGGCCGGATGGCTGATGATGTGTGTCCAGGGATTGTGTATGGCTGCCAGCATGCCGTTGGTGTTTTCGCGCCGTGTGCCACCCGTCCAGCAGAGGCTGTGTATGCCTGCTATGCGGATGTCGAGCAGTTGGTAGTGATATTCGTCCAGATCGAGGGTGCCGTGAGTGTCGAGGATGTTGAGTTCGGCACCCAACAGCAGACGCACGCCATACATCTGGCGTGGCACCACATGCAGGTTGCGGAAATAGATGGGCGAGCATGTGCCGGGTATTCCGGGTGCGTGCTCGGTGATGCCCAGGTACTGTATGCCTTTGGTGGCTGCCGCCTGTGCCATCTCTTGGATGGTGCTGTAGGCGTGGCCGGAGGCTACCGTGTGGGTGTGGAGGTCGAGGAGAAAGTGTGGGCTCCCTCCTTGCCATCCTTCAAGGGGCTGAGCAGCGCCCGGCCCGAAAGGACTCTCCATACCGCTATTTTGATTTGCTATCTTCATCTCTTATCTCTTATCTCTTATCGGACTCTCCCCCCGCCCTCCCAGTAGGGAGGGAGCAAGATGTATTAGACTTGCTAAAAGATGTATCAGAATTGCAGAAGGATGTGCCCATATCTCTTATCTTTTATCTCTTATCTCTTATCTTTTATCTCTTATCTTTTATCAGGTCCGGTCGCAGTCGTTTGGTGCGTTCCATACTCTGCTGCAGTTCCCACTCCTTGATTTTGGCTTCGTGGCCGGAGAGGAGGATATCGGGGACGCGCCAGCCGCGGTAGTCGGCAGGGCGGGTATAGACGGGTGCAGCCAGGAGGTTGTCCTGGAAGGAGTCGGAGAGAGCGCTCTGCTCGTCGCCGATGGCGCCGGGCAGGATGCGCACGATGGCGTCGGCCATGACGGCGGCAGCCAGTTCGCCACCTGTAAGGACGTAGTCGCCAATGCTCACCTCCTTTGTGATGAGATGCTCGCGGATGCGGTAGTCGATGCCTTTGTAGTGACCGCACAGGATAATAATGTTCTGGCACAGTGAGAGGCTATTGGCCATGGGCTGGGAGAACTGCTCGCCATCGGGGGTGGTAAAGATGACCTCGTCGTAGTGGCGCTCGGCCTTCAGGGCGCTGATGCAACGGTCGATTGGCTCGCATTGCATGACCATGCCGGCAAAGCCTCCGAAGGGGTAATCGTCAATGCGGCGGTCTTTGCGGCTGGAGTAGTCGCGAAGGTTGTGAAGATGAATCTCTACAAGCCCTTTTTTCTGTGCCCTTCCAAGAATGCTCTCGTTGAGAAAGCCTTCAATCAGTTCGGGAAGGACGGTGATGATGTCTATGCGCATATTGGGGGCGGCGCTGGCCGCAGTTGAAAGTTGAAAGTTTAATGTTGAGAGTTTAATGTTGAAAGTTTAATGGTTTTTGCTGGGCCGCTCGGCATCCTAAGGGTGACGCTTGACACTTCAAGAAGCATCCTTTTAGGCCGGGTGCTCCGTTCAATGTTCAAAGTGTGCTGGTGCGGTTTACCAGTTGTTGGACAACATCTCAAGCAGCTCCTGAGCAGTAAGGCGGTGTGACTGTTCGGCCGTTTCGAGGATACTGTCGGACAGCGCACGTTTGCTCTCGTGCAGTCGGAGAATCTTCTCTTCGATGGTGTGGTGTGAGATGAGGTGATACACAGTGACGGCCTTGGTCTGACCGATGCGGTAGGCGCGGTCGGTGGCCTGTTGTTCGATGGCGGGGTTCCACCAGGGATCCAGATGAATCACGTAGTTGGCAGCCGTCAGGTTCAGACCTACACCACCGGCCTTGAGGCTGATGAGGAAGATGGGCCGCTTGCCTTTCTGGAAGTCGGTAACCAGTTGCTCGCGCTGGCGGATAGTGAGGTTTCCGTCCAGGTATAGGTAAGGCAGATGTGCGTTCGTCAGCGCCTCGCCGATAATCTTCAGGAAACTGGTGAATTGGCTGAACACCAACACGCTGTGGCCGCCCTCGACGATGTCGGACACCAGTTCCATAAAGGCGTTTACCTTGGATGAGCCACCCGTCCACTCGCTGTTGGTCAGTGCAACGCTGCATGCGGTGCGGCGCAGACGTGTAATCTCGGCCAGAGCGTTGACCGACAGCTGTTCGCCCTCCTCGCGGAAGCGCTGTTCGGCCTCTCGGCGAATCACTTCGTAGGTGGCCATCTCGTCCTCGGTCAGTTCCACATTCAGCGTGATTTCGGTCTTGTCGGGCAGTTCCTGTACCACCGACGCCTTGGTGCGTCTGAGCATGAAGGGGGCCACCACGGCTTGCAGTTGCTGGTGGCGTTCCTTGTCGTCGCTGTTCTCAATGGGCAGTATGTATTTGGCGTTGAACTGTTCGTAGGTGCCCAGCAGGCCGGGGTTGATGAACTGGAACAGGTTCCAGAGCTCGCCCAGGTGGTTCTGCACAGGCGTACCCGTCAGAATAAGGCGGTAGTTGGCCGTGAGGTTCATGCAGGCGGCGCTGGTCTTGGTGCCACGGTTCTTGATGTTGTGCGCTTCGTCCAGGCAGATGATATTCCACTTGCGGCTGCACAGCAGTTCGGCCTGCGACACGATCAGGCCATAGGTGCACACCACCACATCGCGGGCCGATGCCTGTTTGACCACGGGCTTGCGGTCGTAGTAGTCGCTCAGGTTGTAGGACGTGAGGGTGGGTGCAAAGCGGCCCAGTTCGGCTTGCCAGTTGCTCACCACCGATGCGGGCGCAACGACCAGTGAGGGGCCTTCGTCCGCATGTGCCAACAGGAAAGCGATGGTTTGCACGGTCTTGCCCAGACCCATATCGTCGGCCAGGCAGGCACCGGCACCCCATGATGCCAGGCGCATCAGCCACTGGAAGCCTTCGGTCTGATAGGGACGGAGGGTGGCGGTGAGTTGTTCGGGCACGGTGGGCTGCCAGTCGTCGGCCTGTTCAATGCGTTGTTTCAGGTTGCCCAGTTCGCCGTCGTGCTTTATCTCGATGTCGCCGTGCAGGATATCGGCCAGAAGACCCGTTTGCAGGGTGGATATGGCCGGACGGTTGTTCTCGGTGGTCGAGATGCTTTCCAACGCATCCAGCTGGCGGCGTATGCGTTCGCTCAGCCACAGGTAGTCGCCGTTTTGCAGCTGTACGTAGCCGCCATGGCTGTTGCCGATGGCTTGCAGCAGTTGCTGGGCGCTGAGCACAGCGTTGTCGGTGAGTTTGACCTCGCCTTCGATCTCAAACCACCGGCCGCGGCTGGTCAGCGATATGTTCCAGTCTGCGTTGGTGGTGGAGTGCATACGCAGTTTTTCGCCCTCGGGCCACTCCACGGCACAGATGTCCTGATGGCAGCTGACAAAGGCCAGCAGGTCCAGTACCTGTGCGGTGCCCAAGTGCCCGTTTAGGTTCTCGTTGAAGTCAATTTTATGTTCGCGCGTGTATGCCAGCAGCGTGTCCAGGTTGCATGTCTCGCCTTCCATGTCACGTTCCACGCGGAAGCGCCCGTTGTCGCACTCGTCTATGATTACCTTGTCGCCTTGGCCCGGTGTCAGGGCCATCTTGCCGCCAAGCAGGGGGCGCACCAGCACGTAGGCATCGAACATGGTCTGTGCGGTGGGGTCGGGCGTCAGACGGATGAGGATGGGTGTCTGTCCGGTGATGGTTTCCAGCTCGCGCTCGTCCTCGATAAGGTCGGAGTGTATGTCGGTGACGTTTCGTATCAGTGGCAGCAGTTTGCGCAGCTGGCTTTCGGCTTCGGGGGGAAAGTCGGTCACGGAGAGCAGTTCCTGCAGCACGCTGCGTTCGCGGTCGCTCATGGGGAAGAAGATGTAGTGCATGGAATCCTCGCGGTGATACACATTGGTCTGCGAGAGCATGTCCTGGAACTGCACGTTGCTCTGCAGGTGGAAACCGCCATCGGTCGTGCGCTCCACAATGACATAAGGGCGCTGGGCCTCGATGTTGACGCGGCGGAAGGGGGTCTGTTCGCCGGTATATACACGGTCGCTGCCCACTAAGTGGGGCAGGATGGCGCCCACGGTGACACGTGTGGCCTGCAGGTAGCGCAGGTCGGCCACAACGGCCTGGTCGGCGCGGTCCATGAAGGATTCGCTGCCGCTCATGAAACGGCTCCATGGCAACCCCTTGCCCAGGCCCCATTTGCCGCTGCGCAGGCGGTTCTGCTCGCGCAGTTCCACGCTCTCGCCATCGTTCAGAATGATGTACATAACGCGGTGCTCACCCTCATCGCTCGGTGCCTGACGGTGCGACTCGGTGGCGATGAGGCGGTCCAGCATCAGCTCCCAGGGAGCCTTGGCACGGATGAAACTGCTGAGCGGCTTGTTGCCGAACACGCCGTCCAGCAGTTTCTTCTCATATTTCGTCATCTTGATTAGCCCGGCTGCTTCATGACGTAGGAAAGCCGACTGGGGTTGGAAGGTATCGGCCGAAATCTGGTAGCCAGTGAAATGGGCAGCCAGTAGGGTGGCCATCTGCTGCTGGAACACGAATTCCTTGTCGGCCAGGCTTTGTGGGTTAATCAGTTCGGTGAGCAGGTCCATGTTGATGCGTTGCAGCGGGTGCACCAGCATCTCGGCCAGCAGCAGGGCTGTTCCGACGCGGCGGTAGTTGCCTTCGCGTGCCTGCACGCAGAACGTCTGCAGGCGTTGTTTGTTGTCGCTGGTATTGCTGGTCCAGGTGGCTACCACCCAAAACAGTGCGGCAACGCCATCGGTCAGGAACTTCTCGGCTTTGTTGCTGCCGTTCTTGCTTGTGGCGGTGATGGCTTCGCCAAACACCTTCACGGCCAGGTCGGCCTTGCCTTGGCTCATGGCATGGACGCCCTTCAGCAGCAGGTCATAAAAGGTCATTCGGATGCTGGTGGGTGGCGTGTACTGCCCCTGGCACACATAGCGGTAGTAGCCGGCCAGGGCGTGCAGCGCCTTGATGTCGGGGTCGCTTGTGTCGAACTTGCGCATGGACAGTTGGTGTTTCAGTACGTCGTCCGGATCGCTGAAGTCCTCTTTAATCCATTTCTTGATGCAGGCACTGATAAAGGCGGGGAAGTCCACGTCGCGGATCATCGTGATGAGCGGTTCGAAGCGCCTGTCGTGGGCAAATCCCATCAGATAGGGCGGTATGTCGGCTTCCAGCAACATGGGGGGCGGCATCTTGCCGGCGGCGCACATGCGCACCGCTTTCTGCAAGTTGTTCATGGACGTGTAGCGTGTCAGTGGCCAGCTGTCGAAATCCTTGAGCCACTCAGGGTGTTCCTCCATGGCAAAAAGCATGACCTCAGCATAGTATTTGGGGCGGATAAACTGCTGCTCAGGGCCGAAGTGGGTGGCCGGCTGGTGCACGATGATCGTGCTGTCCAGGAGGGTGCCCGTCATGATTTGCAGTTCGCCCATCATGCACACACCGTGCACAGCCAGCTGCGTCTTGTCCTCATCTTTGAGGTCGCCGCCGATATAGGCATACAGGCATGCCAATTGCTGCACGGATGGTTTGAGGGTTTGTATATATTGCCTTAGAAAAGTCATAGAATAGGTGTGTTTATTCGTTCATTAGATGTAGTCCTGCCTGCGCGGGTGCTGGCAGCACGCCGCATAGCGGCTGCAAAGATACGCATATTTGTCCGAAATATCATCCACTCGGCACAAATAATTTTTGCCTTTTTCTTTTTCGACTCATTTTCTTGTCGTACTTTTGCCGAAGAAAAAATACAAACAACGGCCCCTAATATGGAAGAAACCAAGCGTATTGAACAGTTGCGCAATGAGCTGCACCGTCACAACTATCTCTACTATATAAAAAACGAACCTGCCATTACTGACCAGGAGTTCGATGCGCTCATGCACGAACTGCAGGCCCTGGAGCAGCGGCACCCCGAGCTGTTCGACCCGAACTCGCCCACACAGCGGGTCGGCTCCGACCTGAGCAACGACTTCCCCACGGTGGTGCACCAGCGCCCCATGCTCTCGCTGGCCAACACCTACAACCGCCAGGAGGTGGCCGAGTTTTACGAGCGTGTGCGGCAGGGACTGCAGGGCGAGCCGTTCGAGATTTGTTGCGAGCTGAAGTTCGACGGACTCAGCATCTCCTTGCACTATGAACACGGGCGGCTGCAACGTGCCGTGACACGTGGCGACGGTGTGCAGGGCGACGATGTGACGCCCAACGTGCGCACCATTCAGTCCATCCCGTTGGTGTTGCCGCCCGATGCCGGCTGGCCCGATGTGTTCGAGATTCGTGGCGAAGTGCTCATGCCTTGGGCCTCGTTCGAGAAACTGAACCGCGAGCGGCAGCAGCAGGAGGAAACGCTCTTTGCCAACCCACGCAATGCCGCCAGCGGCACCCTTAAAAGCAAGCAGCCGGCCGTGGTGGCACAGCGCCAGCTCGATGCCTATCTGTATTATCTGTTAGGCGACGAGCTGCCTGCCGACGGGCATTATGAGAATCTGGTGGCAGCCCGTTCATGGGGCTTCCAAGTGAGCCAGCACATGCGCAAGGTCAGCACGTTGGACGAGATTTATGCTTTCATCGACTACTGGGACACCGAACGAAAGAACCTACCTGTGGCCACCGATGGCATTGTGCTGAAAGTGAACTCGCAGCGGCAGCAACGCAGCCTTGGCATGACAGCCAAGAATCCGCGTTGGGCCATTGCCTATAAGTTCCAGGCCGAGCAGGCTTCGACCACGCTGAGAGAGGTGACCTTCCAGGTGGGACGCACTGGTGCCGTCACGCCGGTGGCCAACATGGATCCCGTGCAGCTCTCTGGCACCACTGTGCGGCGTGCCACGCTGAATAATGCCGATTTTATCCGTGCGCTGGACCTGCATCTGGGCGACCATGTGCTGGTGGAGAAGGGAGGCGAGATTATCCCGAAGATCACGGCGGTGGATGAGTCGTTTATCACGCCCGACCGTGGGCCGCGCGTGGAATTTATCACCACCTGCCCGGAGTGCGGCACACCGTTGGTGCGCTACGAGGGCGAGGCAGCCACCTATTGTCCTAACGACACGGCCTGTCCGCCGCAAATCAAGGGGCGTATCGAGCATTTCATCAGTCGCAAGGCCATGAATATCGATTCCATGGGCCCCGAAACCGTTGACGACCTGTTCCATCGGGGGCTCATACGCGACGTGGCCGACCTCTATGACCTTACCGTGCCGCAGATCAACGGCGGTAATCGGAACCGCGACATTTCCGCCCGCAAGCTTTTCGATGGCATCCGTGCCTCTGTGGCCGTGCCATTCGAACGTGTCCTCTTCGCCCTCGGCATCCGTTTCGTGGGCGAGACGGCAGCCAAGGTGCTGGCACGCAACTTCAAGAGTATCGATGCACTGGCTGCTGCATCGCTCGACGACTTGCTGGCTGTCAGCACCATCGGACCGGCCATTGCCAAGAGTGTGCTGGAGTGGTTTGCCAACCCCTCGCATGTGTTCCTCTTGGAACGTCTGCGCGCCGCAGGCTTGCAATTTGAGATTTCAGAGGAGAGGAAGGCGGCCCAGAGCAATCGGCTGGAAGGGAAGAGTATCGTGATAAGCGGCGTGTTCCAGCACCATTCGCGCGATGAGTACAAGGCGCTCATCGAGCAGCATGGCGGTAAGAACGTCAGTTCCATCTCGGCCAAGACTTCGTTCATCCTAGCTGGCGAGAATATGGGACCGGCCAAGCTGGAGAAAGCACAGAAACTCGGCGTCAGCATAGTGAGCGAGGCCGAGTTCCTGGAGATGATAGGTGAATAGGGCTTATAGGGCTAACGGGCCCCTATAAGCCCATAAGCCTTAAACTGGATAATCTTTGTACTTGTAGCGCTTGATGCTCTTCTTCGGGGTCTTTTCAAATTCCTCGGTCACCTGGCGGATGGCGTGGAGACGGGCGTAGGCAGGCACGGCCTGGTTTAGGTCCTGACGGTTCTTCTCCATTTGTGCGGCCAGTGCGGCTTCAGACAGTCCGCCTTGGCGGATGTCCTCGGGGTCGGTATAGACGAGGCCGTACAGATGTTCGCCCTTTTGAATCACCACGCATTCGGTCACGTAGGGTAGGGACGAGAGCTTGTCCTCGATTTCCTCGGGGTAGATGTTCTGTCCGTTGGCACCCAGCAGCATGTTCTTGGAACGTCCCTTGATGAACACGTTGCCCTCGGCATCCATCACGCCCAGGTCGCCGGTGTGGTACCAGCCATCGCGCAGCGTCTCGGCCGTGGCCTCCGGGTTCTTGTAGTAGCCCAGCATCACGTTCATGCCGCGTGCCAGGATCTCGCCCGGCACGTGTTGCGGGTCGTTGCTGTCTATGCGCAGCTCCATGCGGGGGGCTGCTTTGCCGCAAGAGCCCTGTACAAACTGGTCCCAGGGCGAATAGGACAGGATGGGGGCGCACTCGGTGGTGCCATAGCCCACGGTGTAGTTGAAGCCGATGTCTTTCAGCACGGCCTCGATTTCCTGGTTGAAGGCAGCGCCGCCCACGATGATTTCAATGAAATTGCCGCCGAAAGCCTCTTGCAGCTTGTGGCAGATTTCCAGTTTCACGCGGTCGCGCAGCAGCGGCGTGTGCAGGGCCAGGCGCAGGGCAGGCGTCTGCAGCTTGGGCAGCACAGCTTTGCGCACAATCTTCTCGATGATGAGCGGCACAGCCACCACGAGGCGTGGCTTGAGGTCGGCAAAGGCCTTGAGCAGCACCTGGGGCGAAGGCGTCTTCGTGAGGAAGTGTACGTGTACGCCATGCAGGAACTCATAGATAAATTCAAATGCCATGCCGTACATGTGGGCCATGGGCAGCATGGACAGGACGCAGTCGCCGGGTCCCATCTGCTTGCCCAGCACCTCCACGGCAAAGGCAAAGTTGCTCCACAGCGCACGGTAAGGAATCATCACGCCCTTTGAGTTGGAGGTGGTGCCGCTGGTGTAGTTCAGCACGGCCAGCTCGTCGGGGCTGTCCTGATAGTAGCTGATGTGTTGCTTGCGGAAGTTCATGGGGTACTTCTCGCCGAATAGGCGGTTCAGGTTCTCGCGTGCATAGCGCACTTTGTCTGTCCGGCCCACCAGAAGCGTGTATTCGTCGGTCGAATTGCCGAAGATGCCTTCCAGATGTGGCATCTTCTCCGGGTTCAGCTTGGCCCAGACCTGATCGCCTACGAAGAGCAGCTTTGCCTCCGAGTGGTTCACGATGTCGTGAATCTGCTCGGGGTGGAATTCGTGCAGGATGGGCACGGCCACTGCTCCATAGGTCAGGGTAGCGAAGAAAGCGATGCCCCAGCGGGCACTGTTGCGGCCGCAGATGGCCACCTTGTCGCCTGGCTTCACGCCCGATGCCTCGAGGATGATATGCAGCTTCTCGATGATACGTGCCACATCTTTATATTGGAATGTCTGCACACTGTAGTCGCTTAGCGCTGGTAGGTCCCAGTGCTGCTGCAGTGTCTCTTGTACGCAGAGATTAAAACTCTTGGCTTGGGTGTTGTCTTGCGTCATGTATTTTGTTTATTCACGTTTCACTTTTTAGTAATTCTTATTTAAGTTTCGGGAGTTAAAGAGGGAGTTAAAGAACTTCCCCTTTAACTTCCCTTTTAACTTCCTTTTTAACTTCCCCTTTAACTTCCTTTTTAACTTCCCCTTTAACTTCCTTTTTAACTTCCCTTTTCACTTTCTCCCTTTTCACTTTCTTCACACCGGGTAGTTCATATACTTGTAGCGTCGTATGCTCTTCTTCGGTGTCTTCTCGAACTCCTCAGGCATCAATTTGATGCCGGCCACACGGGCGTAGGTCGGCACAATCTTGTTCAGCTCGATGCGGTTCAGTTCCATCTGCTCTTCCAGTTGTGCTTGGGTCAGTCCGCCTTTCTTCACCTCGTCGGGGTCGGCATATACCAGGCCGTAGAGTTGTTCGTTCTTTTGGATCACCACGCACTCTGTCACGTAGGGTAGGGAAGAGAGCTTGTCCTCGATCTCCTCGGGGTAGATATTCTGTCCGTTGGCACCCAGCAGCATGTTCTTAGAGCGGCCCTTGATGAACACGTTGCCCTCGGCGTCCATCACGCCCAGGTCGCCGGTGTGGTACCACCCGTCGCGCAGCGTCTCGGCGGTGGCTTCCGGGTTCTTGTAGTAGCCCAGCATCACGTTCATGCCGCGGGCCAGGATCTCGCCCGGCACGTGTTGCGGGTCGGGACTGTCGATGACCACTTCCATGCGCGGAGCAGCCTTGCCGCAAGAGCCCTGCTTGAACTTGTTCCAGGGAGCGTAGCAGATGATGGGGGCACACTCGGTGGCGCCGTAGCCCACGGTGTAGTTGAAGCCGATGCCCTTCAGGAACACCTCGATGTCCTTGTTGATGGCGGCTCCGCCCACGATAATCTCAAAGAAGTTGTCGCCGAAGGCCTTCTGCATGCGGCGGCGTATGTTCAGGCGTATGCGGTCGCGCAACAGGGGTGTCATCAGCGCCAGACGTATGGCGGGTGCCTTGATTTTCGGGAAGATGGCCTTGCGCACGATCTTCTCGATGAGCAGCGGCACGGCAATGACCACCTTGGGCTTCAGCTCCTCGAAAGCCTTGAGCAGCACCGTGGGCGAGGGCGTCTTGCCTAAGAAATGCACATGGGCGCCGCAGGTCATTTCGTAAAGGAATTCAAAGGCCATGCCATACATGTGGGCGGTGGGCAGGATGCTCACCACGTTGCTGCCTTTCTGCACATGGTCGTGATACACCTCGTCGGCAAAGGTCACGTTGCTCCACAGGGCGCGGTAGGGAATCATCACGCCCTTCGAGTTGGAGGTGGTGCCGCTGGTGTAGTTCAGCACGGCCATCTCGTCGGGGTTGTCCTTGTAGTAGTCGATGTGGTGTTTGCGGAAGTTCATGGGGAAGCGCTCGCCAAACAGGCGGTTCAGGTTCTCACGCGCGTACCTTACTTTATCCGTGCGCCCGTACAGCAGGCGGTATTCATCGGACGAGTTGCCGAAGATTCCCTCCAAACCGGGCATCTTCTCGGCGTCGAGTTTCGGCCACACCTGGTCGCCCACAAACAGGAGCTTGGCATCGGAGTGGTTCACGATGTCGTGTATCTGTTCGGGGTGGAACTCATGCAGGATGGGCACGGCCACGGCACCATAGGTGAGGGTGGACAGGAAGGCGATGCCCCAGCGGGCACTGTTACGGCCGCAGATGGCCACTTTGTCGCCTTTCTGCACGCCGCTGGCTTCGAAAATGATGTGTAGTTTCTCTATAATACGGGCCACGTCCTTGTACTGAAACGTCTTTTGCCCGTAGTCTGACAATGCATCCAAATCCCAGTTGTCCTGGATGCTTTTTTGAATGCACTCGTTAAAGCTTGGTACTTCCATGAAGTGTGTTCGTTTTTGCACATTTTGAATTTCAGTGTGCAAAGGTAAGGCGTTTTTTGCACACTTGCAAATTTTGTGTGCACTTTTTCGGTAGGCGCGTACCGAATCTCCCATATTGACCAATTTTCCACCCGAACTGACAAATTGGGTGCAAAGGGCATTAAGCCCCCATTTGTGCCGGCCAATACCCCGGTGTTCCTACAAGCCGTCTTTTTGTTCGGAATGACCCCTGCTCGTGCTGGCTAATATGCCCTGGCACCAAATATGGCAGTGGCCTCCGTTTGTGTGGGCTAATACACCCTGGCACCGAATATGGCAGTACCGATGCGCACCAGTGTCGAGCCCTCTTCAGCCGCAATGGGCCAGTCGTCGCTCATACCCATGGAGCACTCATTGAAGGTGGAGGAGGGCAGAACAAGGCCCCTCTGTCCCCCTTCAGCTGAAAGGCAGGCCACCGTGCCCGACGGTTCCCCGCCGGGTAAGCGTTCGCCCATCATGCCCCTCTGTCCCCCTTCTGCTGAAAGGTGGGCCATTGTGCCCGGCAGTTCCCCGCCGGGTAAGCGTTCGCCCATCATGCCCCTCTGTCCCCCTTCAGCTGAAAGGCAGGCCATTGTGCCCGGCGGTTCCCCGCCGGGTAAGCGCAAATGCTGGCCATCGTTCCCGCTGTCAGGGAAGTAGTCCCGCTGGGCGCGTTCAAAGAACTGGCGTGCGCGGCGGAAATCCTGCCGTATGCGCGCGGTATCGTCGGTGTTGGAGGCCATGGCCATGATGCCGGCCAGCTGCACCCCTTCCAGCTGCTGCCATACGCCGCTGTCCAGGTAGGCCAGTGCCTCGTCGGTGCTGAAGCCGAACTTCGTTTCTTCCTGTGCCACATGCAGTTGCAGCAAGCATCGGATGGTGCGGCCCACCTTCAGAGCCTGGCGGTTGATTTCCTCCAGCAGGTGTGGCGAGTCGGCCGAGTGGATAAGCCCGACGTAGGGTGCAATGTACTTGACCTTGTTGGTCTGCAGGTGGCCGATAAAGTGCCATTCTATATCCTGCGGCAGCGCGGGCTGTTTCTGGCGCAGCTCTTGTGCGTGGCTTTCGCCAAACAAGCGCTGGCCCGCCTCGTAAGCCTCCTGAATGGCCTCGGCCGGGTGGTATTTGGAAACAGCAACAAGCCGCACGCCCTCGGGCAAGCGGCTCGTAATCTGGTGTATGGATTCAGCTATCATTCTTCTTTCGTCATTCGTCATTCATCAT